>CAZHET010000724.1:0-2826 GCA_964531585.1 uncultured Planctomycetaceae bacterium | reverse complement strand
TCGTGCTTAACGGCCCGGATCAGGCCCAGAATGCTGCCCGGCAAATCCTGGGACGCCTGTTGCTTGTTCGGATCGGCACCCGTTTGAATCAGTTCCAGCACAGCCTGTTCGACCGTTGGCGGCTGGGGCGAATGCTGTCCCGGTGCCAGACGCTGAGAAACTTCATCCAGCCATGTACTGCCGGCTGGCGGCACAAGTTGCGGTTCCGACACCGTCCCGACGACTCGCAGTTGCAGCGGAGTTGCCATCAGCGTGGTCAGTGTGTTCAGCAGCGGACTGGCTCGACGGGGCGTTCCCGGCATCTGAACGGCCAGATTCAGGTCCAGCTTTTCGTCGAAACCCACAGTTCCCGACGAATGCACCCGCAACTGATCCGCAACGTCCGGCAGCAGTATCGCCAGACCCTGGTGGTGAATGCCCTGCTCGCTAAACTGAAATTCCACGACGGAATCACGCACGAGTTCCAGCCGATCCGGAACCGGACGGTTGCCCAACTGACCGACCAGCCGGCTGATCTGTGTGGCCCATGCCGGCTTCAGTCGCGCTTCGACGCCATAAAACTCAGCGCGGCCCTTCAGCGGAAATGGCGACGCGGCGGCACCATCACCGTCGAGTTGCATTTCGACGCCATCGAGCCACACCGACGCTTCCCCGGAAACACGTGTCGTCTGAGACAGCACGGGAGCGATCAGCGCCAGGTTCTGTTCGGTGTGAGCCTCTGCAAGTCGTTCATGGTCGAACACCTGCACCGGGTCAACCCGCAGCCAGCGACCGTCGTCCCGCTGCTCGACAGCGCCGGCGATGTTCAGCCCGTCAACATCCACGATGGGCAGCGTTCGCCACGGGACGCTCAGCCGAAACGCACCGTTCTCCACGTTGAATGCCACGTTCAGCTCAGACGGAACCGCGCCCGGTTGAGCAATCGGCAGGCGACCGTGTTCGTCCAGAGCAATTTCCACGACCGGATTCACCAGCGTGATTTCGCCCAGGTCAGTGCCGGAAGAAAACAATCCCAGCAGCGATCGGGTGGTGCGAACTTCTTCGATGGAAACTTTCACACGTCCTTGAGCATCCGAAATTTCGATCTGCTGATAGCCCACCGGCACCAGCCAGCCGCCGGATGCCGTTGCTGACGACCCGGTCAGACCATAATTCGAGAACGCGGTGTTCAGAACATGATCGCGATAGCTGGTCTGATTCAGCACCGTCGGCAGCATCACAATGCCGCCCACAACCAGCGAACAGACCACGGAACTTGCCACAATGGCCCGCCGCCATCGAGGGCGGGCGGGCGAATGTTTGTGTTCAAGAGTAGCCATGTTGAATACTTCCACGGTCGTTGCGTCCTGCCCGCAGGTTATTGCGATCAAACGTAAAGTGCTTCGTTAACCAGGCGTTGACATGGCACTAAACTGCTCCGGCCCAAACGTGCCGCTGGCCGGATCAGGTACAGCCAGTCTGCGATTGCTGTCCGCCAGCCATTTCGTCCGGCAAACCTTCGTACCGGGTAAATTCTACGCCGCAAGCGCAGATTGTCACCAGCCGAGTTTCGTCCGGCCTTCTGGCACGCCCGGTGCAACTGGTGTAGCATCACCGACCATCAAGTGCTGCCCGTCCTCCTTCACCCGGAGCAGAATGCCATGAAACAGACCGCGCTGCCAAAATTGCTCGTTTCGCTGTTCCTGCTGACATCGCTGAGTGCCTCGGCAGGTGACGATGCTAACGCCCAAATCCGTTTTGAACCGCAGGACGACGACAAGCTGGCCATTCTTCTGGGTGACGAACCGTTGAGCATCTTCAACCACGGATCGTCCTGGCAGAAACCGTTCCTGTTTCCATTGCACGCTCCGAACGGAAAAAACGTCTTGCGAGCCATCGTCGCGACCAAAGAGCAGGCCGGGTCGTCGAAAGAAGGCACGGATCACGTTCACCACAAGGGGGTCTGGGCATCGGTCGACAGCGTGAATGACGAGAAACTGAATTTCTGGAGCGAGGCCGAAAAGATCCGCAACGATGATTTTGAGACATCAGCCGGCTCCGACGGCAGCGCAACACTGGTCACTCACAACACATGGCTGCAGGGCGAAGCACCGCTGCTGAAGGAAACCACTAAAATCACATTTCATCCGTCCCGGCTGATCGTCTACCAGATTGAGTTGTCAGCGATCGACAAGGACGTCACTATTTACGACACGAAAGAAGGCTTCTTCGCCGTCCGCCTGGCTCACACGATGCGCGAAACCGAAGGCGGCCACATCATCAACGCCGACGGAGTCACCGGTGAGAAAGACGCATGGGGCAGGCAGTCTCCGTGGGTGGATTACTACGGCGAGGTTGACGGCGAAACGGTCGGCGTGACCCTGATGGATCATCCCGGCAACTTCCGCAAATCGCGCTACCACGTCCGGTCATACGGTCTGTTCGCGATCAGCCCGTTCGGTCCGAAGACCTACAGCAGGGGCGAAGACGCCGAATCTCCGGTCAGTATTAAGCCCGATGGCGCTCCGCTGAAGCTGACCTACGGCCTGTACGTTCACAACGGCGACACTCAGGCAGGCGCGGTGAAAGAAGCATATGCCCGTTTTCTGGACGTCACACAGTAGGCGTGTGCGCCCTGCCAATATTGCCGGTTCGGTTTCGCGCGAAGGCGGCGACCCGGCAAAGACTGGCCTGATGCGCCAGACGGGACTGAGCAGACCGGTCTTCCGTTCGTCCGGCTTTCCACCGCTCGTCCGGCATTCCAAACGGATATCCCCTGTTATGCACCTCAACGTCCGCTCTGCACTGCTATGCACGGCTGCCATTGCCTGCCTGATCCCTGCCGCC
>CAZHET010000723.1:0-2830 GCA_964531585.1 uncultured Planctomycetaceae bacterium | reverse complement strand
CCTCAATTTCCAGCAGTGCGAAAACGTCTCACTCATGGCCGCGTGAGGTATAACACTCACCTGCCGCACGCATTCCAGTCAGGTATTGCGGCCGACTACTGCTTGCTGGCACAGCTCCAGAATCCGGAGCACTCCAGTGAGCCGCCGGCATCTGAACACGAGTTAGTCGCTGCCTGGTTCTGAAATTGCGAGCACTGTCGTCTGCGCTTCGAGATGCTGTTCGTGGAACACGTCCATGGCGGCCAGCTTCCAGAAGCCGCTGATCGGCGACACGACAAAGTGTGCCGCGTATTGATTCGTGCGCCGGTGCAGGTGACCCCAGTGTTCGATCGTTCCCGTCACGTTCCAGCGACAGCGGATGCCGAAAGACGGTACGTCCGCAACGTCTTCAGCAGGCTGCATTTCGACAATTTCGACGGCGTCGATTCGCGCCGATGCACCACCCTGTTCTTCTGTTGCCAGACCGCGGCGGATTTCCAGGTAGATCTCCCGCAGCAGGTCACCTTCCACACCATGAGCCAGTGCGTCGTAAATTGAATCTTCCGTTCGATACTCGAACGCTCGGTAGGTGTTTGTATGAAGCTGCCGGAACACCTGCCTGCACTGAGATTCGGAAAGCGTCGCGTGCGATGCAGGCAACGCTGGTTGCTGCCAGCCGGTTGCCGACCACATGACTACGGCGCTCGCCAGCAGGGCGGCGGCAGATTTGCCAGCGATGGAACTTTGCCTGACGAGTGCCGCGAGCGCGGTGACAGCACCGGCCAGTCCCATCACGAAGCTCAGCCAGGGGCCGGCCGGCGCTGGCCGTTTGGTCCACTCCACCGCGATCGATTGCGGCGGCTGTCGTTCGCGAACCGCTTCCGTGCGTTTCCAGTTCAGGACGTTGCGATTGCCGAGGCGGCTGAGTTTCGTGCGAGTGATTTCGTTTCCGGCAATGACCACCGCCGTGACTCCCAGCACTCGGTCACTGAAGCGATTCCACGTCATCTGCAATTGTGTCGGCGCGGACTCTATTGGATACGACAGAATGATGCCGACCCGCGCGTTCGCCAGGGGCACCGGCCTGGGTTGCGACGGGCGAGCAAAGTCGGTCATGTCGAGCCCGTGGAATTCGCAGCGTTGAACTACCGGTTGCCTGGCTTTTCCATTGATCGTGACGGGATTTCCGTCGGCGAAGTAGTTCGCGATCGGTGTTCGAGCGGCGTGCTGTTCATTGACGTCCAGCACGCCGTCATCGTCGCCTGGCAGTGAGAGATCCTCCGCCAGCGTCATCACTGGTGCCAGAATTTCATGGCGCACTTCGTTGTCTTCGATGTACAGAAATGAGTACACGCTGCCGTAGTTTGTGATGCCGAGCAGGGAGTCCCGTTCGCGAGCCAGCCAGTCCGCCTGCTCCCGCGCGGACGCTTCGGGTGAAAGAGGCGGGTTGTCCCAGTTGATTCGCAGCGAATATGGTTCGTGCGGCAGCAGCGTGTGTTCGAACGGAGCGCCCGCACTTTCCTGGGTGACCCGCAGATGCATTTCGGACGGCAGCACGGCCGCTTCGTCGGTAAAACGCTGAGCGAACATCAGCACGTCCGGACGCACCGGAAAATCGAATCGCAGTTCGAAGGTCAGCTGATGACTCATCAGTTCCGCCAGCGGCACTCCGTCTTCCGGCAGGTCAGCCGAGACAACGGCGATCGAAGTCGGTTCGTAACGACGACCTTCGACGTCCGCGATTTCAAAGCGTTCACGCAGGAACTGTTCGTGCAGTGCGATGCCGCGCCGCAGGACTTCACGTTCCAGAACGTCTTCGCGATTGGGCTGCAACTGATGGAAGAGGTACAGGTCTTCGAGAAGGATCTCGATTCGTGCTGCCGCGTGCTGGCGAGTCACGTAGACCGACGTCCTGGTGATCGACACGGGATGCGCGTCGATCGTCGTTATGGCACCAGCGATCAGGAGGCCGACAAGGCAGAACGTCCGCAGTCGACGCGGCAGAGGTGTCATGGTTCGACCGAGATCTGAGCATCCGCCCAGCGGCGGAATTCCATGCCGTCACTGCTGATGTCGGCTGTCACGAGTCGCGATGGACCGCCGTCAGCTTCGACCGTCACCGAGAACTTCACCGCGCCGACGGCATGCGGCTGCAGCGTCACTTCTTCGCCTGCCGACACGAGCGATACGCCCTCCGGAAGCTGTGGAGTCACCTGGAAACTGCGTGCGGCCGGGGAATGATTCGTGAGGCGAACTTCCAGTTCCACCGTGTCGCCGGGCCTGGCCTTCAGGCCGCGCGGATACAACACCGCCCACTGTTCATCGACACCATAATTCGGGTCGTCCCACGGAAACAGCTCGGTCAGCATATCACGACGTTCGCGATAGCGCTGTTCGAGATAACTCAGTTCGTCATCGGTAAAGTCGAACACGTATTCGATGTGCTCGTTTACCAGCCAGCAGTCGCCGACGTCGCGGATCTTTTTCAGACAGTACAGATAGCCTTCGTCATCATGCAGCAGGTTGCGGTTGAGCACGCAATAGTCGTCGATACCGGATGGTGCAAACGAGTCGCCAATGAAGAATACCGGCCGTTCGTTCGCCTTCTGAACAAACAACGCTCCGTGATACCACGACTGGCCGGGAAAGAAGTGAAAGGTCAGGTCGAATTCATTCCATTTCATCGACTGGCCGTCTTCGACTTGCTGGATGTCGTGAATCGGATTTGCCGTCATGGCGGGCAGGTGGTATGCGTCAGGATTCTCAAGAAGATCGACGTATTCAGGCGTCGCGTAGACCGGACAGCCGAACTGTTCTGCCGCCGTCTGTACCATGTCCGTGTGATCGTCAT
>CAZHET010000722.1:1680-2840 GCA_964531585.1 uncultured Planctomycetaceae bacterium | reverse complement strand
GGCAGCGGCTCGGCAGGAGCCTCGCCCTCCCGAACGTCGGCCGCCGACCGACATCCATTAGATCACGAATAGCACCCCACTAATCCCTGCCGGACACAACGGCCGTTACGTTCAGGTTCAGCCATGTTGCGACGCCGTTGAAGAACGCCTGATGTGGCTTGAACTGCAGCATCAGCACGTCGTCCGCCTGAACCAGCAACCGTTCTTTTTCGTCGGTCATCGCTCTGGCCAGGTCAACACGAATCGGCAACTGCCGACCATCCGCTGTCCGTCGCAGAATGATGACGCGAGTCGGACGCACGGCATAACCCGGGCTTCCCGCGGAAAGCGCCCTGCCGGACTGTCCCAGCGGACCACCGGTTGACCCTTGTGCCAGAGCAATCGCTTCGATGACGTCGATGTCTTCATCGCGCGGCAGCGGCAGCTTGGCACCACCCAGCAGCCCGCCCGTGTAGAAGAACTCCGCTCGACGGGGCACGAACACAACATCGCCTTCGTCCAGAATGACGGATGACGGGTCGAACGGCACGGGTTCTCCCGGACAACCCGTCAGCGGCAGCCGAACGACCTGCCGGTTTGCGAGAGACTCTTCCGTGTAGCCAACCGTGCGAACATGAAGCTCTTCCGGGCAGATCGCATGCGGGTTCGACAAGCCCGATCGCTTGAAGACCCAGATCTCACGAGCTGCATCGGTGCCCGGCAGTCCTCCGGTCGACGCCAGCGCGTGCAGGACGTCGTTTTCGTAGATCGGCAGGTCGATGACTTCACCGGAACCGCGGTGAATGTGGTCGACCTGACCCGGCGGCAGAAGCTCCACGTTGGGAGACGGCGTGTCTTCACGAATCACCATGATTCTGCGAACGCGCGGAGTAAACAGCGACACCGTGACTCGCTCAGACCCACCTCTGGCAAAGACCTGCTTGTCTCGGTACGCCTGCTTCACGACTTCCGTTGCTTCGCGAATCGACAGCCCGGAAACGTCCAGTGGACCAACAAGGGGGAGGTCCAGAGTTCCGTCGGCCTGAACTTCCATCGGCAGACCCGTCACGGCACCAACCGCGCTGCCGTGCGGCGGATAGTACCGCTGGTTGACCGGCTGGCTGCGCTGCAGCACCGGAGCTTCGTCTGTGGATGGAGGCAGCACGCCGTAGACGTAGACG
>CAZHET010000722.1:0-1670 GCA_964531585.1 uncultured Planctomycetaceae bacterium | reverse complement strand
TGGTCGCCCGGACCGACCTGATGCGCAGCTGGCTTGTCCTGTCCCAGAACGGTCAGCGGATACGGAAAGCTGTGCTCACGGGCTTCCGCGCAAAACTCACGCGGCAGCCGGCTGGCCGGAACTGCGTCATTGACGAATGTGATCGAATGGCATCCCGAACAGGCACTCAGCAACAGGATTGCCAGGCCGCAGATGGGAAACGAGTGAGTTCCCCGGCAGTGCGAAATACTAAGCATCGTTCGGTCCTTGATTGGTTAATCCTCGGCCTCAGTGCGAGGAAGCCTGCTGGTCATCCGCAGGTCTTTAATTTTCACCGTCTGTGGGAAGCTCAGTGGAATTTTTCCCGTCACCAGCGCGTCCCGTTCAGGGACTGGCAGACATCGCGCTGTACAGCCTTGCCGTGAACGACTGTGGTGGCGGCGGAGACGTCGTCTCAACGACTTTCCTGTTTTCGATCGGAGTCGCCGGAGTCGCAAACTTGTCGATCGGAATCACTTCGATGTCCCACATCGGCGTGCTGCGCGACTCGTACGGACGCGGCTGCACCTCGGCAGGTGGAGTCTTTACGGGCTGCGTCTCGAATCGTTCGACGTCGACGGGAGCGGCGTCATCGACGGGAGCGGCGTCATCGATGGGAGTGACAGAATCGACGGGATTCGCAGCGGGTTGCTGCACTGCAACCGGAGACTTCGGTTCCGGCGCGACTTGAGTCGAAGAACCAGCATTGGAACTTGATTCGACGGCCGGCACATGCTCGGGAAGAACGGTGGGCTCCGACACATCGTCCTGCTCATGCTCATGCACGTGCGGCATCAGCGGCTCAGATGGCGGAACAGAATGATGGACTTCTGAGAATGAAACCGGGCACAGGCACGCTGGCGGCCCGGGAGCCCAAAGCTTCAGATAGTGGAAATCCGGCTGACTCCTGGCGCAGCAGGCACCGTCCTGAAATCCGGTGTACCAGTCGTCGCGGCGGCTCTCGTCCCGTTCGAGAAAAACGGGTGGCTTGCTGTATTTTTTCGGCGGAATGAGTGGCGGACAGCCGCTGCCGCCGGTGGCAACATCGTAGAAGCCCGCCTTCCAGCCATGCGCGTAGTCCTTGGTGAAGCACTGGTCACTGCAGGAGTTGTACTCCCGCCAGGCCTGACCCGTCCGCAGTCGCTGTGCTGTCTCGTACTTGCAGTCTTCGAGAGAAGCGCAACCCGAAACGGCAGCCAGCGCGATGGCGGCTGTCGCAACCAAAGAAAGTCGCGGTAATGCGAGCATCGAAAGAGACTCCCGTCCTCGTAGGGCATCCTGTCACTCAATCCGATCGACAATGGCCCGCCTGCAACTGCGATCGCTCCGGCGATTTCAGCGTGATTCGCTCACGTCGGTGATTCTGCCGGTTGTACGACCACGACAATGCCAACAACCATTCCAGATGCCAAAACACGTTGAATCGCTTCAGCCGGTGCAATCCGTCATGCGGCAGCCATCGCTGCAGCATGCGTAACCGCTACAGCCTGTCGCCGCGACACCGGTTCAGGTCAGTTCTAACGGCGGCAGATTGTGGAACTTTGCTCCCTCGGGCACGAGACTCCGGAGCATGCACCGGACGGTTCGGACCTGATTACGCCAGCGAAAATGTCAGAGTAAGTCCCCTGGGCAGCCCTTCCATCAAGATCAGA
>CAZHET010000721.1:0-2843 GCA_964531585.1 uncultured Planctomycetaceae bacterium | reverse complement strand
TGAAAGCGAGCAATTGCCGCACCTGAGCGGCCGTCAGCACCGACGAGTCAACTCGCCCGTCAGCAATGGCACTTGCGAATTCCGAAGCATAAGACCTGCGACTCACCAGCGTGTCGGCTGCTGCTTCCGGGGCTCCGTGCCGCAGACCGTCCCAGCGTTTCAGAAGCTCGTCGGGGATTCGTGGATCATCAAACGCGGCAAGCGCGCGGGCGACGTCGACGTACACGGCGCGGTCTGTCAGGAGGCTGAGCAGGACCGGAATTGACTCGGCGCGCCTCACTTCTGAGAGGGTGTCAACTGCCCGCGAGCGGGCTTCATGGTTCCCATTGCGGTCGGAAACCAGTTCGTGAATCTCGTCGAGACCTATGGGACCACCGAAAACAGTTGATAGACGGGCTGCCAACTGGTTGATCTCTTCATCGCCAATGCTGTCCAGCTTCTTGTGAGAGGCTTCCCAGCTCACGGGCAAAGCGACGTTCCGTCGGCCACGGAGTCCGTCGAGCATGGCCTTTAGTTGGGACCGTATCGCGGGAATGTCGTCCGTTGCGCGGCGATGCACAAGATTGCGCAATGTCAGTGCAATGACCACGTCGTTCGGATTGCTTACGTCGGATTTCTCCACAGTGAGGCGAGTTGCGAATGCGCGAAGTTGCTTCGAAGGACAGCGGGGATCAAAACCAACCAGCGAATGGTGGAGCATCGCATACCAGGTCATGAGGCGGAGAGGCCGGTCTTCAGGAAGCATCTTAGCTGAGTCTGTGCGTGCTGTAAGGAGAAAACCAATCTCCCAAGAGTCCGCCGTGTGGTCCCTGATCTGTACTCTGAATTCCTGATCTAGAATTCGCTCGAATGAAGTGGCGGGAAGTCGTTGCAGCCCCGACGCATACGCCAGCGCAACGACAGGGGAGGTGTTGACGCGCAGCAGGCCATAAAAAGTCTGGCGAACCTCAGCTCGCAGGTGAGGATTATCAAAGACGTGCTGAATGGTCCTGGCACGCACTGATTCATATCGTGAAAGTAGCAACTGTCGGCATGTCTGTGCATCCAGAGCGGCGCATGAGCACAGCAGGTTGGCCAGTTCCAGGCTCCTGGCTTCATCCTCGTCAGTTCGCGCGAGCTCCAGCGGACTATCCGTTAAAACGTCCGTGCGCTCGTTAGAAGAACGCAGTAGCTCATTCCAGAATTCATCCGTGGCGATGTTCAGATCCGGATGATCAGACTGAAAGTGGTAAACGCGTTCAAACAACAGACGCCGGTATTTTCTCTGGTGCCAGATCGGCACGTACTGATCTCCAATTCCGATCCCATCCAGTAGTCTGGATGCGGGGAGTGCAACCATTTGAGGATCGAGGTTCCTTCCCAACCGGTTCGCGATTGATCTCTGCGCGTTCCCGGCACCATACGAAATCCGGTAAATCCTCCCGCTCTTGCGATGCACGCCATCGTGGTCGTGGCATTCGCCGTTGTCGGACCAGTCGCTCAGGTACACGCAGCCGGCCGGGCCGCATTTCAACTCCACTCCGCGGAACCACGGCGTGTTGACCTTCAGGAAATTGGGTTCGTGCTTTGCCACATAGCTGCTGCCTTTGCGTTCCAGACGGTCGACATTTACGCAGCGGCCGTGAGTGTTGCACATGAAGGCTTTCCCGCGGTATTCCTCCGGGAAGTTCTGGCCGTAATAGATCATCAGGCCGCTGTGACTGTGGCCTCCGCCGAGATCTTCGGCCTTGCCATCGCGGCTGTTCTGCCAGCCGCCGGATTCGTCCCAATGATAATGATCGGCGCACATGCCCATCAGTTCGTACAGATGAGGATTGAAGTCCTGGCCGAACATCCGTTCGTAGTGGGCTCCGGGAATCACATGCCACAAGTGACCAATCACGTTGTTGGACATGAAGAAGTCACCGTATTCGTTGTAGTCCAGGCCCCAGGGATTCGTGGTTCCGTGGCAGACGACTTCGAACGTGTGCTTCGTCGGATGGAATCTCCAGATGCCGCAGTTGATCGGCTGTCGTTCTTCCTGCGGCGTGTCCGGAGTCCCCGGATACGACGTGTCGGTGATGCCGTGGCGACCGTAGAGCCAGCCGTCCGGTCCCCACAGCAGTCCGTTCACGAAGTTGTGCCCGGCATTTTTCGTCCAGCCGTTCAGCATTTCGACGGGTTCGCTGTCGGGAACGTCGTCGCCATCGCGGTCGGGGATGAATGACAGTGTGCCGTCGTTCAGAATCCAGAGCCCGCCGAATCCCCAGGTCAGACCGGTCAGCATGCTGCCCTTGTCCCAGAAGACTTTGCGAACGTCGTGGCGACCGTCCCCGTCCTGGTCTTCCAGGATGATGATGCGATCTCGCAGGTTCGGATCGATCTCGCCGTGAGCACTGTACGTGTAGTTTTCCGCGACCCAGATGCGGCCTCGGTCGTCAAAGTCAAACGCGATCGGCTGCTGGACGTCAGGTTCTCCGGCGAACAGCGTGACGTTGAAGCCGTCGGGCAGCTCAAACAGGTCGAGCGTTTCTTCCGGCGATGGCGGGTGTTCTCCGGGAGCCTGCGTGTTGACGGGTTCCGGGAAATCGTCGGCGACGGCGGGTGCGGCGATCAGCAGGCAGGCGGCGAGAGCAGTGCGGAAATTCATGGTCGGGCCTTGCGAGGATTGTCGGAAGCACGAAGGCGATCAGGCTACCGAGTGATCGTGGCGCAAACCAGCGAAAGGCAGGGGTCGTTGGCGGGCGACATCGCGCCTGTCGCCGTCACGTGTTTGGTGTGTGGTGCCGCGTGACGTAAGTCGGCGTTCACGCTGTCGGCGATGATGGTGTCGGTGATGACGATGGCGGACTGACGTCGCGCCG
>CAZHET010000720.1:0-2851 GCA_964531585.1 uncultured Planctomycetaceae bacterium | reverse complement strand
CCAGTCGGCGGTTTTGATCACGTCGAGATTGTGTTCAACGACGATGACCGTGTTGCCGAGATCCACCAGGCTGTGCAGCACTTCCAGCAGTTTGTGAACGTCCGCGAAGTGCAGCCCGGTTGTCGGTTCGTCCAGCAGGTACAGCGTCTTTCCGGTGGAACGTTTTCCGAGTTCGCGTGACAGCTTGATGCGTTGCGCTTCGCCTCCGGAAAGCGTGGGAGATGGCTGGCCAAGCGTCATGTAGTCAAGCCCGACTTCGCACAGCGTTTCCAGATAGCGTTTGATCTTCGGGACGTTTTCAAACACCTTCAGTGCATCGCGAATTTCCAGGTTCAGAATGTCGGCGATGCTGTGTTCGTTGAAACGGACTTCCAGAGTTTCGTGGCTGAACCGGCGTCCTTCGCATACATCGCAGGGCACCCAGATGTCGGCCAGAAAGTCCATTTCCAGCTTTGTCGCTCCGTGGCCTTCGCACGCTTCGCAGCGACCGCCGGGAACATTGAAGCTGAATCGTCCTGGTTGGTAACCCCGCATCTTCGACTGCGGCAGTTGCGTAAACAGTCTGCGAATTTCGTCGAAGACTTTGACGTACGTCGCGGGATTGCTGCGCGGAGTGCGGCCGATCGGCGACTGATCAATGTCGATCGCCTTGTCGATGTTCGGAAGGCCGTTGACTCGATCATGCTTACCCGGTTCGCCGTTGCCTTGATTGACGTCGCGGTTCAGCACCTGCCACAGAATGTCGTTGGTCAGCGAACTTTTCCCGCTGCCGCTGACTCCCGTGACGGCGATGAACCGGCCCAGCGGGAAACTGACGTCGATGCCTTTCAGGTTGTTGTGGCGGGCGTTTTTGACGGTGATGCAGTTCGCGAGCCGCAGGGCGCTAGCCCCGGTTTTACGCACTGCAGTGTTCCTGCGGGATCGGGAACCGGGGCTAGCGCCCTGCGGCTCGCGGCCGTTGGATGCACGACGTTCCTTTGGCACTTCGATCTGCAAACTTCCGCTGAGGTACTGCCCCGTGACGCTGCGGACGTTCTTCAGGACATCCGTCAATGAACCTTCGACAACCAGTTCTCCGCCGCGAATCCCCGGTCCGGGGCCGAAGTCAACAATGTGATCGGCGGCGCGCATCGTTTCTTCATCGTGCTCCACGACGATCACCGTGTTGCCCTGATCGCGGAGATGCTGCAGGCTTTCCAGCAGCATCGTGTTGTCGCGCGGATGCAGGCCGATCGACGGTTCGTCCAGAATATAGACGACTCCCACCAGCCCGCAGCCGATCTGGCCGGCAAGCCGGATGCGCTGCGATTCTCCGCCGGAAAGCGTGGGGGCCGAACGTTCCAGCGACAGATAATGCAGCCCGCATTGCAGAAGGAATCCCAGCCGGCCGCGAATTTCCTTCAGCGCTTCGTCGGCGATCAACTGCTGCGTCGCATCGAGTTTCAGGGACTCAAAGAACTCAGCCGCTTCTTCGATGCTGAGCGCGCACACCTGCGGCAGGCTGAGTTCCATCGGTTTGCCGCGCTTTCTGAAGCTCGCGCTGTTCGACGTGATTTTCACGTGGCGCGCCTGGCGGTTCAGGCGTTCGCCGGCGCAGGCGGGGCACGGAACGACTTCCAGATACTTTTCGAGCTGTTTGCGCCGCATCGGATTTTTCGTCGTGCGGTAGTCGTTCAGCAGCCTGTTGACCCAGCCTTCCCACTTGCCGCCGTGCTTGTAGACGCCGCCGCGAGTTCTCCAGGCAAAGGTGATGTGAGTGTCGCCGGTGCCGTACAGCCACAGGTGCTGCGCCTGTGCCGGAAGGTCCTGCCACTTCGTCTTCAGCATGGAGCCGGGTTCCAGCCAGACCTCCTTTTCGATCGCTTCGGCTGCTCCGGTCAGGATGTGTCTGGGCCAGCGCCCCATCTTTCGGAGAGACGGCAGCAGCAGCACCGCTCCGTTCTGGATGGATTTCTTCTCGTCGACGATAATCTGAGAAGCTGCGAAACCGTGACTCATGCCGAGTCCGTGGCAGTCCATGCACATGCCAAGCGGACTGTTAAAACTGAAGAGTTGCGGACTGGGCGGTTCGTAGCTCATTCCGCTTTCAGCACACGCGTAGTTGGCGCTGTAAAGACGGTCCTGCACGTCATGGCGGTCCGACGGGGCCTCGTCCGCGGCCCGGCGCTTCTTCCGACGTTTGCCTGCATTCGCAGCACTGGCACTCGATGATGACGCCGTTGTGGGGGCCGCCGGGCCGTCGCTATCTACTGCACAAATCAACCTTCCGTCTGCCAGCTTCAGCGCCTGTTCGACGGCTTCGGCCATCCGGCTGCGGCTGGACGGACCGGCGACGAGTCGATCGACCACGACGTCAATGTTGTGCTTGTGATGACGCCGCAGGTTCAGGTCGTCGGACAGCGAAACGACTTCCCCGTCCACGCGTGCCCTCAGATATCCTCGCTTCAGCAAGTCTTCGAACAGGTCTTTGAATTCCCCCTTCTGGTTCTGCACCACCGGGGCGAGAATTGAGTACCGCGTGCCTGCTTTTAGGCTGGCAATGCTGTCGACGATTGAATCCGTCGACTGAGCTTTGATCGGCTTGCCGCTGACGTAGCAGTAACCCTGACCGACGCGCGCGAACAGGACTCGCAGGTAGTCGAAGATTTCCGTAATCGTGCCGACGGTGCTGCGTGGATTGCGGCTGGTGGATTTCTGCTGGATCGAGATCGACGGAGCCAGCCCGCTGATCGAATCCACGTTCGGCTTCGGCAACTGCCCCATGAACTGCCGCGCGTACGTCGACAGCGATTCGACATACCGCCGCTGACCTTCGGCGTAGAGCGTATCGAAGGCCATCGAGCTCTTGCCA
>CAZHET010000719.1:0-2854 GCA_964531585.1 uncultured Planctomycetaceae bacterium | reverse complement strand
ATGAAGGTGACGTAACGACCGTTCAGCGACTGGAATCCTGGATCGCCGGCGGCCTGGTGGGGTTCTTCGTTTGTCTGTTGCTGGTCGTGTTCTTCTTTGGCGTTGTGATGCTGTTTACCGGACGCATTGACGTGGCTGCGTCGGGAAGCCCCGCTCGGCACGGCATGTGGGGCTGGGTCACGGCGTTCGGCGTGGCCTTTTCTGTCAGTGTGGCATTGATCGTCGGCATCAACACGGCGATTCGGCTGCAGCGAGTCTTCCGTCGACAGGCCCGGAATACCGAGCGTCAGTTGCAGATGGCTCACGACGTGGCGATCGCGAAGAAGCATATTGAGGAACAAAAGGCGGCCAACTGAAGGTCTGGACGCATTCGCTGTTCATCACTGCCGTTCGACTTCGAAGTGCAGGTGCTTTTCCCCGGGCTTCGGCTTGCGAACCACAAAGGCCGCTCGATCGGCAAACGCGGTGTGAACGGTCGCGGCTTTGTCGGCATCGTAGTCACCCGCATGAGCGTGCAGCAGATATCTCAGCGTCAGCGGGGAATCGTGGGTGACGGTCAGTCCCTGCTGCATACAGAACGCGGCTCCCATCCAGCCGTCTTCGCGCACGTGCCAGAACGTCGGGTAACGCGGATTTGCGGGATGATCGAAATACGTGATGCCTTCCGTGACGACACGCCGGTCACTTCCCGTGCCGACGCTGACCGGTCCGGTGTAGTCCATCCAGCGAGCCTGTTTGCCGAAGATTGCCGGTTCACCGACGGCTCCTTCGCTGCTGGTCAGTTCGCCGCCACCAAAGTGGGCGGAGATTGTTTTGGCGACCCGAACGGCCAGGAAACCGAAGTTCGTCTTGCCGAGTTCCACCGTATCAGCACCTTCGGGAGGACGCATTGTGATCTGCAGTTCCAGTGCGTGTTCATCGTCAGCCAGCGGAATCAGCGCAGCGACCAGATCCTGTTCCATCACTTCGTTTCCATGAGGATCGTACCAGCCTGTGACCGATGCGATCACGGCTTCCGAATCACGGTCACGATAGCGATGCCACTGCTTCTGCCGGATCTGCGTGCCGGAGTTATCCGCCCAGAAGCTCAGGCCGTTGACATCATGGAAGGCGAACCAGACAGATCGATGATGGTCATGATCAGGAGCCCCCGGATGGCCCATTCGGGTAAGCGATGTGCCGGACGGTCCGTTGAAGGGATAGAAGAACGGTCGCGGATACTGGTCGCCGAAATGCCACCGCGTCTTTTCGACACCGTCAATCTGCAATGACGTCTGTTGCTCGGGCAGCGGAATGACTTCGCAGCGTTCGGGTTTGAACGGAGCGTTCTGAGCAGGAGCAGCGGATGCGGTCGCCAGCAGAATCACCAATGAAACCGCACCGCGTGATGTTGTGTTTCGCATGTCGTGATACTCCAGTCGCTGCGGTCGAATGCCCGTGGCGGTGCCGCGAGCCTCCGCGGCAACGGTGCGGTTCCTGACCACGGGTTAAACGATCTCAGGCTGCTGTTTCGTCTATTCGATCTTCGTGGCGGCTTCGATGTCTTCGTTGAGACCAGACGGCTGCTGTTCTTCCTGAATGTAGGTCTTCTCCTTGTAGAGGTAACCGACAGGGATGAACAGAAACGCAGTGACCAGCACTGTGTATGTCCAGAACCGGAAGTAGGCGGCTCCCTCCAGCGTATTCTGCCCGCCGACAGTGATGTCGTGAGAGATTTCTGTTTCAGGGATATTGCCGCGAGCCTTTTCGACTTCCGCTTTTCCGTTTTCGCCGTCGACTTCGATCATGCGTTTTTCCAGCCACGTATAGTCAGCCGGAGTTTCTCCGTCAGACTTGATTGCCCGGCTGACGGTGCCCTGCAGAATGACGCTCCATTCGGTCTGCGGCAGCTTGTCGGCTCCGGGAGAAATCACGCGGTAGATATTGCGCGTCACCTGTTCGTACACGAGTGGCTGGCCGAGCGAATCGTTTAGCCCTGCGATCAGAGCATTGCCTTCGTCGTTAAACGGCAGTCGCCGTGTTGCGTCATCGTCGGTTGATGCGAAGAAAGCCTCGTCAATGCGTTTGGCGGCCTCGTTCAAAGCATCATCTTCCGCAGTCACGATCGCGACCTGTTCATCGTATTCGTTGAAGCGCATCAGAATGTCGTCGGCGGTGTCGAACTGATTATCCGCACCAGCAAGACGGACTTCCTTGCCCGGATTCGCGGCGGCGTTTTCGCCAGCGGCTTCAGCGTCAGCCGAGGCTTCAGGATTCCACGATGTGGTCTTCAGCGAATACGGTCCGACGTCTGCGGAATCTCCCGCAGTGAGCGACTTCGCCTCTTCGGCGACTTTGTTCACGCCTGGAACCTGAATGTAGTGATTGACGGTGCTGGTGAAGATGTTTCCGAGTGACACCGAGAACAGGAAGATGGCCATGATGACGGACTTCATCGTCCGTGGAGCCTGTGTGTAGGCGAATTCCAGACCGGTGATGGAAATCATGAGTTCACCGCTGGTCAGCAGCAGATACGCCCACAACTGCCACGCGATCGACGGGGTTTCGCCTCGGTCGATCAGTTCCTGCGCCCATGTCAGTACGGCAAAACTGGCTGCCGTCAAAAAGAAGCCGATACTGATTTTGCGAATCGATGTCAGCGGGAACACTTTGTCGATCGCCGGATACAGGAAGAGCTGGAAGACCGGAATCAGCGCCATGACCAGAATCGGATTCACCACCTGAATCTGAGACTGCAGCCACGTGATCCCCAGAAACTGCAGGTCCATGTCATCGGCCTGCAAAACCCAGGACGAACCCGTCTGATCGAAGACGGACCAGAAGATGGCAATAAAGGCAAAGATGATCGACAGCT
>CAZHET010000718.1:0-2857 GCA_964531585.1 uncultured Planctomycetaceae bacterium | reverse complement strand
GTTCGCACGCTGCAGGGGTCACTGCAACGACTGCTGGATCCGGCTGACGGCATTCCAGCGCATCTGAGTCAGTTTCGCGCCGCCAGTTCGGAACTTGCTGCGGCATCTGAGCGGCTGTCTTCCGACGCCGTGCTGCGAATTCGCGACTGGCCGATTCCTGCCAATGCTGTGTTCGTCGCGGAGATCCGTCGTTGGTGGAAGTCGCGGCAGCAGGGGTGGGCTCGCACGGTCAACAGCGTCTACGACACCGTCGGCGCGGGCATCAAGTGGCCGTTCAGGAAAGCTCGCGACGTCATTCAGGGCGAACCAATTCCGCCGCTGGACAAATACCGCGACCGTGAATGGTCGGCGGTGCTGACGACGGTCGAAGAACTGTTCGACAAGCTGCAGTGGATGGCCGACAGCGGAAACCGCCTGATCAAGCCGCGGATCGAAGCCATCCTGGCGGCTTCCAGCCGGACGGAGCTGATCGAGAAACTTCGCCGACAGCACCAGCAGACGGATTTCGAAAAAGAACTGCACGACGTTGTCAGCGACGAGATGCAGCGTTTCAGTCATGACAGCCCGGATCTGTTCAGGCTCTACAAGAACCTGCACAACGTGTCTGCCGCCGTCCGTCCCGTGACCAGCGTGGTACTGTTCAGTCTGGGATTCGGCCCGGCGGGAGAAACCGTCGCGCCGTTTGTGGCTGACGCGGCGGCTCAGGCGGTGATTCACGTCTTCGCCGATGTGGCCGGCGGAGCAACAGCAGCGGTCGCGGGAGAAACCGCCGTCTCCGAAGCAGCGGGAACCGGAGTCGGAATTCTGCAGACCTACTTTCACAGGCTGCACGCGTCATTCACAAAGCGGAGAGCAAACTGGCTGACGGAGTTCATTCACACGCAGTTGCTGGGCTCACTCCCCGAAGATCTGAAAGCTGCGGCAGTGGTGACGGAATCGCAGGAATATCAGCAAGTCGCGGAACTAATGGGCACACTGAACCAATTGATCGCGGCAGGCGACCGAGGGCACGTTTCATGACGCAGAACCCGCAGCTCGATCACATCGCCGTGCTGGCCGAAATCGACGGGCTGGTCAGCCGGCTGAACCGGTGGATCGCCGACTGCCCGGACTGGGATTCCGGCCACCGCTGCCGGGCGTTGATTCAGCGGCTGATGGATCGCGTGGAAAACCTGCGGTTTCGCCTGGAATCTCCGCTGGTGGTGGCAACGTTCGGAGGAACCGGCACCGGCAAAAGTTCGCTTGTCAACGCCCTCATCGGCGAAGAAGTTACGCCCGCTGGGCGGCAGCGACCCACCACAAAGACGCCGGTGCTGCTGCTTCATCCCGATATGGAAATCGAAGTTCTCGGCCTGAACCTCGATCACTTCCTGCTGAAGCGAGTCAGCGCGCCGGTTCTGAAAGACATTGTGGTCATCGACTGCCCCGACCCGGACACCAGTGAAACGGCATCGACCGGCAGCAATCTTGCGCTGCTGCGGGAGATCGCTCCTCACTGCGACGTGCTGATCTACACGTCGACTCAGCAGAAGTACCGTAGTGCCCGTGTGATTGACGAACTGGGCGACGTTGCCGGCGGCTGCCGCCTGGTGTTCGTGCAGACTCACGCCGACCGCGATTCCGACATTCGTGAAGACTGGAAGACGCGGCTCGCCACGGGGTACGAAGTGCCTGACATGTTCTTCGTTGATTCGGTGCGAGCATTGAGCGAGCAGCGCGAAGGCAGGACGCCATCCGGTGACTTCGGCCGTCTGCTGCAACTGCTGACGAATCAGCTGGGAGCGTCGCGGCGAGTGGAAATTCGCCGCGCGAATCTGATCGATCTGCTGCAGGAGGCGCTGACTCGCTGTCGAGCCGAATACGACATTACGCTGCCGAAGGTTCGGGAACTGCAGTCGCAACTGGAGACGCAGCGCGGCCAGTTGAAGTCGACGCTGACCACGCAACTGTGCGACGAGCTTCTCGTCAACCGCAACCTGTGGGAACGCCGGCTGATCAGCGCTGTCACGGACATGTGGGGGTTCAGCCCGTTCTCGTCGGTGCTGCGGCTGTACAACGGACTTGGCGCGTTCATTGCTTCGTTCACACTGTTTCGCGCACGCACGTCTGCCCAGATGGCGCTGATCGGCGCGGTTCAGGGGGCTCGCTGGATGAAGTCACGCGTGAAGGAGCAGGAAGCGGATTCCAGCCTGGAACGGCTGTCGACATTCGGCATCAGCGACCAGCTTCTGCAGGAATCACGAATGGTCATTTCCGGGTACGTGCGAGCGGCGGAAATCAATCGCGATGAAGGTCAGGATCGCCGCGATCTGACCGAACTGCGCCGCCAGGCGGCCTCGCTGGAAGGAGAATTTCTCGTCGACGCACGACGCAGCGTGGACGAACTGATCGACGAACTGGCGACAAAGAACAGCGGCCGGTTGATTCGCGCGTGGTACGAAGCGCTGTTTCTGCTGTATGTGGTCTTTCTGCTGGGCCGAGTCGGCTACAACTTCTTCTGGACCACGTTTTTCGGCCCGATGTTTGGGTTTCACGAACACGAAGCAGAACTGCTGAAGGTGGACTTCTACGTTCCGGCGCTGTTGTTTCTGGTGATCTGGTCCGGGATTCTGGTGACCGCATTCACGTGGCGGCTGAGAAAAGGACTGACTCGGCGGGTTCGCGACTTCGCTCAGGCGATGGCCGATTCGCGTTTGATTCACGGGCTCTTCCCGTCGCTGGAAGAGACATGCCGCCAGATTGAATCCGACAGCGACCGCGTCACCGCGCTGCTGGATCAGACGACGAGCTTTCGACACAATCTGGCAACGTCCACCGCGGGATTTCTGGGTGGTCGCCGCGGTGACGGTTAGGCGGC
>CAZHET010000717.1:0-2863 GCA_964531585.1 uncultured Planctomycetaceae bacterium | reverse complement strand
GGCCGGTTCCCGGCAATTGGGGTCAGACACTTTTTTTCCGCTCATTGCTAAGTCAACCGAAGCGCTCCGCTTGAAGGAGTCAGTGCAATGACAACTCAAAGCCGGAACTGAAGGTGATGCGATGACTTTAATGGCCTGGACTCATGTTGCCTACCTGACCGCCGGCGTTGTTGTGACATGGCCAACCTGTTCACGTTTTGCACGATTCGTGATTCCGTCAGCTCGCGGATTGGTCAGCACCGCCGGTCGCCTGGATCGAGCGCCGCAAATTCCATCGCCCGACGCGTCAGACCGTTGTTGGAACTCGTGCTGCTCAATGCGGCCAGCGATGGCTACAATGACTAAAGTCCTTGACTCCCGATGGTGGATTGCCGTAAATCCAGTGTGGCATCCATCGCCCGCTCGACGGCGGCTGTCATACCGCTACTGAGTCCCCGCCGTCGATCCCGCCTTTTTCCACGCGTCTGAATTCATGCCGAACACTCTCGACACGGCTGACAGCCAAAGCCCCATTCTGACCAGCCGACGCGACATGCTGACTCGCTGCGGGCTGGGAATCGGAGGCCTGGCGCTCGCGGATATGCTGGCTTCGTCTGCCGGTGCCGCTGAGCTGACTCAGGGAACGAACCCAATGCTGCCGAAGGGGGCTCACTTCCCTTCGAAGGTGAAGCACGTCATTCATCTGTTCATGAACGGCGGGCCATCGCATCTGGATACGTTTGATCCGAAACCCATGCTGACAAAGCATCACGGGCAGACGATTCCCGGCGGCAATCTGAAAACCGAACGACCAACCGGAGCGGCATTCGCTTCGCCGTTTCGGTTTCGCCGGTACGGGGACAGCGGCATTGAAGTCAGCGAGTTGTTCCCGAACGTCGCGAAGTGCATCGACGACATTGCCATCATTCGCTCGATGTATGCGGACGTTCCCAACCACGAACCGTCGCTGCTGCTGCTGAACTGTGGAGACGCACGGCTCGTGCGTCCCAGTCTGGGATCGTGGCTGACGTACGGGCTCGGTACGGAAAATCAGAATCTGCCCGCGTTCGTCGCGATGTGTCCCGGAGGCTATCCGATCCAGGAGTCTCAGAACTGGCAGGCCGGATTTCTGCCAGGCGTCTACCAGGGCACGTACATTGACACGAAGAATACGGACATCGAGAAACTGATCGAGAACATCCGTAACGATCGTATTCCGCTGGAACAGCAGGCGAAGCAGTTGCAGTTGCTGCGAATGCTGAACGCCCGCCACGCTCAGGAACGTCAGGGTGACGCTCAACTGGAATCCCGGATTCAGTCGTTCGAGCTGGCGTTTCGCATGCAGACGGAAGCGGCTGAGGCCTTCGACGTCGATCGCGAACCGAAACACATCCGCGAAATGTATGGCGGCGGCGTGCAGGCTCGACAGATTCTGATTGCCCGCCGGCTGGTTGAACGCGGAGTCCGATTCGTTCAGGTCTGGCACGGACACGGTCAGCCCTGGGACAATCACGACGACATCGAAGTCAACCACCGTCGTCTGGCTGGCCAGTGCGATCAGGCCATCGGAGCCCTTCTGACCGACCTGAAGGAGCGCGGACTGCTGGACGAAACGCTGGTGATCTGGGGCGGTGAATTCGGCCGGACCCCCACCGTCGAACTTCCGAAGAAAGGATCCAACGCCGGCAAGATCAACGGTCGCGACCACAACCACTGGGGCTACACGACGTGGCTTGCGGGCGGCGGTGTGCGAGGCGGCTATGTTCACGGAGCCACCGACGACTTTGGTTTCCGTGCCGTCGAAGACACCGTACACGTGCACGACCTGCAGGCGACGATTCTGAAACTGCTCGGCTTCGACCACGAAAAATTCACATTCCGATATGCCGGTCGCGATTTTCGGCTGACGGATGTTCATGGCAAGGTCGTGGAAAAACTGATCGCCTGACCGATTCCCGTCATTCGGCTTTCGCAAATTCGGCATTAACTGCCGATAAATGAGAAGCCCAGGCCGCGAGTGGCCTGGCGAGTGCATTTTCACGCATCGCGTTATGTTGCGTGGACCACGGCGTCTTATACTCCCAGGGCGCGTGGCACCTGCCGGGGAGAGCGAAGCTCCTGCGCAGCCGCGTTTGCAAGTGGGGCGTCGTACGCAACAGCGGCTGGACAGGAGCCTCGCCCTCCCGAAACAATCAGCGCAGGAAGCGAAGAAGCGGAATTCATGTGGCGACGGCTGCTGAGTATCTGGTCAAGCCCGCGCACCGTGTTACGCAGCGTCCTGGCGCTCGATGACACGTCTCACTCCATTGCGCTGGGTGCGGCCGTCGGAATGCTGGTCGGAATGACGCCAACCGTCGGGCTGCAGACTGTCGTGGTGATGGCGATCGCTGTGTCGACGCACCGGTTGTTCTATTTCAACCGCGCGGCCGCCCTGCTGATGATCTACATTTCCAATCCGCTGACCGTCGTGCCGATTTATTACGGGCTGTACTGGGTGGGCACACTGTTCCTGCCAGGCACGGCGACCGTCCAGCAGTTTCGGGACATCCTTTCGTTCGAAGGATTCGCCGGGTGGTGGCAGGCGGTTCAGCAGCTTGCGTTTCACGTTGGCCTTCCGCTGTGCCTGGGCACTGCGATTGTCGCTCCGCTGAGCGGACTGCTGGCGTATCCGGCAACTCTGGCGATGATTCGCTGGTTTCGAGGCAGTGGTTCCGGCCCCGGCACCACGACGGGCGTCGCTGACGGACTTTCGGCCGCTCCGGCGGATCGCGCTGTCACAGGCGCTGACGAACCGGATTGCCCAAGTGCCTGTGCACGCCACAGTGATCCGGTCCTGACGCGATGACTAGCAGGACAGCGCCATGTTCCGTGAGCGGCACGGCGC
>CAZHET010000716.1:0-2874 GCA_964531585.1 uncultured Planctomycetaceae bacterium | reverse complement strand
ATCCGCACGAAACCAAGCCGCCTGCGAGATACACCGAAGCGTCGCTGGTTCGCAAACTGGAAGCGGAAGGCGTCGGTCGCCCGTCGACGTATGCCAGCATCATCGGCACGATCCAGGATCGCGGTTATGTCAACAAGCAGGGTAGCCAGCTTGTGCCGACGTTTACTGCGATGGCCGTGACGAAGCTGCTGGAGAACTATTTCCCCAACCTCGTCGACCTGGGCTTCACCGCCGGAATGGAACAGACGCTGGATGATATCGCGTCGGGAACCGCCGATCGCCTGCCATATCTGCGAACATTCTATTCCGGAAACGACGGCATCAGCGAACAGGTCAGGCAGCGTGAAAGCGACATCGATCCCCGCGAAGCCTGCACGCTGAAGCTCGACGGTGTCAGCTCCGACGTGCGAGTCGGCAAGTACGGTCCGTACTTCGAAAAAGTGGAGGGCGAGCAGAAAGTCACGGCGTCGATTCCCGCAACGGTCGCTCCCGCTGACATCAACAACGATCTGGCGGATCGCCTGATTGAAGAGAAGCAAAAGGGCCCCACCGCGCTCGGCATGCATCCGGAAGAAGGCGTCCCGATCTATCAGCTCAACGGCCCGTTCGGACCATATCTGCAACTGGGTGAAGTCACGGAGGAAAATCCAAAACCCAAACGCTGCAGCATTCCCAACTGCTTCGATCCGCTGAACATCGACCTGCAGACGGCCACCGACCTGCTGGCTCTGCCGCGGCGCATCGGCAAGCATCCGCTGACGGACAAAGTCGTCAACACCGGCATCGGCCGCTTCGGGCCGTACGTTCTGCACGATAAGGTGTATGGCAGCTATGACCGCAAGTCGCACACTTACGAATTCAACGGCCAGACTTTCAACGTCCTGAACATCACGATGGACGCCGCCGTGGAACTGTTGAAGAACACGAAGAAGCGAGCGGCCCCGGAACCTCTGCGGACCATCGGCAAACACCCGGACGACGAAGCCGAAATCGGCGTCTTCGAAGGCCGCTACGGCATGTACGTCAAGCACGGAAAAATCAACGCGACGATCCCCAAAGACACGGACATCAACAGCATCACACTGCAACAGGCGGTGCAGTGGCTGGAAGAAAAAGCCGCGAAGTCGGGCGGCCGGAAGAAGGCCGGCGGACCAAGGGCCGCAGGGAAAAAGTCGGCGAAGAAGAAATCGTCAAAGAAGAAGGCGTCGTGACCACGCCCGCAGCCGAGATCGCCCCAACTCCCCTCGTCCGCCGCGAGCTTCGTCCGCCGCGCCCGTCGTTCTTGCCGCGACCTTCGTACTTCGGTGCCATCAGTTCCTGTGGCGCTCTCCGTTATTCCCGCGCAGGCGGGAATGACGAAGGGCGCGGGAATGACGAAGGATTGCAAGTGACGAAGGGCGCGGGAAGAACAGGAGGCTGAAGGCGGCTGATTCGCGGATTTAGACCGATGCAAACGCCTGCCGCAGCATCGCCAGACTCTTTGGAATGGCCGTACGAGGATCTTCGTTGCCTTCAAATTCCAGCGACACATAACCGCGATAGTTGTGCTTCGCCAGCAGCTTTGCGATCCGCGGGTAGTCCAGATCCAGCGAATACCACAGGCCGCCGCCGTAGTACGTTTTCGCCTGCACCAGCACTGCGTCGTCGGCCATCATTTCCAGCCGGTCGTACGGGTCTTCCAGAAAGTTGCCGGTGTCCAGAGTCGTCTTCAGCCACGGCGAATTGATGGCTTTGACAATTCGCATGACGCCTTCCGGAGTCCGGCCGAGTCCCCAGTGATTCTCCAGGCCCAGAGTCACTCCGCACTTTTCGGCCGTCGCGAGACAGTCCGTCAGTCCCTGAATGACCCAGCCGAAGCCGTCTTCTTCGGTATAGCCTTCCAGCACGGGTTCAATGCCCCGGTTGGCCATCAGCTCGTCAAAATTGCCGCTGGTTCCCCACCGACCCGTGTTGACTCGCATCGTGGGAATTCCCAGCTTATAGGCCAGTTCGATGCTGTTGATCGTCTTCGCCGTATTCTTCTTCCGTTCTTCCGGATCAGGACTGACCCAGCCCTGGTGAGTCGAAAAGCCGCACAGGTCCATGCCGTTGATGAACGCTCGCTGCTTTAGCCGCTGCAGATGAGCGTTGTCGGTATTGAGCATCTGCATTTCCAGCAGTTCGACGCCGTCGAAACCCCATTCCGCGGCGAGGTCGATGCACGTTTCGATCGGCCGCAAGTCTTCATTCTTGAACTGCCAGAACGAATAACTCGAAACGGCAAAGCGAGTCGGACGTCGCTTGTCCGAGGTTGTTCCTTCGACGGCGCTCACCGCAGTCGGCAGCAAACCCTGCGAGCACGCGACAGCCGCGGCAAGCGATCCCAGTACTCGACGGCGACTTAAACCAGACATGTCAGCGGCTCCTGAAAAAGATTGGATCGTTGAGTTCGTCAGGTTACCACGTCACCACGAGCAGGCAAGCGGACGAGCAGCGAACTGCGCGAACGCCGTCCCGCGCCCAATGGCACTCACTTTGTGAGCCGTACGGCGCTAGCCGCCGGTGTCTGCATTGAAAATCGCTGGGAAAAACCGGCGGCTAGCGCCGTGCCGCTCACATCGACGAAATCCTGCGCATTATCCGTTAATGCATCCAACATGGCGCTGTCCAGCTATGTTCCGTCTGAAACCGTTGAACTCGGCTGTTCTGGCGCTGCTGTTGGCCGGCTGTTCCGGGGTCGGAACGTCCCGCTGGGCTCTGGACGACCCGGTCTGCGCGGAAAAGTATGGGAATCGGCGGCTATCTGGGAGCCGGAAACGGCGTCGCCGCCACCAACGATGGCCGCGACAACGACGACGACGGATTCATCGACGAATTCGGCGAAGAGCGCAACGA
>CAZHET010000715.1:0-2879 GCA_964531585.1 uncultured Planctomycetaceae bacterium | reverse complement strand
GACGAGATCCTGCGGATTATTGGTTAATGCATCCAACATGGCGCTGTCCAGCTAAACCCTGGCCGTCAACCGGCCGCAGTGCATGTGAACCGATCCCGACCGGGATTTGCTCAGACTCAGCGCACGATCGAACAGATTCGCAGCCTGACGTCTCGTATCGCGGCAGAGTTCGCCAATGCGCCCGCGAAAAACAAGGCCGGCAGGCTCGGCACGACGTTTGCATTCAGGGATTCCCAGCCACAGCCCCCTGGTCAGAGTCGACTTCGCTGACTTTGCTCATTCCAGACCAGATGCTGAATTTGCAGAGGTTTCCGACAATGTTGAGTCCGGGCCACAACGCTGAATCCCACGATGTCATCCGTGAGTATGTTTGCCGCGCCGACGATACCCGCGACCGCGGCTGCCGGGACGATAGCTGCCGGGACGAATTCCACGCGGTCCTCGCTCGCCTGTCAGAGCGAACGTGCGGGATCTGGTGCCTGATCGACAAGTCATCGCAGACGATCTGCCTGTGTTCCCGGGCCTTCCGGCAGTTCTGGGGTCTCCCCGTCGACAACTCACAGCGACTGTCTGCCGCAAGAGTCGACGTGGACATCAGCCGCGCTCAACTGTCGCCCGTCTGGGCGAAATGGTTGCCACCATTGCCTCAGCTAATCGCGCAGGCGATGGAGCTGCCACTGCGTGACGGACACAACGACGCAATCGGCACGATGGTCCGCTGTGAAGAGGTCGCTGCCTTTGGCGCGCAGCCAGGCGGCCGTCTGTTGGCGATTGAGCCCGCAGGTGTGTTCTGCATCACGCCGGATCACCGCGACCTGATTTCGCGAGTGAACTCACGACTGCCATTGCTGTCGGATCGCGAGGCCGAAGTGCTTGATCTCGTCTGCGACGGATTGACGAACGCTGCCATTGCCGGGCGACTGGGAATCAGTCACAAGACCGTCGAGAAGCACCGCTCAAGCATCATGACGAAGCTGCAGGTGCGCAGCGTCCCGGAGCTTGTTCGCGGAATTACGCTGGCGCAACTGGCCGTCGGCTGACGGGCATAAACCCGCAATCGCAGAACCCCGTCGTCCGGCAGCACCCGCAGTTCCGGCCTGAGGGTAAACGGGATTCGCGGGGACCGGGCAGCTAAGTCCACCTCTGCGGATTTCGTCGTGTTGTAGCTTCTCACCAACCTTGCCAATGTGCGCCCACTGCGTGCATGGTCCAACTCGGTGAGAACCTTCACAACAATGTTCGTCCGATCCCTGCTCCGCACAACCCAACTTTTGCTGGAACGCAGCCTGTACGCGTCCCGCGAAGCCCTGACCGAAGAAGTGCAGTCGCGCGCGCTGGAGCTGCTGCCGCTGGAAGAACGCGTTCTGCTGAGCGCGTCGCCCGTCGCCGTCGTTGATGCCCAGCCCCCCACAACTCAGGCACCTCAGGCCGAATCGACCCACGTCACGGCCGAACTGACGTCCGCCGAACTGCTGGACATCGTCGCCGACTCCGTCCTGCCAGCCGCTGCGCCGACCGCACTTGCCGCCGATCAGTACCTGGACGATTTCGAGTCGCAGCCTGCGATTCCCGCCTCTGACTTGGCAACAGTTCAGCAGACGCTCGAAATCGTTTTTGTTGACGAAGCCGTTGACGGTCTTGATCAACTGCTGCAGGACCTTTACGACGAAGCCGGTACGGATCCTTCCCGCACCCTGGAAGTCGTCATCCTGAATTCCGAGCAAGACGGCATCGCGCAGATCACGTCGGCACTGCTGCAGTATGACAGCATCGACGGCATGCACATTGCGTCGCACGGCAGCGACGGACAGGTGCAGCTGGGGTCGACAACTCTGTCGCTGAACAACCTGGACACCTACCGTTCGGCCATCAGCGCGTGGCAGTATTCGATGTCGGAAGACGCCGACATTCTGATCTACGGCTGTAACGTGGCAGAATCAGCCAACGGCCAGGAACTGCTGAATCAACTCAGCGAACTCACCGCCACCGATGTTGCAGCCAGTGAGAATCTGACCGGGCACGCGGATTCCGGTGGCGACTGGGAACTGGAATACGTCGTCGGAAGTGTCGAAACGCAAGTCATTGTGTCACAGCAGGTGCAAACTGAGTGGGGCTCCACGCTTGACGTGATCGCGCAGACGGTTGGTTTCGAAAACGACGCCCTCCTTGTCGATCCGTCGATTGATCAAACGGACGTGCAGCGGGTCGAACTGGTGTTTGTCGATACGGGCGCGCAAGACTACGCACAGATCCTGGCCGACTTACAAAGCCGGGCCGAACCGGGCGTGCGTTTGGAAGTCGCCTTAATCGATCATGACGCCGATGGTCTATTGCAGATCAACGATCGTTTGGCACAACTCGGCGGGCCCGTCGACGCGATCCACTTCATCACCCACGGCACCGATCGGGCCGTCAAGTTTGGCAACACCTGGTTCGATGCGCAGGCGGCGCAGAGCCGTCAAGCGGAGTTTGCGCAGTGGTCTGGTGCGCTGAAGTCCGGCGGCGACTTGATGTTCTACGGCTGCGATCTAGCCAGCAGTCAATCGGGACGTGACTTGCTCGAATCGATCTCGAAGTGGACCGGTGCGGACATCGCGGCCAGTGAAACGTTGATCGGTGCCGAGTCGCTCGGCGGCAACTGGCTGCTGGAATACAACATCGGCGAGATCGAAACGCAGATCGTCGTCAGCGCGGCGCTGCAAGCCGAATGGGAAGGCTTGCTGGCAACGTTTACGGTGACCAATACCAACGACACCGGGGCGGGGTCGCTGCGACAGGCGATTCTGGATGCCAACGCGCTGGCAGGGCATGATACGATCCAATTTGCCATTGCCGGTACCGGCGTTCATACGATCAACGTTGGCTCCAGCCTGACGATC
>CAZHET010000714.1:0-2884 GCA_964531585.1 uncultured Planctomycetaceae bacterium | reverse complement strand
GACGCCCGCCGTTGATGAAGAGCGAGTCTACGTGGCCTGGTCGACTCCCGAGCAGACTCTGCTGAAGGCTCTGTCACATGACGGCGAAGAAGTGTGGAGCAAGGATCTCGGCACGTGGCAGAGTCAGCACGGCTTCGGAACCTCTCCGATCGTTTATCAGGACATGGTGATCCTGCACAACTCTCAGCAGGCAAATCAACTGGACCCCGGACAGAAGCCAGGCGACAGCTTCATGATGGCATTCGACCGGACGACCGGTGACGAACGCTGGCGAACTCCGCTGAAGTCGATGAATGTGTGCTATTCCGTACCGTTCATCCATCAGTCGGAAAGCGGCGCGGACGAACTCGTCTGCACCAGCACCGGCAACGGCCTGTTCAGCCTGAATCCGGAGACGGGCGAAGAAAACTGGTCGATCAACAACGACCTGTTCGAGATGCGAACTGTTTCGTCACCCATCGAAGTGGCCGGTTTGATTTTCGGCAGCAACGGGTCCGGGCAGTATTCGAACAACTACATCGTCGCCGTGCAGCCGGGACCGGACGCGAAGGTGGCGTACAAACTGCAGAACAGCGGCAGATTCAAGGCTCCTTACGTTCCCAGTCTGGTGGCGAAAGATGACCTGGTGTTCTGCCTGTATGACCGCGGCTTCGCAAGCTGCATCAGCGCCGGAACCGGCGACATTCTGTGGACAGAACGCACGGGAGCCGATCTGTCCGGTTCACCGGTAAGAGTCAACGACCACATCTACGCGATCGCTGAAGACGGCGTCGTGTGGGTTCTGGCAGCGTCAGACAAATACAGGCTCGTGGCGAAAAACCCACTTGGCGAACCCAGCCGCTCCGTCCCGGCCGTCGCCAACGGCCGGATGTATCTGCGAACGGAATCACACCTGATCTCCGTGGGCGGGACTTAAAATGAACTGCCCGAAGTGCGAAACCGGTGTCCTGAACGCCGTCAAAGTCAGGTCGGTGGAGGTCGATCAGTGCTCGGCGTGTGGCGGAGTCTGGTTTGATGAAAGCGAACTGACCGCGATGCTCGATTGCGCGAAACGCGACCTGAAAGCGCTTTCCGGCAAGGAAAACGAACGACTGAATCAAAAGCACGGAGACTGTCCTCGCGACGGTGCGAAGCTGACGCGGATGTACAGCGTTCTCAACGACGATGTGATTGTCGACGTGTGTCCCGAATGCCACGGTATCTGGCTGGACGGCGGCGAACTGGCGAAGCTGGTGCCAGCGTAACTGCGGCGTCTGCGTGGAGGCGTTGGTGCCGCCGTTTTATCGCCGCGTAACGCCGTTTTTGCCCCGTGCCGCTGTTGGTGCTTTCAAACTCGTCATTCCCGCGCAGGCGGGAACCCCGTGTGACGGCCTGGGTTTCCGCCTGCGCGACAGTGACAAGTGGCGGGAACGATCGCGTGAAAATTGGTTTATTTTCGTGCGCCGGAGTAGCTGAACGGCAGCCATGCTCCGTTTTCTGCGCTGCTGGCGACCGACTGCTGGATGAACAGCATCCCTTCCGCTCCGTCGTAGACGTTCGGGTAAATCGTGTCCTTTTGTTCAAACGATCCGCCGGTGGCGCGGGCCACCATTGAGTCGTAGGCGAAGCGATAGACATTCGCAAACGCTTCGAAAAAGGCTTCCGGATGCCCCGACGGCAGCCGGCAGGCGGCCTTGCCCATGTCGTTCATAAACGGAGCGTTCGGATCGCGAGTATACATCTGGTGCGGCGACCCATTGCGGCGCACGATCATCATGTTCGGCTCTTCCTGACGCCATGAAAGCGCGCCTTTGGTACCATCGATCTCGATAAACAGATCGTTCTCGCGGCCGTGAGAAATCTGGCTGGCGGTCACGGTGCCGAGTGCTCCGTTCTGATAGCGCACAACGGCATGGCCATAGTCATCCAGTTTTCGTCCCGGAGCGAAGATTTTCAGATTGCAGGAAATTTCCTGTGGCAGCAGGCCGGTCATGTAGCGGCCGAGGTTGTATGCGTGCGTGCCGATATCGCCGAACGACCCGGCGGCACCTGATTTCGAGGGATCTGTTCGCCAGGCCGCCTGCTTCTGATCTTCGTTTTCCAGCCTGCTGCGCAGCCAGCCCTGGATATAGTTGGATCGAATCGCCTGAATCTCACCCAGCTCACCGCTCAGAATCATCTCGCGAGCCTGTCGGACCAGCGGATAGCCGGTGTAATTGTGAGACACCGCAAACACGACCTTGCTGCTTTCGACGGCTTTGACAAGGTCCTGGGCCTGAGCAAAATCAAAGGTCATCGGCTTATCACAGATCACGTTGAAACCGGCCTCGACCGCGGCTTTGGCAATTTCGAAGTGAGTGTGATTCGGCGTTGCGACACTGACGAAATCGATTCTCTGGTCTTCGGGAAGCGCCAGCTCCTTCTCGATCATTTCCGTGTGCGACGTGTACGCCCGCGATTCACAGATGTCATAGGCCGGAGCCGACGCTTTGGCTCGTTCAGCGTTTGACGACAGTGCTCCGGCAACCAGTGCCGCACGATTGTCCAGCACAGCGGCTGTGGCATGAACTCGCCCGATAAATGCTCCCTGGCCGCCACCGACCAGAGCCATTCGAAGTTTGCGATTCAGCTTACCGTTTGTTGTGTCCATGTTGCGTACGTGCCTTTCGTTTTCCGGCTGTCTTGAGGAAGCCGAGGAGGATAATCAGCGGGAAAGTTGAAGACAACTGACGGTCGGCAGCACTGAAAACCGGTAGACTTGTCGCGATCGGACATCCCGAAACGTGCTTCACTCGGTTCAACAGAACTCCTATGCCCTCCCAGCCGCTGCCCCGCGAAGAATATATTGAACAGGCCTATTTTTTTCGCGTGTACCGCGAAAGGCTGCTCAACAACGTGCCGTCGC
>CAZHET010000713.1:0-2886 GCA_964531585.1 uncultured Planctomycetaceae bacterium | reverse complement strand
CTGCATTGAAAAACGCCGGGAAAAACCGGCGGCTAGCGCCGCGCCGCTCACAGATCAGAGTGAAAGTGAGTGACATTGGGCGGCGCTGGTTGTATCGGCGACGCTGCAGTTCTTACATCCCGTCACCGACGCGCAGGGCGTGTAGTCCTGCAGAACTTCCTGGTTACCATAAGATTCGCAGAGTGCGTCAACACCGGGGAAGGCTCTGGCCTTCCGACGCACTTTCGGGCTGTGCGATCACGCGTTGACAGTCTGGCATGGTTCTTCGATACTCCGTCGCGGTATCGGCTTCGCAAAAAACCGGCAGCCAGTTGCCGTTCGGGCGGGAAGGCGGCTTGACCGGAGTGCTCGCCGTGTAAGGATTCACGCCGCCGAAGCGTCTGATGACAGGTGGCTCACAGGTCGCCTGCAACACGCTTCGCAGAAGTCAGAAACACAGATCAGGAACAACAAGTCATGGCAGAAAATCTGCACGAATTCACGGACGCAAACTTTGAAGAAGAAGTTCTTAAGGCATCAGAGCCGGTGCTTGTGGACTTCTGGGCTCCCTGGTGTGGGCCGTGCCGAATGCTGATGCCGACGGTCGAGGAACTGGCCACGGAATACGCGGGCAAGGTCAAGATCGGCAAGGTCAACACAGACGAAAATCAGCAGACGGCTGCCGGCTATGCGATCACCAGCATTCCCACAGTGATGCTGTTTAAGAACGGAGAAATGGTCGACAAGGTCGTCGGCGCGCCTCCCAAGCAGCACTTCGTGAATATGCTGGACGGAGCCGTCAGCTAACGTGCTGGCCGGTTCGCTCGGTCCGACGGTCGTCAGAGATCGTCGGAGTTCATTTTTTGATCACGTGCGAAGGCTTCGGAAGGCCATCGCAGGGGAAATCGCAGGTTTCCGACGCAATGCTCACTGGTCGTTGCGAATGAATCCGCTCGCGGGCTGCGACCACCGGTTCAGTGACTGGGTAGTGACGTCGCGCGGTCAAAGTGACAGGTATTCAGTTTGGGAAGGGAGTCCCGAACGTGGCCGACGAAGATCGAACACCGCCAGCCGGACAGCAGGTCACCGCGCCGCTTCCGCGCGACGGCGGTGCGTCGTCGGTTGGTGCGGAAATTTCCCCGCCAGCGATTGAGCAGCGACAGGGCAGTCCGGCACGAATCACATCATCGGCTCTTGCCGCCGACATCGTCCCGCCGGGCGACGTGGACGCCCTGAAGGTTCTGCTGCAGGCCAGTGCCGCGGCGGAATCACTGCAGCAGCGATTCGCCGACCTGCGCCATCGCCAGGCGGAACTGAACGCCGAGCGTACTCAACTGAGCGCAGATCGCAGTGCGTTCGAAAAGCGCGCCCGGGAATTTGCCGAACAGGTCGCCGGTGAACGAGCGGCTCAGCGCGAAGCCACGGCGGACGTCGAAAACCGCACGCGGCAGGTGAAGCAGTTGCAGGAATCGCTGACGGAACAGCAGGCCGAACTGCAGACGGCTCGCGAGAACCTGAAAGCCGAACGGCAGCGCATGCAAACCGCGCTGTCCGAGGAGCTGGCTCGAGAAAAGGAAACGCTGCAGCGGCAGCGCGACGCACTTGAACAGCAGAAGCAGCAACTGACGGCGCGTGCCGAATTGCTCGAACAGCAGCATGCCGAACGCAATCAGCAGGTCAGCGATACTCTGCAGACCGAACGCGATCAGATGCGCGATCTGATTCGCAAAGAGCTGACATCGGAAATGGATCAGCTCAACCGCGAAAAGCACGAATGGCAGCAGCAGCGGGAAGCTCAGAAACTGGAACTTCAGGAAGCCGCCGAAAACCTGCAGCAGCAGCGGGAACTGTTCGGCGAGCAACTGGATACCGAACAGGCTCGACTACGCGACGAAATCGAAAAACGCCGGCAGGCTTTGCTGACAGAACAGAACAACCTGCAGCGGCGCTATCGTTTTCAGTTCGAACATCTGACTCGAGCGCGCGAAGATTTCGAACAGGAACTGCGGCAGTTGCGCCGCGAACAGCAGGCCTTTCGTACGGAACGCCGCGCCTTTGATGAACAGCACCGCCTGCGGTTCCGCCAGCTTCAGCACATTCGTTCGCTGCTGCTGCAGAGAGAATCGTCGTTGCTGCGCGAACACAAAGTCGTCGACCGCAGCCGCGCGGCGGCGACGCTGGATCTGGAACGACAGAAGGCACGGCTGCAGGAACACCAGGACGCGGTCATGCAGGATCTGCAGTCTCGTTCCAGGCAGATTCGTCAGCAGGAAGAATCCGCAGCCGCCACGGCTCGCCGCCTGGAAGAACGCTCACTGCATCTGCATCAGTTGCGAGCGGAACTTGACGGCAAGCAGCGAGACATGCTGGAACAACGGTTGCTGCTGGAAGAAGCGCAGTCCGCGCTCAGCCGGCTGAGCCCCGATGACGCCGGCCAGGCGGCTGTCGGTCAGGCTCGCGCGGATCTGCAGCAGTTCTTTGATCAGTTGCATGAGCAGCTTCGCACAGAACGCCGCAAGCTGGACGACCGTGCTCATTTGCTCGCCGAACAGCAGCAGACGTTTCGCAAAGACCGGGCGGATCTGCAGCAGTGGTTTGAAGACCGCGAACGCGACCTTTCAGCAACGGCGCCGTCGTCGCAGGAAGCCGCGCTGACGACGCAACTGACGACGCTGCAGGATGAACTGGTCTCCCTGCGGAAACGCTGGAATGCGGACCGGACAGAATCCGAAGGCACAATCCGTGACCTGCTGGATCAACTCGTCACCGCCGAGACGCGGGCGTTCCAGTCCGAACCGCCGCTGATTTCCGGCGTGTCCGATGATGAACGGGCGAGCGGGGACGACGATCAGGGCACGGGCGCCGGCGATCAGCGAACGGCGGCGTGAGTCCAGCCGCGGGCGTGAG
>CAZHET010000712.1:0-2896 GCA_964531585.1 uncultured Planctomycetaceae bacterium | reverse complement strand
GGTGGCGGGTTCGTCGGGCGTTGCAGTGTCTGACTCGGCTGCGTCAGCCGGTGCGTCAGCGGGAGCGTCGTCGGCAGGTTCCTTGTCGGGAATCACCGGGGTGCTGAATCGAATTTCCTTGTTGTCTTCGTAGTACTTTTCGATTTCTGCATCCGTGACTTCTGCGACCTGAGCCTCGACGGTTTCGTAGTCCAGTTCGAGCCACGCCAGTTGCATCCGATGGCGCAGGCGGAACCCGGGTGACCCCGGTTCGACTTCATTCGGCAGGCGTTCCTTGTATTGGGTGAACAGTTGCTGCACGTCAGCGTCCGTCGGTTCGCCGACCTGATCCAGGAACGCATCGACATCGACTGCGGCGGTATTGAGCTGCTGGCGGACATTCAGCCTGCGGTAAAACTGCCAGAAGACTTCGGGAGCCGGCGGCAGGCTGGCGACGGAAGGCCGCAGCATCTGATGAGCCAGTTGAGCCTGAAGCTGCTCACCCAGAATCTCGAACAGCGTATCGTCATCCAGCGGCCTGCCACGGTACTTGAACGAGCTGCGGATGCGGGCGAAATCTTCTGCTTTCAGTTTTTCCGCCGTCGCGTTGTGAATAAAGTCGTTGACCATCGGCTTCGTCGCCGAGATCCCCATTTCTTTGGCTTTCGCCCGCAGCAGTTTTCCGAAGATGACGTCTTCACCGACAGTCTGATGGCCGTAGCCGAACTGCTGAGCGAACTGAGCCATTCCGGGGCCGAACGAGGCTTCGGTGGCTTCTGCCAGGAACCGGTTCGCGATGAACCGCCGCATCTGCAGATCGTCCAGTTCTTCCTGCTCAATCACGCCCAGTGAGGTGCTGATGACCCCCGGCGGTTTCAGGAAATCGGGCAGAATGAATCCCAGAGCTGCTCCCAGAAAGGCTCCGCCCAGGCCCCACTGCAGCCAGCGTCCCTGACTGATGCCGGCGGTTCCGAACACTGCTCCGCCCAGCAGCAGTCCCAGCAGCCAGAAGTTCGGTTCCTGCTGGCTGAACAGCGAATCCAGAGTGAACAGCAGCATCGACAGAATGACCAGAACGACCATCATTCCGGTTCGATGTTTGCGGAAGAACTTGAACGGTGAAGCCATGGAAACTGCTCGCGGTTTTCGAAAGCGAGGATCGTCACGGTATGGTGAAAATCCGGGAACCAGCTGTTGTGCGACGGTGGCACAATTTGACGGCAGGCTTGACAGCAGGCGGAAAGATGCTTTATGCCACCGCCCCTGACTGACAGACCACAACCGCGGGGAAGCCGCGAATCTTAGCTGTCGCGGGAACTCAAACAAGGTCAACCCGAATCACGGGTTACGTCGGATCAGGGGCCGCTTTTCCGCCGTTCGAAGTCACCGTTTCTCAAGAGAACTCACCCTGGAATCCGTCACGCATGGCAGCTCGCAAGAAGGCTCTGGTGATTGTCGAATCACCGGCCAAGGCAAAGAAAATTCAGGGATTCCTGGGCAGCGACTACATCGTGCGGGCCAGCATGGGACACGTCCGCGATCTGCCGGCCAAGGCTGCCGAAGTCCCCGCTGCCGTGAAAAAGGAGTCGTGGTCGAACCTGGGAGTCAACGTCGACAGCAACTTCGATCCGCTGTACGTCGTGCCGGCCGACAAAAAGAAAACCGTCAAGGAGCTGAAGGATTCGCTGAAACAGTGCGATGAACTTGTTCTGGCGACCGACGAAGACCGCGAAGGAGAAAGCATCGGCTGGCATCTGGTGCAGTTGCTCAGCCCGAAGGTTCCCGTCAGTCGCATGGTGTTTTCAGAAATCACGAAACCCGCGATTCTGGAAGCCATCCGGAACACGCGGCAGCTCGACGAAAACCTGGTGTCCGCTCAGGAAACCCGCCGGGTCGTCGATCGGCTGTACGGCTACACACTGAGCCCACTGCTGTGGAAAAAGATCGCTCGCGGTCTGTCGGCCGGCCGAGTCCAAAGCGTGGCCGTCCGCGTGCTGGTGGAACGCGAAATCGAACGCATGAAGTTCCGCAGCGGGACGTTCTGGGATCTGAAGGCGGCTCTCGAAGCGGCCGCCGGCGGATCGTTTGAGGCAATTCTGCAGACCATCGACGGGAAACGCATCGCCACGGGGCGAGACTTCGACGAACACACCGGTCGCCTGAAAGCTGGTTCCGACGTGCTGCTGCTGGAAGAAGTGCCTGCCAGGGAACTGCAGGAAAAAATCCGGGGCGGCGAATGGCTTGTCACCAGCATCGAAGAGAAGCGGCAGTCTCGTAAACCATACGCTCCCTTCACGACCAGCACGCTGCAGCAGGAAGCTGGTCGCAAGTTGAACATGACGGCGCGCCAGACGATGCAGGTGGCTCAGCGACTGTACGAAGACGGCCACATTACCTACATGCGTACCGACAGCGTCAGCCTCAGCGGCGAAGCAATCGACGCGGCTCGCGGCAAGGTCACCGATCTGTACGGCAAGGATTATCTCAGCCCGTCGCCGCGGCAGTTCACGACGAAGTCCAAGGGAGCCCAGGAGGCTCACGAAGCCATTCGTCCCGCCGGCACAGAAATGAAGACGGCCGAAGAAATCGGCCTGGGCGGACAGGAATTCCGTCTGTACCAGTTGATCTGGAAGCGGACGATGGCCACTCAGATGGCGGAAGCTCAACTGCGTTTCGACACGGTGACGATCACGGTCGACAACGCGGCGTTTCGAGCCAGCGGGCGGACGGTTGAATTCCCGGGCTTCTTCCGAGCCTACGTGGAAGGCAGCGACGATCCGGATGCCGCCATCGAAGATCAGGATTCGCCGCTTCCCGTGATGGCCGAAAACGAAGCTGTGAAGTGCCAGAACGTCGAAGCGAATCCGCACGAAACCAAGCCGCCTGCGAGATACACCGAAGCGTCGCTGGTTCGCAA
>CAZHET010000711.1:0-2898 GCA_964531585.1 uncultured Planctomycetaceae bacterium | reverse complement strand
ACAACGGCGGATCGGCGTACCTCAACAGAGGATCGCATCTGTGACGTAGCGTTGCTGCGATATCAGAACTTCCGGTGATTCGTTTTGACATGATCAAACGCCACCTGCACGTCCGGCATCGTGGCACATCTGCATGTGCGGCATCGTGAAGGAGCCCACTGCAGCGACACGCCCCGCGCATGCAGCGTTTGCGAAGTCGTTACCGCTGTTTGTTTGTCGAGTTCCCCGTTCACGAGTGCCGCAGCCGTGTCGCTGCGGCGGGCCAGCCATGACCATACGCCGAACATTCTGTCGCAACACTGCACGAGCACTTGCTGCTGCGCTGCTGACCGTTGCTTCAGCGTCGGCGGTTTGCGTGTCGGCCGCTGACGACACAGGTCGCATGCCGACGACACTGCTTATTCCGGAAACCATCAGCCCCGGGACCGTGATCGGCTGCGCTGCGCAGCCCGGTTCTCTGGCGAACGGCTACCGTTTCGTTGGCGAAAATGCTCTAGGCCTGTTCACGATCGACGGCGACACCGGCGTGATTCGAACAGATCGCGGTGCGGAATTCGACTACGAACGCTGCCGCGAGTTTGTGCTGACAGTCGCTGCAGCGGAGCCGCACTCAACGGAAGAACCGCTGTTCGACGATTTCCGGAAGTCGCTGATGGAAGCCGCTGTTCAGGCCTCCCGAATCGACGACCTGACTCGACGCGAAGTGATGCTTCCGATCGTGGTGCGGCTTCTGGATGTTCCGGAACCGCCCGTGATTTCAGACCAGGTGCTTTCTGTTTGTGAACGCACGGTCGACGGTACACCGGTCGGCAACGTCGTTGCGGTCGATGCCGACAGTAGCGATTCACTGCGGTTCTTCATCGTTGCGGGCAATCACCAGGGCGTCTTTGGCCTCGATCCCGACACCGGAGTTCTGCAAGTTGTTCAATCTGCATTGCTCGGCCATGAATCGCAGAAGCAGCATGAGCTGCGGGTTCGTGTCCAGGATTCGGCGGGGCTGACGAACGAAGCAACCGTGCTCGTTCATGTGACGGACAAGAACGAACCGCCAGTGCTGCGCTTCGAATTCCCCGCCGAACCGGCCGACGACCGCGGTGTCGTTATCGGAACCATTGTCGCGACGGACCCCGAGGGCCGAGGTCCGGTCTTTCTGTCGATTGATGAGGAGGCTGAAGACATTGGCGTCCGGCTCGATCCGTTCACAGGCGTGCTGGTGCTGACCAGAGGCGTCGGTCCGTCCGGCGAATTGCCCGAGCTTTCCAACCTGCAGATTCTTGCTACCGACGCTGACGGTATCACGGCCGGAGCGGACATTGCTGTTGACCCTGCCGCTCTGCTGAAATCATCCCTGCAGGAAATGCCGGCCGTCGCGCCGGATGTGCTGGCAGATCAGCGCGAGGGTCCCGAAGGCACCGCCGTCACACCGGCAGCAGCCGCGCGGGACTCCGGCCCTCCCCGACAAATGGCGTTTCTGTGGATGTTCCTTGCCGGACTGATCGCGGCAACAACCTTCGCTGTGATTCGAATTCGTTCCGTTCGTGATGCCAACAAATCCATGGGGCCCGGGTACTCAAGAAAGTTAACGCTGTCCGAAGCTGTCCGTCTGAGCGTAAATAGAGAGAAGGCCATGCAATTCCCGTCAGAACAATCACACAATTCGTCGGCAGTGGCCGATGTTCCAGGAATCAGACGACTGAGCACCGTCGCTGCCGGCGCGGGAACTGAGTCATCCAGGATGCTGTCGCACAGCAGCCCCACTGATCACGACGCCGCAGTATCGGCGGACCGGTCGGCTCCATGTTCGGAAGCGCTGCGGCTGCGGCACGAGTTGTCGGAGCTGTTCGGCACTCCGTTTGACCCGGCTCCCGATTCATCGTTCCCGGACGATCAGCGGGACAACTCCCTTGAGACGTCTGACGTTTCACCGGCGTTCGCAGCATCCGTCTGCCTCGACGTGGAGACGAACCAGTTTGGCGAGTCGGAGGCACGACCTGCCTGGGGAAGATCCGCCGATGACGAACACCGCAGCTTTGTGGATGACTACATGTCGCGGCTGGTCGGTCGAGTGCAGAGTTCTGCAACTGAATCGAGTGTATCGGTCACTGCCGCTGCCGCTGACCGCGACAGGCTACCCGTTCTTCCCAGGAAATCGCAAGATTCTGACGCGCGGCCACACGTTGTGTCTGAAGACCGCGACCACGAAACGCAGGACTCCGCGGTGGTGCAGTACCCGGAAATGTCGGCGTTCGTTTGCGCGACGGCACCATCACGCGTCGCCCAACCAAACATCGATCGTGACCAGCTGCGACACAGCATGGTGTCGTTCCGAGCCGTCGCCGCGCAGTCCATCGAACAGGCAATCGCGTCTCACGGACGGCTTGCCGCACGGCGCAGTCTGAGCGGTCGCAGGCGACTACTACTTTCGCTGGTCATCATGCTGGGACTGTCTGCCGGCATCACCGCAATGCAGGTGATGGATCTTGGAATCCTGAGCGCCACACTGGGGCTGGCTGTCATTTTTTCTTCCGCCGAATTGTCCTGGCGGATGCACACCATTCGAAAACGGCCGCTGACCCTGCTCGTGCCGTCGAAAGGAAACTCCTCAGCCGAAGAAGGTCCTCGTGCTGACCGGGAGTAGCATCCGTTGTTGGCTCTTGTGCATTTCGTTTACCTGACTTGTCCCCGTCCACGGAAGCACTCTGAAGAAAATGAACAGGCTGATTCTCACCACGTTGGCGGGTCTTTCGCTCGCCACGTTCGTTGCCATGATCTGCGGCAGCTATTCGGCTGCCGCACCCGAACTTGTCCGAGCAGAACGGCTGATCTCAGGACACCAGCCGCCGCGGTCTGTCGTGTCGCAACTGTCCACCGGCCTCCAACACTGACAGACGCCGCGTC
>CAZHET010000710.1:0-2908 GCA_964531585.1 uncultured Planctomycetaceae bacterium | reverse complement strand
AGGTTCGGGTGCTCGCAGGTCGTACCTGGAAAAGCGGCGGCAGGTCCTGAATTCAACGACTCATTTCATCGAAATCGACCTGCTGCGCAGCGGCGACCGCACACCGATGTCCGGGCTGATTCCCGACGCGGACTATCTGGTGACTGTCAGCCGGTCCGAAGAGCGGCCGAAAATCCGCGTCTTCCCGGCAACGCTGACAGATGCCCTGCCGTGCTTTCCGATTCCACTGCTGCCCGGAGACGAAGACCTGAAGCTGAATCTGCAGGCGATTCTGCATTCCGTCCACGATCGCAGCGGGTACGCTCGCCGGCTGGATTATTCCAAACCCGTACCCGACCCGGAGATTTCTGAAGATCGCAGAGAATGGCTTCATCAATTCACCCGGACCGTCTGAAGTTACCGTTCCGTCATGCCCGCACGATTCCGTCATGCCCGCGAAGGCGGGGACTCAGAGTGTTTCGCTGGGTTCCCGCCTTCGCGGGAATGACGGATGGGGACGATTGACGGATGGGGAAGCGACATCGCAGCTCTCGGTGAGCTGCCGATTCAGGTCACCTGCCGATTTAGAGGATCGAGATCACCACATGAAACTTGCCAGTGTTCTGACGCCGCTGAATGAAACCAACATGAAGCTGGCGGCACAGTGCGGGGTCGATGGCGTTGTCACGCGGTATCCCGGCCCGGAACTCGATGATCTGCTGGCTGTGAAGCAGACTGTCGAGCACCACGGGCTGCGGTTGTTTGCCGTCGAAGGTTATCTGCCGATCGAAAACCTCAAGGTCGGGACTGACGACGGCAGCGAGCTGGCGGCGATGAAGCAGCTTGTCCGAAACATGGGCACCGCCGGAGTTCCGTTGCTGTGTTACAACTTCATGGCCGGCACCGACTGGGTGCGCACTCGGCTGGATGCGCCGGAACGCGGCGGAGCGAAGGTCACCGGGTTCGATCTCAAAGACGCCGAACGAGCGATGTCTTTGAATTCCCGCAGCGGTCAGTTTGCAGCGACGCCGATTTCCGCCGAACAGCTCTGGAAGAATCTGGAACACTTTCTGCGCGAACTGGTTCCCGTCGCGGAAGCGGCCGGAGTCTCGCTGGTCATGCATCCGGATGATCCGCCGCTGCCGGAGTTCTGCGGCATGGCGCGCATCATGAACTCCGTCGAAAACTTTGAGCGGCTGGTTTCGCTGGTGCCGAGTTCTCGCAACGCAATCTGCTTTTGTCAGGGAGCCTTCGCGACGATGGGCGTCGACATTCCGGAGACCATTCAGCGGCTCGGTCGGCATATTCAGTACGTCCATTTTCGCGACGTGCGAGGCCATGCGGAATCCTTCGTCGAAACCTTTCATGACAACGGCCCGACGGACATGGCCGCGGCGGTTCGTGCTCTGCGCGAAATCGGCTTCGACGGACCGATCCGGCCGGATCATGTGCCGCAGATGGAAGGTGAGGATTCCGGCGAACCCGGCTACACGATGCTCGGACGATTGTTCGCTTTCGGTTACATTCGCGGACTTCTGCACGGCACCACAGCGAACGTCCAAACCACGGACGGAATCTGACTACATCGTTTGACCCTCGACACACGGCCCGAAGCACATGCCGAAAATTACAGCCATCGAAACGGTGGTTCCCGCGACCATCATGCCGAACCTGATTCTGGTGCGGGTTCACACGGACGATGGACTGGTTGGCTGCGGCGAAACGTACTACACGCCTCATGCGATCGAATCGCTCGTTCACGACTGGATGGCGGAGCGACTGCTGGGCGCGGAAGCCACTGACATCGAAGCTCACTGGCGGTTCCTGTACGAACGCTGCTCCGCTTTCGGCGCGCCGGGAGCGGAACTGCGAGCGATCTCGGCGATCGACGTGGCGCTGTGGGATCTGCTGGGACAGGTCTGCGGCCAGCCCGTGTGGAAGCTGCTCGGCGGTGCCGTCCAACCGAAGGTTCGTATCTACAACACGTGCGGCGGACCCGGCTACGGCGCGGTGAAGGGTTCTGCCGCAAACGCTGCAAGGCATCCCGGCTGGCCGGGCTACGGCGACGAAGGTCAACCCGGCCCGCTCCAGGACAACTGGTCTTCCTTCCATGCCGCCGGCGATCTGGCGGAGGAACTTGTCGCGGAAGGAATCGCGGGAATGAAGGTCTGGCCCTTCGACCGATTCGTGCATCGCAGCGGCGGACTGTACATCTCCGCGGCGGACGTCGAAGCCGGGATGAAGCCGCTTCGGGAAATCCGCGACCGTGTCGGCAGTCGCATCGAAATCATGATCGAAGGTCATGCGTTCTTCCAACTGCCGTCGGCACTGCGAATTGCCGCTGCCGTGCGGGAGATCAACCCGCTGTGGCTGGAGGACGTCCTGCGAGTCGACAACATCGCAACTCTGGCGGACTTTCGCCGTCAGTCGGGAATGCCGATTGCCGCGTCCGAGATGCTGCTCGGGCGAGGTTCATACGTGTCGCTGCTGAATGCCGGAGCCGCAGACTATGTCATGGTTGATCCGACATGGGCCGGCGGCATCAGCGAGACGCGGCGAATCATCGAGCTGGCTCAGGCGCACAACATTCCCGCGACGATGCATGACTGCACCGGCCCGCTGACTTTGTTCGCCGGTCTGCACTGCGCAGGTGCGTCGGCGAACGTCGTCTTGCAGGAAACCGTGCGGGCTCACATTCGCACGTTCTACGACCACCTGATCGATCGGCAACCGGTGGTCGAAGAAGGTCGTCTGTTGCTGCCCACCGATCCCGGTCTGGGAACGACTCTGCTGCCGGAGCTTTTTAAGCCGGGACAGAACCGATATCGTTGCAGCGAATGGACGGCACGCGGTTAAGGACTCGTCTGCGAATAGGCTGCCCGTTCACCAATCAGCCGAAACCGGTCGCGCGAGCCCAATGGCCCTCACT
>CAZHET010000709.1:0-2910 GCA_964531585.1 uncultured Planctomycetaceae bacterium | reverse complement strand
TCGCACCGTCACCATCGCACCGTCACCATCGCACCGTCACCATCGCACCGTCACCGTCGCATCGTCAAGCAGGGCGCTGTTCTGCGGGACCCTGAAGTGCCAGGCGACTTCAGGAGAAAGGTTCATTTGCGCAATGTCGTCAGAGCCCAGTGTTGCATGACCTGCCATGACCCACGCGCCGTAGGAGCGTGCCGTTTCGATGGCAAGGTCGGCTGTCACTGATCGAAGCAGAGGCAGGAATCGTTCAGGTTCCGATACGCGAAATCGGCGCAGTGCAAATATGGCTTCGCTGCGAATCGCCGTCGATCGGGAGTCATCCAAAGTCAGCGCTGTCAATGCGTCACCGAAGTCCGCGAATTGCCCGGAATCCACATGGGCAACTCGAGTCACAATTGCCAAAAAGATTTCGTCGTCTGCTGAAAGGCAGTCCAGCAGCCATTGACGTTGCGACTGGATGTCGCGAGCGCCGAATCTGCCAATTGCCAAAGCTCTGACGTCGGGCGGAAGATTAGCATCGCGAGCGAGTTGCACGATCAAACCCTCTGGCAATACTCGCTTCAAAGTGCTGGAGCGTCGCGCCATTTGCTGGCGAAAGTCCTCAGGGAAACTGCCGCACAGATTTTCTACCGCAGCAAGATGCGTTTCAAAAAGTCCGGTGCTGACGCTGCCGTGCTCTAACGCCCGGTCCAGGTCAGGTCGAAGCGACGGATCCAGCAGCTCACCGGCCCACATCAGCGCTGCTCGCCGAACCTGTTCTTCTTCGTCCTGCAAACACTGTCGAATCGTGTCGCGAGAATTCGGTTTGTGCCGTCGCCGCGCCAGCAACGCTTCCAGTCGCACGGAAGGGAGTTCATGATTTAACAGCGATTGATGCGTGTCGGCGTTCTCAGGATCACTGAGCGCAATAATTCGCCGTTGGGCGCCACTGCCAGGTTCATCGCCTGCTGAATGCCCTCGGCGAACACGGATACCCGATCCGGACTTCCATCGTTGTCTGCATCAACGAACACCTTGATTCGGTCACCCTTTGGCCCGGCGTAGTCGGCAGAGGGGTGGTGAGTAAGCGACTCGACGACGACAATGCGGTCGCCGGCATCAATAGTCATCCCGATCGGCGTCACGATGTCGGGGGTTTCGGCAAACAGTGTGATCGAAAGCCGATCGTCGGCCAGCCTGGGAACATCACCTTCGTCAGCCATTGTTGCGGGATCTCAGCGATCGTCGCCGAAACGACTGAATCAGACATTCCCCTGAGCCAACGGACGTCGAAAGCGTGCTCCATACCCGCGTAAATGTGGCCGCTTTGAAGTCGGCCCGTGTAGGAATGCGGTGACTGGAACAGAAAGCGACAACTACCATGGTCAATTATCCAAAACCTGTCGCTGTCATCCTCGACGAGGTTTGTACTTTGTGTTGATCGATCGAAGTTCGCAAAAGTTACGTCGAGTGTGATGACTTGCGAAATGATTTCGACAGGCAAGGACGCGTATAGCGAGACGTCGACGGGAAGCGCGCGGTTCAGCAGGTTGATCGCCAGGTTGGCCCCCGCGCTCTTCTGAACGAGGTCGTGGAACTCATCAGTTCCATACTCCCACGGATGGCCGTCCGTGATCTGCAGGACAAATACATCAGGCACGGCCATTCCTGCTCGGGCTGCGAGTCGATTGACAACAAACTCACTCAGCAGGGCGGCGCTTCCATTGCCCGAACCTCGCAGCTTGATAACGCACGGGTCACCGTAGACAGTTTGACCGCGTGTCGGAAACGAACGGCCACGGTAGGTTTCAATGAAACGCCCAAGGTGTTGGCGCGTTGGATGAAAGGCGGGAATCTCGGCCTAACGAACTACGACCTCTGGTGTGTCACGGATATCGATGCGGCGAGGCGAATGTCGCCAGATGTCCTCACCTTGCATCTGCTGGCATCGACATCTATTCCGATCGTAACTGCCACTGTTCACGGATGCAACGTGCGGGCGACACTGAAGTGCCAGACATCGCCGTTCGCATGTTCGTCGGTGCGCGTCAGTTCGCCGCAGGGAGATCTTCGCTCACGGACCGGCCTGAGAATCCGTCAACCTTCCCGGCTGATTCCTGCTGACTGCCGTTATCAGATAACCACCGGTTTACCGAGCGCCCGCCGCAAGGGCACGAACTGGCCGGCATGCATCATTGGATGGGTGGCGATCAACAAAAAAAGCGAACCCATTGTTGGAAACATGTTGCGGAATTGTTCCGGACTTGGGTCATCAAGCTGGGCTTCCGGCCATGCATCGAGACACGCTGTCACCGCATTATGCACCTGTCGCGCCAGCTCCTGATATCGCTCCTTCGTCAGAAAGTCCGATCTGCTGTCGCTGGTGGCATTCTCCTTCGCGTGCTTGTCTTCGAACCCTGCCGGCAGTTCTGGCGCGGCACCGGCCTGGATGGCATTCAACAGACTGCATGCCGAGCTGATCAGGTGCCCGAGTTGGAATGCCACATGATTGCACCCCGGTCCCGGTCGCTGCATCAGTTCGTCATCGGTGAAGTCGTCAATATAGGAACTCAGCACCATGCTGCTGAGCCCAAGGGTCTCTTTGATGGCTGCTTTGGCGTCCATGTTGATGATCCTGAAAGGGACTTCGCGAAAACGACAAAGACGGCCTGCGGGCGGGCCGCCGTAGTTCGGCGAGTTTAGTAGAAATCAGCGGAGTCTCCCATCTCGCGAGTCTCCCATCTCGCGATTTACTCAACCGCGGCCCGCTGGTTGTGGCCGTGTACTTCGTTTTGGACAACCGCACCAAATTCACACAACCCGGAAGTTTCATGGAATCAACGCACTCTGCCGCAAGCGGTTCCACAGATGAAAATTGGGTTAAGGATCGTGCGGAAAATAAGTGTCTGACCCCAATTGTGCGAAGCACCCGAA
>CAZHET010000708.1:0-2916 GCA_964531585.1 uncultured Planctomycetaceae bacterium | reverse complement strand
ATTCAGGAACTCGAAGATCGACCACAGGTCGCCGGCGTTGTTTTCGATCGGTGTGCCGCTGAGTGCCAGCCGATGACGTGCTCGCAGCAGTCGCGACGCGCGAGCGATCTGTGACGTTGGGTTCTTGATCGTCTGTGCTTCGTCCAGCACGACGTAATCAAATTCGAAATCCTTCAGGATCGCGATATCGCGGCGGACGGTGCCGTATGTTGACAGCACGACATCGTACTTGTCGAACTCCGCTCGCAGCATCGAACGCTCCAGGCCCGTGTAGTCCATCACTCGCAGTTTGGGAGCGAAGCGATTGCATTCGTTGCGCCAGTTGAAGATCAGCGAACGCGGCACCACGACCAGCGACGGACGAGCCTCCGATTTCACCTGATCGCGGTGTTTCAGCAGCATCGCGATGAACTGAACCGTCTTGCCCAGACCCATGTCATCCGCCAGACAGCCGCCGAAATTGAAATCATGCAGGAAGGTCATCCATGACAGGCCGTCGCGCTGGTAGTCACGCAGTTCGCCGATAAATGCTTTGGGCACATCGGCGGCTTCGATGCCTGAGAACGTGCGGAAGCGTTCGCGCATGTCTTCGAATTTGCTGTCGAATTCGACGTCCGGCTGAGACGACAGCAGTGCGTCCAGCAGCGCGGCCTGCGAATTCGAAAACCGCAGGGAATCGTCATCCAGCGTGCCCAGCCCGGAGAACATGCCGATCTGTTCGAGCCATTCTTCGGGCAGAATTCCCAGTGAGCCGTCATCCAGTCGCACCGTCGAGTCGCCTCGCTCCAATGCGTGCAGAAGTTCGGGAAAGGAAACAGACCGGCCTTCGAAATCGATATCCGCGTGAACGTCGAACCAGTCGATGTTGGACTCAACACGGAATCGCATGCCGCCGGCCTGTCGCACCTGGCTGCCGTCCGCGAACACAGACCAGCCGTTCTGGACGAGATCGCGCACCGCTCGGCCCAGCTCGCGTCGGGCGATCTCGACGTCGGTATGCGTCTGCGCGCCGTTGAGACGTTTGCGAAATCCGAGTTCGCGCAGCAGGTCCCAGCAGCGAGTTTCGAATTCGCGATCACGAATAATGCAGCGGTTGTGTTCGCGCTGCACGACGGCCCAGCGAGCGTTGCGTCCGGCGACGGGAGTGCCCAGATAGTCGAATATCACTTCGCCGGTCAGCGAATCGTTGCGCCAGCGAGACATCGGCGGCGATGAAATCCGCAACGTTGGCGATGGTGTCGCCCGGATCTCTTCCAGTTGCAGGTCTTTGGGAAGTTCCAGACGCGGCAGAGTGGGAATGTCCAGCAGGCGGTCCACAAAGTCGTGCTGGTCAGCGGCGGGAATTTTCAGCGCCGGTTCGGACGACAGCAGTTGCATCCACTGTGACGCTCCGAAGTCTCGCAGCAGTGAAATGCTGTCTGATGTCACGACAAAGCCGCCGGGAACCGCCAAAGGCACCTCCGACAGATTCACCGATTCATCCCCGCGGACCAGCAGGCCGACGACCACCCAGCCGTCGGTGTCCGTGTCGCGTTTGACTCGCACGGTCAGTTCCCAGGGGTCGCCGTCGTCCCATTCCAACTGCTGCGACGCTCCTTCCTGAACCCCGGGAATCGTCAGCCGGCCGGACCGGCACATTTCCGGAAGGATCAGAGTTCCCAGTTCAAACGGAAGATAAAACCGGTGCGCCGCGGCTTTCAGTTCGGCCTGCTGAGTCGACCAGTTCGTGCGTTCCGGAATCGCCCCGGCAAGGTATGAAAGAAATGTGCGGTCGTCTTCGTGTTCGATCTGGTCCAGTTCGCCGGGACGGATTTTCAGCGGTTTCACTTTGCCCCACTGGCCGCTGGAACGACGCTGCCGCTGAGACGCCTGGATGACCAGCTTGCCGGCTTCCTGACTGGCTTCCGCGTCCAGTTCGTAAAAAATCTGACGTTCCTGGCTCTGGACCTTACGTCCCAAATTCGCATCCGGGACGGACATTTCTTCCTGCAGCGACAGTAGCCTGGACTCCCACGGACGCAGGTGAGCTTCCGGCAGTGCCGCGTGAGCTTTCGCTTTGGCTTTGGGAAGTCGGGTGTCCGTGTCGGGCACGTCGTCCATCGACAGGTCGTCGAACCGGATCGGCGGAGCTTTTTGACGCGTGACAAACGGTGCCGGGCGCCCCGGTCGCACGGCCGGATTGACGTATCCTTCCAGGTCCGCCGTCAATACGGTTGCCCACAGATGCTTGCATGCCTTGGCTTTGGCGAACTGATCGCACGTGCAGAACATCGCGATATCGGATTCCTGGTAGCGCAACTGAGTCTGATACTCGACTCCGTCAACGACCAGGCCGAACACGTTTTCGGCCGTGACACGAATCAGCGAAACACGTTCTGCTTCAATATAGGCGGCTCCGCGATGGCGGAGGTCGGCCCGAAAGCGATTCTGCAGCAGTTCCGAGAGAGTCATGAATTCCTTGGTATATCTGTCAGCCAGAAGTGGCGGTGATTGGCTCGAATCGCTTCTGAAATCAACTCCGGACAAGCCAGTTCGGTCGCGACGACTGGCGGATCGCGGAGGGTAACGCAAAGGAGGCTGTTCTGACCAGAACAGGTGGCGGGATTTCACAAACCCCTCAGAAAACGCTGTTGCAACGTCGTCGCGGCACCAGGCTGAGTTCTGCAGCGTCCAGCACGGCAGCGGTGTTCCGACAGTGACGTTGATTCCGCGATTCGGAATCATACGGCTGAAACCGCGGCTCAGCAGAATCTCCCGTTGCGGACGGGGGCAGAGTATGCCGAATGCAGGATGCTGCTACCGTTGGCAGGATGGTTTTCATCCGCCTGCTGCGTCAGGGCCATGCGATCCGCGACCAGGCCGACCTGCGATCTTCCCGCGCGACTTTGCGAAAGCGGGGCAGGCTGCTGCAGGTCT
>CAZHET010000707.1:0-2934 GCA_964531585.1 uncultured Planctomycetaceae bacterium | reverse complement strand
GTCGCGGTGACGTGCGTCGCGGTGACCTGCGTCGCGGTGACCTGTGTCGCGGTGACCTGCGTCGCGGTGACCGGCGTCGCGGTGACCGGCGTCGCGGTGACCTGCGTCGCGGTGACGATAGTCGCTGATGACTTCTGCAGGCCACGGCCGAAACCAGCGCGGTTCGTAGTGCAGGCCGTCACCAGCCAGGTGCTGCTTTGGAACGAAGCCCACAATTCGACCGTCCGCGACAACGCACGCCGCATTGTAGACGCCGTTGGTGACGAACAGTGGCAGCCCAATGGAGACCACCATACCGGTGGTTTCGGGGATGATCTTCTGCAGGCAGTCCCAGGCGGTTCGCCACACGTGCGGCGACAGAAACATGTCTTCACAGCCGTAGCCGGTCACACACAGTTCCGGCAGGCACAACACGCTGACGCCAAGCTGCCGAGCTTCACCGACGGCCGACAGAATGCGGTGCGTGTTGCCGCTCCAGTCCAGCGGAGTCTGGTTCAGTACGGCGGCTCCCAGCCGAAGATGTCTCATGAACGGCCTGTTCCCGGAAAAGGAATTTCGCAATCGTGAACTCTGGAATCCGGAGTGCCGTCGTGCCGAGGCGAACTCAGGCAGCTTCTTACGATGCGGCAGCGGGAGTCGACGCTGCCAACGCGTGAAGGAGCTTCATGGTCAGCACTTCGCGATCGGAGGCGGTTGCATCTTCCCAGGCGGCAGCCAGTTCAGCAACGGACAGTTCTGCGTCGGAACAGGCTTTCGCCAGCGTGTCGACGGACACCTGCAGCACAGGAGCGTCATCCGGCAGGCCGGGTTCACAGGACACGATCCCCGCTTCGGCAAGTTCCAGCGTGAACTGGCCTCCGCCGGCACCAAAGGCGTCGATCCCGATAAATTCCGATTCGCCGCGCCCGGTTCCGGAGCTGGACGCGACCTGCAGTAAATCCGAGGCCCATGCCGCCGGTGCCGTGTACCGCGGGCGACTCTTTCCCCAGCGGTCCTCGGTTCCGAAATCGATGTAGCGGTAGATAATCGTGCGATCAATGATCGGGCACACAATGTCACCGGCGAAGCGCTTCGTGTTTGTCATATCGAACACGTTGTCGCTCGTTTCATACGGCTGATACGTGCCCATGTTCTCGGAATACATCCGCTCGAACATCCACTGATCTTCGTCTTCGTCACGCGTGACGGATTCCTGCTCAGCACCTTCCTTCGGCGGGCCGCACAACATGGCTCCCGTCGAGTTGTAATAGTCACCGCAGTATCGGATCACTTCACCGGACGTGAGAGCCACGTCGGGAGCCATCTGATATGTGCCGCCACGGGCTTCCGGAGTTTCGAACAGTCGCACCATCACCGCAGAGACCCATTCGACAGGGACGACGTTGCGACGTTCGTCGCCCGTCATCCAAAAGCGGATCGGCGTATGTCGGACTCCGTTTTCATCCGGCGGGACTGCCGGAATCATCAGTGCAGCCAGCCGCAGGTACAGATAGATGCCGTGGTAGGTATTCGTGTAGCCGGTGACAGAATCGCCAGCGATCACTGCTGGCCGATATACGGTCACGTGATCTGCAAAGTCGATTTCGCGAACTGCCTTTTCGGCGAGAAACTTACTGTGTTCGTAGTCGTTTCGGAACGACTGGCCGACGTCCAGTGCGTCCTCCATCGCGACTGTTGTCTGAGTTCCCGCGACGTAAGCCGTCGACACGTAGTGAATGTCGTGAATGTCCAGCTCACGACACAGTTCAATCATGTTCTGTGTGCCGCCGAGATTCGTGCGCCATGGCTCGCCGGCTCGGTCTTCGCCATAGAATTCCAGGATGGCCGCACTGTGGATGATCTTGTCAACATGATTGCGCACCCAGATCCGTTCCTCATCGCAAAAGCCAAAACCTGGCTCGGCGATGTCACCGGAAAGCACAACGGGACGCGGCAGAGGTGACCCCAGTTCTTCTTCCCAGTGCTGGAGAATGATCTCCATTCTTTCCGCCGGGGACTGCTTCTTTGACGGCCTTACCACAACCGCCAGCTTATGTCCGTTCAGCAACAGATCGCGGACCAGATAGCGTCCGACCAGTCCGGTAGCACCTGTCAGTAGTGTGTACATCATTTTCCCTGTAAAAGGCACGCGATCCTGTCCGCAACCGAAGCAACCTTGTCAGATCGACCGACGCAAGACTTACTGAGACACGCGTGACTGACAGCAGCCACGCCTGTGTTGTTTCGGCGGTTCAGCCTGCGATCGCCCCGCGACCGCATGAACCAGGGCGGCACAATTCTGCCGCACTTCCGCAGGAATCCAAGTGAAAAATGCTCGGCTGGTTCGGGATCATGAGCGTCGCTCGTTTCGTTCCCACAGCCTTTTCGAAACCGGATCAGTCGGACCGAATGCGTTTACAGACCCGATATTCGCAAAAAAGACGCAGATTTCATAGGCTACACAAGGTTCGCCAACATGCAACTTCGGGGGCTGTGTCGCAGCGAATTTCCGCCGGGCATGACCGTTCAGAGGAATTTCCAGCCCAGGCACCGCCGTATGTCAGCGACACACAGGGGATTTTGCGTCGCCATATGATGCCCCGCCCCGAAGCGAACTCAATGACAGCTAGCGATTCCGCACTGGAAAACACTGGAAATCTCACGTTTCGGGCTTGTTCTCTGGGAAGCGGGGCAAGCCGGGGAGCTGGCGGGAGGAAAGTTAATGGCGCGGAGAGTTCGACTCTGGTCACCCCGCGCGGCGGTTGGCTGCAGACGTCGTCGCCGTGCCTTGGAACTTCGGACGCCCCGACGTGCGTCGGCGAAAGTCTCGTCGCCTCCAATACGATTCGCGGGCAAAGCCGGTGATTGCGCAACACTGTCCCGGTGAGTTGGCACGGCGGCCGGTTCGGAAGATGATTCCCGGTCTGTCTCAGATTCAGCACCGCCGGACCGTGC
>CAZHET010000706.1:0-2937 GCA_964531585.1 uncultured Planctomycetaceae bacterium | reverse complement strand
CGGATCGCAATCGCCAGCCTGCCGCCTCCTGTCGTCTTCGCCTGCACATCAATGCGAACGACCGGAACACCACCTTCCACGATCACGCTGGCCGTCTGCCTGAGCGACAGTTCATCCCTGTGGCAGTCTGTTTCGACTGCCAGTCCATCGTCTGTCAGCAGTCGCTGCTGAACATCGCCGTCTTGAAGCTGGCTGGGTATCAACTGGCGACCGTCATGGCCGACCAGCCAGCAGTCAATCGACCAGCCGTCGTGCAGCGGAGTCACCAGTCCCCGCGGATCAACGATTGGATAAACAGAAAGCTCCGGGAGCCCGATGGCCGTCCAGTTGCGGTGCGTCAGATTAATATGACTGAACGAGAACCCGCGCGGCACGAACGATGGGTCGGCCGGATCAAACTGCCGTTCAACCCAGTACGGCCAGACCCAGTCCAGATTGTGCTGAATCGCTTTGGTGTTGATCAGTCCGCGAGCATGAAACTGCACACCGGCGCGCAGCAGTTCAATGGGTTCCTGAACCTCGGACGGCTGCGAAAAGTTCCTCAGTCGAGCCAGCCACAGCGCGGGGTCAGCAATGCCGTACGCGCGAGCCGCGCGACGAACAATCGTTTTCCAGGGAAGAAAGCGGTACATAAATTGCCTGTGTGCGTTCAGTGAATCCGGCTGTGCCGCGCGAAGAGCGCGTCTGGGCGAGTGCGATTCGGCCCGGCAAATCTGTTCGGAGATTCGCCCGCGGACAATCCGTCTTATCTGATTGCAACACTCATGCCGTCGCCAGCCGCGAGAAGGCAGCCGTGAGAAGGCAGCCGTGAGAAGGCAGCCGTGAGAAGGCAGCCGTGAGAAGGCAGCCGTGAGGTCAGTCGGCCGTGAGCTTAACTGGACAGCGCCATGTTCCGTGAGCGGCACGGCGCTAGCCGCCGGTTTTTCCCAGCGTTTCTTAATGCAGACACCGGCGGCTAGCGCCGTGCCGCTCACTTCGACGAAATCCTGCGGATTATCCGTCAATGCATCCAACATGGCGCTGTCCGGTTAAGCAGTCTGCCGTAGCTGAAGCGGTGCCCGGTCGCAGCACCGCACTGTGCATCTGCCTCGGCAACGGCTCGGTAATTCTACCTCGGTAACACAGTTGCCCGGAAGTCTGCGATAGCGGCGAAGCGGTGCAACGGTGAGAGCAATCGCAAGCTGGATGGTCGCGTTTGGCGCACAGAGTGCGACAGAATGCGACAGAATTCGACGGTGTGGATCACCCGCGGGCCATCACTTTGGCACAGGAACGGTACCGTCCGGCCATAGCGTTTGCCGCTGCGTGCAATGCCGTCGGTCACACGGGACGACGTGACCACACGACCCGGGCTGTGGTCGCTGAGCAACCACATTGCTCGCTCCGACGACAGGCTGCGAGCATCAGTCGCTGGCTGAATCATCTCGATCGCAGATGGATACTGATTTCTTTCCGTGTTACATCGGCTTTCGTGAACGCTATCGCGATCACGACATTCAACTCGCCGACGCGTCGCTGGTCTGGCTGGCGGAACGGCGCGTTTTAACGACGATCTTCACACTCGGCCGCCGTGACTTTTGCATCTTCCGCGTGCCAGAGAGCCGACTTCGGGTCAATCGGATTTCCTGAAGCCAGAACTCACCGGGAACCGGACACGCTGTCGTTGAACGCTCGCAGCGGTACGACAGAAAGTGATTGAAAAGCGTTACGTTATGCTTTACGGTTTATGGGATGGATTACGGTAGACTCACTGAGAAAAAGCAGCAGTTGGATGGCTTCAGGCCACTGCCAGCCGAGTTCGTCCGCAATCTGGACGACTGGTTCCGGGTGGAACTCACCTATACCAGCAACGCCATCGAAGGAAATACGCTCACGCGCCGCGAAACCGCCGTTGTCATCGAACAGGGCCTGACGATCGGCGGGAAAAGCCTGAAGGAACATCTGGAAGCCACCAACCACGCCCAGGCACTCGATTTCGTCCGCTCGCTCGTCGGGAAAAAGCCGTCTCAACTGACCGCCGGCGACCTGCTCGCGATTCACGACATGATTCTCAAAGGGCTGGATGACGAAAATGCCGGGCACTATCGCAGTGTGCCGGTGCGGAACGCAGGGTCGACGGTGCTGTTGCCGAACCCGCGCAAGGTGCCCGAGCTGATGGACGATTTCCAGGCGTGGCTGACCGGCAGGCACAAACTGCATCCGGTCGCATTCGCGGGTGAAGCTCACTATCGCCTGGTAAGTATCCACCCTTTCGTCGATGGCAACGGACGCACGGCTCGGCTGCTGATGAACCTCCTGTTAATGATGCGAGGCTATCCACCAGCGATCATCCGCAAGCGTGACCGGCTGGCCTATATCGGCGCACTGGAAACAGCCCAGCTTGGCGGTTCGAAAGAGGCTTACGAAAAGCTCATCGCGAAGGCGGCCGAGCGATCTCTGGATATCTATCTCAACGCCGCGCGGGGCGAATCCGCGATCGGCGACGTCGATACTGACGGCCTGCTCAAAAGTGGCGACCTCGCGAAAGCCGCTGACGAAACCGTGGCAACCATTCGCTACTGGACCAAACAGGGCTTGCTGCAGGTGGCGGAATTCACAGCGTCCGGCTACCAGCTCTATGCGTCCGATATGGTCGACCGTTGTCAGCAGATCCAGCACCTCAAGGCCGAACGGCTGACGCTGGACGAAATCAAGCAGCGGCTCGCCTGAGATCACACGATCAGGTCGGTCGTTGCCCCGGTTTCGAATCGTTCAATCTTCGGCCTGGCATCCACGATGATCATCACATGGACTCCCGCTGTTCACGGATGACGTGAACCGAAGACGCCAGCACACCACGAACTCGCCGCGCCGCTTCCAGTTGTTGGGCCGCCTCCGCCGTGATCGTTCGCACGGCTTGATCAAAACTGGCTTCCTTCGCGGCTTCGATACCCCAGG
>CAZHET010000705.1:0-2965 GCA_964531585.1 uncultured Planctomycetaceae bacterium | reverse complement strand
CGAACTGTGGATGCTGACCAGCAAGATCCCGCTCCGCGATGCGAACAATAACATCACAGGACTGGTCGGCATCGGTCGTAACATCACCAGGCAGAAGCAGGCGCAGGATCACGCCACTCGCCAGGCAATGGAAGCCGGACTGCTGCACCAGGCCACCGCGCTGGCGCGGGACACGGATTCTCTGACCGTGGCTTTGCAGGGCTGTCTGGACATTGTGTGTGAGCTGACCGGCTGGGCCGTCGGACACGTCTACCTTCCCACGGAAAGCCAGGTACTGCAGGAACTGACACCGACAGCCATCTGGCATCCGGTCAATATGGATTCGCTGTCAGAATTCCGCGCGGTCACGGAAGGCATTCACATTCGTCGCGGCGAAGGTCTGCCGGGGCTGATCTGGGATTCCGGCGAACCGCAGTGGGTCAGGGACCTGGAAACCGACCTGCCGTCGACGTCACCGCGAGCCGCCGGGTTCCGCAATGCCGGCATTCGCAGCGCGGTCGGATTTCCTGTGTTCATCGGCGATGAACTGGTGGCCGTGCTGGAATTCTTTGCCTTCGAATGCCAGCCGCGCGACGCACGGCTGCTGGAGGTCTTTCAAAGTGTCGGTGAGCAGATCGGACGCGTCATTGAACGTCGCCGCAATGAGGAAACTCTGCGCGCCGCCCGCGATGCAGCCAACGCAGCCAATCAGGCCAAGAGCGATTTTCTGGCCAACGTCAGCCACGAAATTCGCACGCCCATGAACGGCATCATCGGCATGACCGAATTGCTGATGGATACCGATCCGACACCGGTGCAGCGCGAATACCTGCAAATGGTGCAGGCGTCCGGTGATGCGCTGCTGCAGTTGATCAACGACATCCTGGACTTCTCCAAGATCGAAGCCGGCAAGATGGAACTGGATTCCATCCCGTTTGATCTTCAGGAGACTCTGGGCGACACCATGAAGTCACTGGGGCTGCGGGCTCACAAGAAAGGCCTGGAACTGGCTTATTCGGTGGCCGCGGACATTCCCGATTTTCTGATCGGCGACGCGGCGCGGCTGCGCCAGGGCGTGGTCAACCTGGTGGGCAATGCGATCAAGTTTACGCAGTCGGGCGAAGTCGTGCTGCGAGTCGCCAAAGAAAAAACCGCCGGACACAGCATCTGGCTGATGTTTACTGTCTCCGACACCGGAATCGGAATCCCTGCCCACAAGATCGAAGATATCTTCATTGCGTTCCAGCAGGCCGACAACTCCACAACACGCAGTTACGGCGGAACGGGGCTGGGGCTGGCGATTTCCAGCCGGCTGGTGGGAATGATGGACGGCACTCTCAGGTGCGAAAGCGAAGTCGGCGAAGGCAGCACATTTTCGTTTACCGCTCACTTTGAAATTGCCCGCGACCCGGTTCGCCGTGTGCGCAGAGATCCGCAACTGGTCAGCAACACCCGCGTTCTGATTGTGGATGACAACGCCACCAACCGCCGCATTCTGTACGAAATGTGCAGCAACTGGGGCATGAGCCCCGTGGTCGCCACAAGTTCGACGGAAGCGATGAAGCTGCTGAAGCAGGGTCTGCGGACGCAACAGCCGATTCGGCTGGTTCTGTCAGACGTCAATATGCCGGAAGTGGATGGCTTCATGCTGTGCGAACAGATTCGCAGGGACGATGCGTTTCGCGAACTGCAGATCATCATGCTGACGTCCAGCGGCCGGTCGGGTGATTCTGAACGCCGGCGGAATCTTGGCGTCAACATCAGCCTGCTGAAACCGGTCAAGCAGTCAGAACTGTTCGACGCCGTCGTCACCGCGCTGGGCGTCAACGGCGCGGAGGACGAGGCCGTTTTTGACGGCAGCGCGTCCGGCAGACAGTCGACCGGGGAGCTGAAAGTGCTGCTGGCCGAAGACAACATCGTGAATCAAAAACTGGCCGTGGGAGTCCTTAGCAAGCTGGGGCACACAGTCACGGTGGCTGGCAACGGGGCGGAAGCGGTAGAAGCATTCCGGTCGGGACATTTCGATGTCGTGCTGATGGACGTACAGATGCCTGTGATGGATGGCTTCGAAGCGACGGGCGAGATCCGGCGTCTGCAGGCCGAATCCGGCACACGTGTACCAATCGTTGCGATGACGGCTCACGCCATGAAAGGAGACCGCGAACGCTGTCTCGACGCCGGCATGGATGAATACCTGTCCAAGCCGATCCGTGCGAAGCAGCTGTCTGAAATGCTGCTGCGAGTCACTTTGCCCGCCACGCGGCCGCTCGATTCCGAACCGACGGCCTCGGCCCAACCGCAGCCACCCGCGCCGGCCGACACCGCGCCGGCCGACACCGCGCCGAGCTCCCGAGGTACGGCCGACAACGGGCAAGAGTTCGTCGACTGGGATGCGGCCATGGTCAGTGTTGACAACGACGAAGAACTGCTGGCGATGGTCATGAACGCGTTTTTGCAGGAATGCGACAAGCTGCTGGATTCTGTTCAGCAGGCTGTCAGCGACGGCGACGCCGTGGCACTGCGAAAAGCCGGTCACACCGTGAAAGGCGCGCTGTTGTCCATTGGTGCCAGTGTCCCGGCAGAAGGCGCGGAGCGTCTGGAGTCGCTGGGCACCAAAGGGACGACGGAAGGCGCACGGCCCGTCGCCGAAAAACTGACCGAACAACTTCAATGCCTGGTGGCTGAACTGCGGTCCTTTGTGAAAGGCAGGGTGAACTGATGCTGACGATCATCGTTGTCGATGACGCGCTGACCGACCGGACACTTGTCAGCGGCATGCTGTCTCGAGCCATCGACTGTGAGATTCAGACCGCTGAAAACGGCCGGGTTGCAATGGAGATGATCGAGAACCACCGGCCGGATCTGGTGCTGACGGATATCCATATGCCGGAAATGAACGGCATCGAACTGCTGACCGCCGTCAAAGACGAGTATCCGATGGTTCCCGTTGTGCTGATGACCGCTCAGGGAAGTGAAGAGATGGCGG
>CAZHET010000704.1:0-2966 GCA_964531585.1 uncultured Planctomycetaceae bacterium | reverse complement strand
TAAGCGCTGAAAGCATCTAAGCGCGAAGCCATCCCCAAGATTAGGTTTCGTTGGAGCTTGCTCCTGAACTCCCCTGGAAGACGACCAGGTTGATAGGCTGGCTGTGTAAGGCGTGCAAGCGTCTAAGCTGACCAGTACTAACGGAGGAATGTCTGGCCACTCTGATTGACTGCCCGCTGGCCAACTGCAGAAATGTAGTTGCAGCGGCAGAGAAATCTGATGGCGGTATCGTACGTGACACGCTGAAAACGCAGCGACGTTGCTCACTTAGACTTTTTCACACAGGCGAATGCGGCTTTGCTGGCGCGCCTGTGCTTTCCCGGTGACTTTACCTGCAGGGAAACACACGTTCCCATTCCGAACACGCTCGTTAAGCCTGCAGGGCCGATGATAGTGCCTACCAGCGCGAAAGTAGGTTATTGCCGGGATCATTCATGAGGCTGGACCGAAAGGTCCAGCCTTTTTTTGTGCGCCCGCACAGGCGGATGCCCCCGAACATAACCTCAGGCGCATCTGCGTTTCGACGCATCGCGCTCTGGGGGTGTGTAACGATGAACTGAACTACGGCAACCGCACGTGGTAAACGCTGGTGTCACCGGACCTCTTTTCTTCGCGTTGCGCGTCGCCTGGAATTACATGATCCAGCAGCGAACGCACATCGGGATCCGACAAAACATCGTCGAGCGCCACGACTTCGCCTGGATTTGCGAAGGCCGTTAGCTTCATCGCCGTGCGAAACGCTTCGCCGAAGTATTCCGTGCGGCCGCTGACACTTGTGATGAACGCGGGACCGCGACACACGGCCGCTTGCGGATGCCACGCCGGATGCCCCTGAATATCAGGAACCGACTCTCGCAGCGACAGTGCCACATGCATTGCAGACGCAGCATCGGTAAAGGCAATGGCGCAGCCGGAGCCTACCGTCTTTACCCAGAAGCCGCCGTTGGCTTTTGCGAGGTCGCCCAGTCGGCGAAAGTGGTCCTGCAGGAGTCGACACGCGATTGCCTCACCGAATCGTTCCACGAGCGCGTCTTCCTCGCCCGCCGCGGTTGTCAGAAACGACATTTGGGCCACGTTTGTCAGATGCTCGGGTGAAAGCACTTCCGTTGGGAATAACTCCTGAAACAGCGGAATCGCCAGAGCCTGTGCAGCCGTCAGTCCTTCGTCCTTTATGGCCACACGCTCCACTCGCACGATCAGTTCGTGATGGAACGAGTTCGCCAGGGAGAGTATCTGTGTTCCTTCACTGAGCATTGCGGGCTGCATCCAGTCGGCCCTGCGGCGGAGATCCAGATGCAGCCGGGAAGGCGCTTCCCCGGAACGCACACGCACGGACAGCCGAAACGGCAATTGTGGTCCGCGAACGATGTAGTCGCCTTCCCGCAGTGCCAGGCCGAGTTCCACGGTTTCCCCGGCTGCCGCGCGGATCTGGGCGACGACGTGAGGCGAATGGCCTGGCCCGCCGATGCAGTATTTTCCTGTCACACAGTTTCGGATCCGCGGGTGAGCACGAAAGATCAGCTCGACGCACTTCGCAAAATCCACTTCAAAACGGATATTACAGGCTTCGCAGTGGTGATGAGCCTGCAGTTCGGCCAGTGTGTCGATGGTGCCTGACGGAATGCGGCACACAGGACAGATGACGTCCCACAGCAGTTCGAGCATTCCATCGCGAACGGCATGCAGACAGACAGCCGTGACGTCATCAGCGGGCTGATTCAGGCGTTCGGCCAGCACCAGAGGGCGAATGCGGGCGACTTCCTGAGCCGGAGCGGAACGAACAAATTCCGCCACCTTCAGCAACACTGCCGGTTGCAGTCTGCGCATGCTGAGCTGATCAACAACACGGTCCAGCCGTCGGCGCTGAGCAAAGGCGGGCGAAGTCGGCGCTTCGAACGCATCGATCATTGCATCGGCGTGGACCGGCCGATTCAGAACTGCGTCGATTCGCCGGTACGTCCTTTCCAGTGAACGCCGCGACAGGACTGCGATCTGCAGATGAGCGAACAGCCGTCCGAAACCGCTGCGAACTTCGACATCGAAACTGTGAGTCAGCGTGGTACCTCCCGTGGCGCGTCCCGCCAGTTCGACAACGCTGGTGAACCATCGCAGCGGGCCGGATTCGAATTCCCGCAGCACGCCCATGCGGCGGCCTTCGATCCATTCGAACGGATGCTCCTGCCATCGCAGGTTCAGTCCACTGATGCGAACATCGGCCCACCGCTGGACCTGCTTGTGTTCGCTGATTGCGGTTGTGTATTCAACGGCGGGCAGTCCGATTGCGCGGTTGAGTCGTTCGGTGTGCGACACAAACGGCCACAGCTCTTCGGGGGCCGACAGCAGATTCCAGGAAAACGAAAACCGCAGCCGCCGCTGGCGCTGGCTGGCAGGAAGCAGCGGATGGACGGCCACGCTGGTTGCTTCACCTTTCAGGAGGTGCAGCAGATCGTCGAGCATACGATTGGCGTCGTCGTAGCGCAGTTCCGGCTGTTTTTCGAGAGCCTTCGCGACAATCGCGCTGACTCCGTCGCTGGCGTCGCTGTTTAGAGATCTCAGTGACGGCGCGGTCGTGTGACGATGCATCTCGGCCAGTGCCAGCACATCGTCCGCGACGAACGGGGGCTGGCCGGCGAGCAGGTGAAACAGGGTGGCTCCCAGCGAATAGATATCCGAACGGGTATCGGCGGTGGCCGCGCCGCTGAACTGTTCGGGTGACATATAGTAAGGAGTTCCCAGCAGCGCGTGCGCCCCGGTCATCGCCATCGATTGCGTCTGGGAGAGCTGCCTGGCGAGGCCGAAATCGGTGAGTTTGACACCGATGAAGTCCGGCGGTTTTGAAGTTTGCGTCCGACGGGCCTGTGATCGCGTCGAGAAGCCCGCTACGGGGTCAGGGATCCTTTGCACTGCTGGCTCCGCGTCGTCCATTTCCAGCAGGATATTTTCCGGCTTGATGTCGCGGTGAATGA
>CAZHET010000703.1:0-2970 GCA_964531585.1 uncultured Planctomycetaceae bacterium | reverse complement strand
ACCAGCCGTCCGGTCCCTGCTGAATGCTGTGAACATGGTGTTCGCCGCCCGCCATGATCCGCAGAAACACCTCTGCCTCGCCGTCCGCTTTGCCGTCACGGTTGTCGTCGCGAAAAATCTGCAGGCCGTCGTCGCCGGAACACAGCAGGTGCGGCCCCAGAAAGTGCATTCCCTGAGCACCCGTTTTGGGACGATCCGCAAATTCCTGATACCGGTCCGCTTTGCCGTCGTCGTCAACGTCCAGCAAAGTCCGCACATACCCCGGCCCGGACACGACCACTCGGCCGCGGGCATCGATGGTCAGACTGTGAATGTCGTGAGCCAGATCGTCATCGGCGAACAGATCGACGCGAAACCCATCGGGAACTTTGATCCCCGGTTCATCGGCACGCGCAGGCGTCGCCACGGAAGCAGCCAGCAAACACGTCACACGCAGTAGCAGGCACCAGCGACCGGTCAGTGACAGGTTTCGCGGCGGCAGAGGTACGTCGTTCATCGAAACACTCCGAAAAAATCGTGGGCCAGCGAGGCTCCGGAGTCTAACGGCCTGCAGCATCGCGGCCAACGGCGACATGGCGAGCTGCGCGACGTAAGTCCGCAATCGTGCTGGCGAGTGGTCGGTGGTGGCGGTGGTGTGCCGTGCGGGCGTGAAAGCGGACTGACGTCGCGCTGCTCCAACGGGCGCGATTCCTGAGTCGCCTTGTGCGCGGTCGCACCATCCACCGCACGGCCGACGCAGACCGACCGCGGCTCGTCATCCGGAGCCATCACCGCTATATTGACGCGGCCAACCGCGTCGACCCCGGCCTCTGCAGACAGAGACGTTTCCCATGGACCATCGATTCCGAAACCTGTTCCGTTGCACCAGGCTGTTTCTCGTGCTGCTGACGGGAACCGTTGCCGTGGCACAGTCAGATCGGCCGCCCGTTGTGCTGACGGAAGCCGGATCCGCCGTTCATCGCGCCGGAATGCTGTTCGACGGACATAACGACCTGCCGTGGGAAATGCGCCAGCAGGGACATTCGTCGTTCGACACGTTCGACATCGCGAAGCCTCAGCCGAAAATTCACACCGACATCGGACGGCTGCGCGCGGGCGGCGTTAAGGCGCAGTTCTGGTCGGTCTATGTGTCCGCCGACACGGAAGCCGCTGGCACGTCGCTGCTGGAAACGCTGCAGCAAATAGAACTTGTTCATGCGATGCTGAAACGATATCCGGAAACGTTCGAACTGGCTTCCACCGCCGATGACATTGAACGAATCGTAGCGACCGGAAAGATCGCCAGCATGATGGGCATCGAAGGCGGCTATTCGATCGAAGAATCGCTTGACAACATCCAGCGGCTGTACGATCTGGGCTGCCGCTACATGACGCTGACGCATTCGAAATCGCTGTCCTGGGCGGATTCCGCGACGGACGAACCTCGCGTCCACGGCCTGTCAGAATTCGGTGAAGCGGTGGTGCGGGAAATGAACCGCACGGGCATGCTGGTCGACCTGTCTCACGTGTCTCCGGAAACCATGAAAGCCGCGCTGAAAGTCACGCAGGCTCCGGTGATCTTTTCGCATTCCTCCGCTCGGACGCTCACCGATCATCCTCGCAACGTGCCTGATGATGTCCTGAAACTGACGGCGGAAAACGGCGGAGTCGTGATGGTGAATTTCTATTCGAAGTTCATTCTGCCGACTGAGCAATTGCGACGCGACGAAACTGCTCGCGGGTCGATTCACGACGTCGTTGATCACATCGAACACATCATCCGCGTGGCCGGAATCGATCACGTCGGCCTGGGTTCGGACTTCGACGGAATTCCCACCACTCCGGCGCAGCTTGACGACGTTTCGACTTACCCGCTGATTACTCAGGAACTGCTGAACCGCGGCCATTCTGCGCAGGACGTCCACAAGTTGCTCGGCAGCAACGTTCTGCGAGTCCTGCGAGCGGCAGAAGACGTGGCCGCCAGCTCGCGCTGACGTACCCGTCGCGCACCCGCCGCGCCGCACCCGCCACGCCGGTGAGCAGCGCGACGTCAGTCCGCTTTCACGGCTGCACGGCACACCGGCGCAACCCCCGACCACGCGCCAGCACGATTGCGGACTGACGTCGCGCAGCTCGCATCGCAGCGGAGCGTTTTGCGGAATCCTCATCAACTCGCTCGCGGAACGCTTGGACCACGGAGGCGGAGTCGCTTCAATCCGTGCCCGTCCGTCTCCGTGATTTCGCCGAAAACGAACCAATGCCCCGCATCAAACCCTTCAATGCCCTGCGTCCCGCCGATGGCCTGGCCCGGCAGGTCGCGTCGGTGCCCTACGATGTCGTCAATCGTGATGAAGCAGTCGCCCTGGCTGAAGGCAACGCCCACAGCTTTCTTCATGTCGTTCGCCCGGACATTGACCTGCCGGCCGACACGAATCCGTATGCCGACGAGGTTTACGCCACCGGACGCCGAAATCTGGACAGAATGCTGGGCGACGGAATCCTGCAGCGAGACGGTCAGGACTGCCTGTTCGCCTACCGGCAGATCATGAACGGCATGAGTCAGACGGGCATCGTCTGCTGCTGCCACATCGACGACTACGAAAACAATCGGATTCTGAAACACGAAAAAACGCGGCCCGCCAAAGAAGACGACCGCACCCGTCACGTGCTGGCTCTGAACGCTCACGCCGGCCCCGTGTTTCTGACGTACCGCGACGCTCCGGACATCAGCCGGCTGGTGGCGTCGGCGTGTGCCGCAGAACCGCTGTACGATTTCACCGCCGTCGACGGTGTGCAGCACACGGTCTGGCGCATGACGGATACCGCCGACTGCGTCGCGGCTCTGTCGTCTGTTCCGCATTTCTACGTCGCCGACGGCCATCATCGTTCGGCCAGCGCGTGGCGAGCGGGCGCCGAACGCCGGGCAGCCAACCCCGCTCACACCGGCAGCGAAGAATACAACTGGTTCCTGACTGTGCTGTTTCCCGCGTC
>CAZHET010000702.1:0-2979 GCA_964531585.1 uncultured Planctomycetaceae bacterium | reverse complement strand
GTGGAAATCTGGCAGGTTGACAATCACGGAGCGTATCTGCACACGGGCACGGACAACGCGGACAAGCGCGATTCCAATTTTCAGGGGTACGGCCGGTTTCTGACGGATTCCAAAGGGCAGTACTACTTCCGCACGATCAAGCCGGTGCCGTATCCCGGCCGCACGCCTCACATTCACTTCGGCATCAGTCGCCACGGCAAGCGCATCTTCACGACGCAGTTGCTGGTGAAGGGCGAGCCTCAGAACGAACGTGACGGCGTCTTCCGTCAGCTCACGGATCCGCACCAGAGGGACACGGTGCTGGCAGATTTCACGCCGTTGCCGGATTCGAAACTGGGTGAGCTGTCCGCAAATTTCGACATCGTTCTGGGAGTGACGGCGGAGGATCCGGAGGAAGGTCATGTTCATGGCATTGGCAAATCCGAACGTGAATCCCGGGGTTAATTGAACGGCAGGGGCCGGCGCGCTGGGAGGCTGCGAGCGCGGCCTGCACGACCGACCTTCGGGCAGACGTCGCGCCGCTCGTCACGGCACGGGTTGCCACGTTGCGAGTTGCCGGGGCGCGGGGTGCCACGGCGCGAACGAACTTCGCGTTCGGTTACGTTCCGCACGGCTTGCTGAACGTCACTTTGTCATCGCCGATGTCGTAGAAATCGGGCAGCACCGATGCGACGTGGTAACCGCAGCGCTGGTAGAACGTCCGAGTCGGCTCGTAGTCTCGCCGGCCGGACGTTTCGGCATAGACCGTCCGGCCACCGGCTGCGGCGATTCGCCGTTCGACTTCGGCGATCAACAGCCTGCCCAGACCGCGGCCTTGCTGCGCAGGATCAACGGCGATCCAGTACAGATCAAAGCTGCCGATGGTGCAGCCGATCGGGCCGTAACACGCGTACCCGGCGACCCCGTCGTCCACTTCCGCGAACACGAACTCGTAGCCGGACCGTTCACCTTTCGACAGTCGCTCATCGACGAGTTCGACGGCAATGTCGACTTCGTCAGGACGGAAGAACCCCGTTGCGGTGACAATTCTCCGCACGGCATCGCGGTCGGTCGATGTTACGGAATGGCGGAGCACCGACGCAGGATGTATCGGCTGTTGATTTGGCGGCAGCATCGTGAAGTCTGCTTACTCAGGCCATGTCAAATCATCGAAGACAGTAGCGGCCACAATGCCTGATCGATGATTCGCTGAATGGCCGTTTCGAAAGGGATGGCGGCACGGTCCAGAGCTGCGGCGAATCCGGCATCGGGCGACAGGCAGGGATTGACATTCACTTCCAGAATCCACGGCTGCCCTGATTCGTCCACGCGAAAATCGACTCGCGCGAAGCCGCGGAGTTCAAAGACCTGCCAGCACCGGCGCGCCAGGCTGCGAAGTTGCTGCAGCAGCTGTTCGTCCGCTGCGGCGATTTCGAACCGTCGAGGTGTCTGCTGATATTCGAATGAGTCCTGTTCCCACTTTGCCTGATGCCCAACGATTCGCGGCTTGCCGGCGGGAAACGTCGAAAAGTCGATTTCCGCCGGTGGCAGAACGTCTCCTGCCAGCATGGACAGGTTGAACTCCCGCCCGTCGATGTAGCGTTCGGCAAAGTACGGCCGGCCCGTCTGCTGCGTACGGCGCTGACATTTGGCCCGCAACACTTCCGCAGGACATCCGTCGACGACGGCATCGTCGTGCATGCCGATCGACGCATGTTCCCAGACAGGTTTGAGAATCCACCGGGTCGTTTCGCAGTCCGGATCTGTGGCGTCACAGCCTGCGTCACCGGGTGCGGCAGGCGATTCTGCATCCAGCCACGGCGCGGTCGGCAGGCCGGCGTTCAGAAGCCGGCGTTTCGTGTCAATTTTGCCGACGGCGGACATCACGGAGTTCGTGGATGCGCCGGTGTAGCGGAGGTTCAGCCCGTCCAGCAGCAGCGTTGCCATTGCCATCAGCCGGTCCGTCCCCGCGAGCGATTCTACCAGGTTGAAGACGACGTCGGGCCGCAGCCGCGTCAGTTCGTTGCGGGTGATTTCCAGGTTCAGAGTGCAGCCGAGACTGACGGCGTTGTGACCAAGTTGCTGCAACGCGGCCATCACGGCGTCGCGCTGCACAAGCACGTCCTGTTCGTCGGCCGCCGAGGATTGTTCCGGAACGTTATAAAGAACGACGACGTGCAAGCGTCTTGTGTCCCATCGCGTGCGAGATGCCGGCAGCGGCAAGGAGTGGAAAACTGCGGTCAGTGGCTGGCGGCAGCATTCGCGGCAACGGGCATCGCACCGCGTGAACCGACCAGTGTTCGACACCGCTCCGAAGCGGACGTCACGATGCGTTCGATCAGATCGTCGTAGCTCCATCCCACAGCCGTCGCCAGCATCGGCAGATCCGAGTGAGACGGGTGCAGACCGGCCAGCGGGTTGGCTTCCAGAAACTGAGGCCGCCCGTCGGCATCACATCGCAGGTCGATGCGTCCGCCGTCGCGGCAAGCGAGCGCCCGCCAGGCAGCCAGAGCGATCTGTTCGGCCGCGCGAACCTGTTCGTCTTCCGACGCCCTGACCAATCGATACTCGACCAGTTCTTCGCAGCGTTCTTTGTTGACGTAGGAGTACACGCCCGGCTCGGCGTGGTCGAGCAGCACGATTTCCAGTGTTCCCAGGCACGACGCCTGCTTGCCCGTCCCCAGAATTCCGACGGTGAATTCTCTTCCCGGCAGGAATTCCTCGACAAGAACCGGCTGCCGATACTGTTCGAGCAGTTGAGCACACACGACGGCAAGCTGTTCGGCGTCTTTAACTCGCGACGCCGGCGTGACGCCCTTGCCAGTGCCTTCCGCGATCGGCTTTGCGAAGAGTGGAAACCGCAACGACAGCGGTTCGCCAGGAGGGTTGTTCATCGCAGATGACAGGGACGCGACGAGCTTCGCGACGGCGTTGTTGTCTTTCATAACGGCGAAGCGTGGAGTGGGCAGACCGGCGTCGCGGACGACGCATTTCGTGATC
>CAZHET010000701.1:0-3000 GCA_964531585.1 uncultured Planctomycetaceae bacterium | reverse complement strand
TTCGATCCGAGTCGTGGGGGTCGACGGAGCTGGCCCGATCGTTGCTGCCGCGGTGGCGTTGTCCGGCTCAGCCGTGGACGGTGCGGCCATCGACGCGAACGGGTTTCGCTTCGCAGACATCACCGACATTCGCGACGTGAATCTTGTTCCAGGAGCCATCCGTTATGACGGCCTGCCCGGCCTGCTGGCGCTGTGTGCTCCGATGCCGCTGGCAATTGCTCGCCATCAGCCGGCCGCGGTGACTCAGTCGGCTTACAAAGCGACGAACGCAACGCTGCAAACCCTGAACGCCACCGATCAGGCTTCAGCCGAAGCGGCGATCGTCGACTGGCTCATCCGTCGCATTCCGGCATCATCCCGGTGAGGGCTGTTGAGAAACGACAACACGGATTTCCGGCAGGTCTGCTGAAACGCGGCGAAAGCGAAGTCTCGTGCAGTTGGCACTCAGTTTGCGACCCGCTCCCGGTACAGTCTCCCATTCCCGCGGGTTGAATCGACACCAGGACACTGCAGCCATCCCGCGGGACCGGAGAACGCCCGCCCTGCCACGGCCTTCCAAACAGGATCTTCTCTGTGAAGCTCGCTTACCTTGTCGAAGTGACCGCTCTGATTTCCGCACACAGCCGCCTGCTGATTGAACAGGCGCGGCCGATTCCCAACGTGCTGCTGGGAGACTATTACATTCGGTCGCGCAACCGGTTCAATCGCTGGATGCGGGATCTGAACGATCTGGAAAACAATGTCCAGATCCGTGACCCGCTGCACCTGATCGGCCTCAGCCCCGTGCGACCGCCAGTGCAGTCGCTGACGGAGCAGATTCTGGTGAATGACCTGGTCAATCGCGTGTGGACGATCATGCTGGCGGCCTGTGACCGACACCGCAATGAAGAACGAATCGAGCCCCTGGCAAACAACGTTCACCGCGGCCACATGACCGTGAGGCACAAGGCACTGGGCATCTGTCTGAACGACAAATCGCTGACCGCCGAACAACTTGTCTACATCGACCGGCTGAGATCATCCACAGAACGCTGGTCGGATCTGCTGTCATGCACGCTGATGGCCGAATTCGATTTGTGGAACTATGCGTTCGACAAGATTCGGTCGCGGGAGTTCTTCCACGATCGTTTTCAGCAGGACAGTCTGGATTCGCGCAGTCCGGCATGGACACTGATTCTGGCGGGACTGCGGCACAGTTTTCCGGACGTCGACGGGCTTGCCGCACCGCTGCACGAGGACGACCGGGCAATCATCCGACTGATGCTGGACTGTTTCCCGAAGGATTCGACGGAAATGGCCTTCTGGTCCGGCCCAGCAATGGCGCGTGCTCAGGCCGTGACTTAACGCCGCTTAGCGAACGAGCTCCGCGGGACTGCTGTCGCTGGCTGGCGGCATGCTCCATGACGACCGAAGCAGAGGATGCCGTCGCGCCGGCAGACTTCGAGCTTGCCGGGCGAGGCAGAGAACGAAGCAGCGAGAATCTGCCTGATCACGAATGCCGTGAACGTGTCGAGCGGAAATTGCGCCGGAAGACGGTGACTGAAGTTCTCTCGATCGACGTCATTCGTCATCCAGAACTCGCACCATCGTAATGGACTTCACGATGTCGTGAGTGGCAAACTTCCACACGACCTGCTTTGCGTTGTCGTGCGTAACCTCGAATGCATGGGCTCCTTTGCCTTCCTGCCCGCGCAGGAAATTCGCGATGACAAGGTTGCCGTTCTTCAGGATCTGCAGGCTGGTAATCCACGACAAATTGAGATCCGGCACGTCTTCGGAAGTCAGTTCCCAGGCGATCTGTTTCTCCGGTGTGACTTCAATGATCCGCTTATCCGTGCCGCAGCCAATCAGCGTATTGCCATTCGGCAGGCGCAAGGCTTCAAACACATTCGTAACACCGGGAAACTCCCACACAACCGTACCGTCAGAGTCGTACTCGCGAACGATCCCTTCTGCTTCGTGACAGGCCAGCAGGTGTCCGTTCTGCAGGCGGTGCAGGCAGCGGAGCTGCATGTGTGCCCCCTTCTCCGTGGTCGTCAAATTCACGGTCGATACGACCTTGCCGTCAGGGTTGACTTCGACCGCGCGACACGGCCCCTGCTCCGCGAGCAGGAAATTGCCGTTGGGCAACACGTCGCACGTCAGCACCTGTTCGCAACTGGCACGATAATCGAAGGTGACATTGTGCTGGCGATCGATTTCCTGAATGCCGGTCGGCGTGCCGCCATCTGCGAATACGACTTTGCCATCGCCGGTCATGCGGAAACACACTGCGATCGACGGAAACCTGTGTTCCCAGATCGCCTTGCCATCGGGCGAGAATTCGACCAGCCGGTGGGCGTCACTACTGTACTCGCAAACCATGATCTTGTGGTTGACAGGCTTCGGTTCGTCCGCGTTCCCGGATAGCGCCAGTGGGGAGATCAGTAACATGAGCACGGGGAGACGGCATCCGAACGAGCAGGCCTTGTACACCATCGCAGATCTCGCTTTCGAAAGACTGTTGAAGCATGTCACACGCAGCGGAAGTTCGACTATAGTCGAAACGATGAACTCCTGCGGCCGCAGCGCCTGGAAAAAATATCGCCGCTGCGAATCGGCCATCCAGCATCCCATCAACGATGGACTCACCAATCAGAGACGAACGCGCATGGTGAGCGGCACGTGAGAATCGACTGGTTGAAGGAAAACTCCCGTTCGATCAGCAGACGACGCACTGTAATGTCCGTCTGACGTCAGGAAAATACTCATCCGCCACGCGCGGCATGTGTTCAGACCAAACTGACGGGTCTCGTCATTCGATATTCCCCGAGTGCTTGATGGCTTTCACGAGGCGATAACCAAGCACCAGCGCGAAGAACCAGCCGAGTGCTCCGGGAACGGAAATTCCCCACAACTGCGGAGCCACGTCGCGGCTCCACAGCAGCGCCGATCCGATAAACAGGGCGGCGGAGAGGATGCCCATCACCAGCCGATTGACGGTTTGCTCCAGCCGGCGGT
>CAZHET010000700.1:0-3002 GCA_964531585.1 uncultured Planctomycetaceae bacterium | reverse complement strand
CGGTGAATCGCCGCGAAGTCGTTTTTGCGGTCTTTGGTGTGATGCAGCGCAGCGGCTTTCTTCAGCGCGTTGTCGCCGCTCTCGGACAGCAGGTCTCGCAACTGCCGATGCACGTCGATCCATTCGCGCATGCGCATCCATGACAGAAAGTTCTGACGACACCATTTCTTCAACTGACTGCCGGACAGTTTCTTCTTCTGTTCGTGCCACGCGTCCCACAGGTTGACATAGGTGAGGAAGTCACTGTCGCCGTGACTGAACTTTGCGTGAGCTTCGTCGGCGGCCTGCTGTTTGTCGATCGGTCGTTCCCGCGGATCCTGAGTCTCCAGCGCCGCGGCGATGATCAGAACTTCCGGCACGGCGTGTTCGTCAATCGCCGCCAGAATCATGCGGCTGATGCGCGGATCAACCGGCAGCCGAGCCATCTGACGGCCGATTGCGGTGAGAACTACATCGTTGCTGCTGCGATTGTCCCCTCTCCCCTTGAAGGGGAGAGGGTCAGGGTGAAGGGGTTTGTGTTTCGCGTGACCTGTTTCTGAAGACTCACCGCCAGAGCGCGGCCCCCTCATCCGGCCTCCGGCCACCTTCTCCCCCTCGGGGGAGAAGGGACGGAATGCGTTCGCTCTCGACTCTCGACCGTCGACTCTCAACTCGTCCCCGATCGCTCCCAGTTCTTCGAGTGTCTTGTAGCCCTCCTTCACCGTCGTCGGTCGCGGCGGGTCGAGAAACGGAAAATCTTCCAGCCGCCCGAGCTGCAGGTGCAGCGTGCGAAGAATCACGGCGGCAAGATTCGTGCGCTGAATTTCCGGCGACGTGAACGCTTCGCGGCTGCTGAAATCATCTTCGCTGTAAAGCCGGATGCAGATGCCTGGAGCGATTCGTCCGCACCGGCCAGCTCGCTGATTCGCCGACGCCTGCGACACCGCTTCAATCGGCAGCCGCTGCATTCGCGACCGAGCGGAATACCGGCTGATGCGAGCCGTGCCGGTGTCGACCACGTAACGAATTCCGGGAACCGTCAGCGACGATTCTGCCACGTTGGTCGCCAGCACGATGCGGCGATGCTGGTACGACTGAAACACCTTCGCCTGATCGGCCATCGACAGTCGTCCGAACAGCGGAACGATCTGAGTCGGGTGCTGGTGAGTGTCGCCGGGGTACTTGCGTCCGCTGAGTTTCCTGTCGGCTTCCCGGATATCTCGTTCGGTCGGCAGGAAGACGAGAATATGGCCGCTGCCGTTTTCAGCGAGTTCGTCGATCGCGTCCGAAACGCCGTCGAGCCAGTCACGGTCGTCGTTCCTGGGCCGCGGGGCGTTCGGGCCGGTTCTCTTGCCTCTGAGCCGCAGGGCGCTAGCCCCGGTTCCGTGCGAGTCCGAACCGGGGCTAGCGCCCTGCGGCTCACTTTGCTGCGGGTCATCGTCCAGCGGTCGGTAGCGAATCTCGACCGGGTAGGTTCGTCCTTCGACCAGCAGCACCGGAGCTGGCACTTCCGGTGTTCCGAAGTGCTCGGCGAAGCGTTCGGCGTCGATCGTCGCGGACGTGATGATAATTCGCAGATCGGGGCGTTTCGGCAGCAGGCGTTTCAGGTAGCCCAGCAGGAAATCGATGTTCAGCGACCGTTCGTGAGCTTCGTCAACGATGATCGTGTCGTACTGTTCGAGCAGGCGATCGGACTGAGTTTCCGCCAGCATGATTCCGTCGGTCATCAGGCGAATGAGCGTGTTCGGCCCGGACGAATCGTTGAAGCGAATTCGGTAGCCGACCTGTTTTCCGAGTTCGCAGTTCAGTTCTTCCGCCAGGCGAGTCGCAATCGACCGCGCGGCGATGCGGCGCGGCTGAGTGTGCCCGATGACTCCGCCGACGCCTCGGCCGAGTTCCAGGGCGATCTTCGGCAATTGAGTCGACTTGCCGGAACCCGTTTCGCCGCAGACGACGATGACCTGGTGATCTCGGATCGCGTCAGCGATTTCCGTTCGTCGTTCGACGACAGGCAGGTCGGACGGGTAGGTGATTTTCGGAGCGCCGGCGGCTCGCTGTTCGCGCAGTTGTGACGACGCTTCAAGCTGCCGGGTGAACTTTGCCAGGTTGCGATCAAACGGCTTCCCCTCGCGTTCGGCATTCTTCATCGCACGCAGCAGGCGGCGCAGCGAGTGATGGTCGGCGTTCATCGCCGAAGGGATCGCATCGTGAAAATCGGTCAGCTGTGGCATGAAGTTGAACTTGTTGACGCCGCAGGCGAAGCGGTCGGCGCTGCCGTTCGCTACAGACAACCTGGTCTGCGACCACGGGTTAAACACTACGTTTCGATTGCGGCACCTTGCCGTAGCGTCAGGATGCGACACGCGACGCACTTTACTCACGGCGAGGTGTGCGACATCATGCGGCCCCTCGCAAGACCCGACTCACAGACACTTCAAACGCGGGAAGATTACGATGGCAGCTCCGACGATTGAACCAGGAAAGACACGCATTGGCTGGATTGGCACGGGAGTCATGGGCTCCAGCATGTGCGGGCATCTGATAAAGGCCGGATTTTCCGCCACTGTTTATAGCCGCACGAAAGCGAAAGCTCAGCCACTTCTGGACAGCGGCGCGACGTGGGCAGGTTCGCCGAAAGCTGTCGCTGAGAACTCGGACGTCGTGTTTTCCATCGTCGGCTTTCCTCACGACGTGCGGGAAGTGGTGCTGGGCGATGACGGAGCACTCGCCGGAGCCGCTTCCGGCAGCGTACTCGTCGACATGACCACCAGCCAGCCGTCTCTGGCCGTGGAGATCTTCGACGCGGCGAAAGCGAAAGGCGTTGCCAGCGTGGACGCTCCTGTGTCCGGCGGCGATGTCGGCGCGAAAAACGCGGCTCTGTCGATCATGATCGGCGGCGACAAAGACGTCGTTGAAGCATTGCAGCCGTGCTGGAACGCGATGGGAAAAACGATCGTCCACCAGGGTCCGGCCGGAGCCGGTCAGCACACGAAAATGGTCAACCAGACTCTGATCGCCACGGG
>CAZHET010000699.1:0-3027 GCA_964531585.1 uncultured Planctomycetaceae bacterium | reverse complement strand
GCGTGCTCGCTGAACACCAGCGACGGCACGAGCAGCGGCGACTGGTCGTGCAGCAGCCGGCCGATATAGAGACTGTCTCGTTCCACCTTGTTGTTCGACTGACGCAGCCGGGCCGTGATCTGCTGCCACTCTTTCGACGGAACGACACCCGGAACCGGCAGCCGATATCCGGCGAACACCGGCGTTCCGACAAATGCGATTCCGACGACAACGCCAACGACCGGCAACCCGAGGCAGAACAGACCGCTCGTCAGCAACAGGATCAATCGGAACGTCATCGGGAGTGTGGCGGTTCCGTCGACGACGGCAGCGAGAAGAGCGGAGACCGGCAGGATGGTTGCCTCCAGCGTCAGTCGTCCCAGCAGCAGGGCGGCCAGCAGCACGACAATCAGCAAACACTTCCACCGCCAGCGGGCGGGCCCCGCGGGACTCTGCAGGATTCCGGGGGCCACCGATTCCACCCGGTTATAGGAACACCAACTGCACAATGCGTCGGTGACTCCCTCCGGTACGCGGTCGAGATCCACTTTCCACCAGACGCAGGCCACCAGCCAGCCGGAGAGTGAGACGATTGAGGCCGGGATCAGCAGTCCCGGGACACAGATCCCCAGACCGGCAGGAAACAGCAGCAGGCTGGTCACAAAGGTCTGCTTCAGGCACTGATCACGAATCTCCCAGGCCAGTTGTCGATCCAGCGGATCGACGGTTGCAATAAAGCAGAAGTGCCGCGCGATCTCCCGCGCCAGCAGACTTGTGCAAACGATGGCGATGGCCACCACCACCGGCAACGGAAGCTCGAATTCGTGAAAAACGCAGGCTCCGGCAAACAGTACGATCTGCACAGAACGCTGCTGACATTGCACACCGGCCAGATAGTTGCCCAGATTGAACACGAGAAAGAACAGCAGGGGCAGAAAGAACGCATACCAGAGTGCCAGGAAGCCGCTGACCCACGCCACACCCAGTCCGATGACGCTGGCAAAGAACAGGTCGTGGAAGATGCGTTTCGTGAACCGGGCGTCATCGCTGTCCAGGCCCCGGTGCCGCGCGAGTTCCAGCTCCGGTGGTTCCTCAGGAAGTCGCCGGACCTGAATCGGATTGCCGGGTGACTGGTGGTAAACAGGACGTGGCATGATGTTGTTCCTTTCGAGTGGTCAGCGAGTGCGAAGCTGGAGACAGGTCAATCGGGGAATGACGGCCAGATGGATGCGGACGGAATCGCACCAGTCCAGCGCCTGCAGGGAATCGCGAATGAGCGACGCCTTGTCACCGCTCGTGGTCAGCATCACCAGTTGCACATGATTCATCTGTTCGGGAAGGACATGGCAACCATCCAGCTGTGCTGCATCGGCGGCGAGTCGGCGGGCGACATGCTGCGGTGAACCGCCCAAGTCCACGCGAACCAGATCCAGTCGCTTGTCTTCGCCCGAACAGACGGCCGCATGACGCAGTCGATCGGGCAGCCATGCCGCGGATTGATCAACTTCATCCGCTGTCAGGCGTTGGCGGAGGTGCCGGCCGTGCATGGCGTAGACGAGCACCGCATAGTCCGTGGGCAGTGCCTGAGGGCCGAGCGGTTCGCTGCGTCGGGCGGCGACTCCCAGTTGTCGGACGGCTTCCGGTCCGGGCGTGAAGTAGTTTTCCGGAGGCAGCAGCGGATAACGGTTGAGGAAACCGAGACTGCACAGCCGGGCTGTAATCTTGCTGACGGCATTCGGCGACAGGTCAGCGAACAGGTGCCGCCGCAGCGCCCCGTTGGTCAGCAGACGATAGCGCTCGGCCAGCCGGACGATGTCGTGGTCTCGTTCTTTTAATGTCGAGCTGTCCATCTTTTCGGTTACCAGATCTGATAGGGAAGACCGCGCAGGGCGGCATCGTCATGGAACGCGGCCACGCGTCGCGGCCGGTAGCTGCCGCCGAACTCGATCAGCAGAGCCGGCTCACCATCGGGTCCGGCCAGCACGGCATCGGGCAGCGTTTCACCGCGACGCAGCGGAGCGATCAGGTCTTCCCCCTGCCAGGTCGCTGCCAGTTTGGGTTGATGCCGCACAAACCACAGCCAGATGGCCGTGACTCCCAGATCGTGGGTGACCTGAGTGGTCAGTGGTCCGTGACGCTGACGACCGCCGAAGTAACTGACCGTGAACTCGGTCGGCAGATACACGACGGTCGTCCGCAGTGCCGAGTAGCGCCAGCGGGTCTGCAGCCGGTGCGAGACTTCTCCGGCATCCGGTTCGGCCTGACCGGGCTGCCACTGACAGACGGGCGCGTGCATGTCCGGCAGCGGCCGGGCCAGGGCAGTCTCGCGGCGCACGAGTTCCGCCACAGTCAGCCGTTTCATTCTCCGTCTGGCGTTGGCAATCTGTCCGAACCACAGTGCGTCCGCGAGCTGCCGCAGACCAATCAGCCGGACTCGGAGGCTGAGCGCCTCCAGCACCAGCCGGTCGCGTGTTGTCAGGTGCAGCAGGCTCATCAGAGCTGACCCCCGTCGATGTCGGCATCAGCTTTGTCAGCATTGTCGCGTCGCTGACGCCTGCCGGAACGTTTGGACTTCGGAGTGCTCTGCGGAGCTTCCAGCGACAGAGCTTGGTTGCCACCGACGAGCGGCGACGTCGTTGTCGCCGTGATGCGTTCCACAATCTCGGGCGACGAAGGCAGCGGTTCGTCAAGTGACAGCGATTCGGCTTCGCGTCGAATCAGTGCCGCCAGATGAGGCTTGCCGTCCTGTTCGTACCGGCGGGCCTGCTCTTCCAGTTGATTGTGATGTTCGGCATGTCCGAGGATCAAAAGCCGCTGCAGGGCCGCGGCCATGAAGCTGCCGACCGCCGGCAGAACACGTTCCGCCATTCGGTCCACGAACCATTGAGTACTCTTCTGCAGCATGGTGGTGTTTCCTTCGCCGTGAGGTCGGATGACGGTTAGACTGAAGCCGGCACGTTGACTGACTCGTGCTTGAGAGAAGTATCGGGCGAAGAGAAACAGGCTCCAGACAGTCTGATTCAGGCTCCTTCAGTCTCGCCATTTTTT
>CAZHET010000698.1:0-3027 GCA_964531585.1 uncultured Planctomycetaceae bacterium | reverse complement strand
CCGATGCAGCCGTCGCTCTGGTTTCCGTCGAAACTCCGGAACTCTGGCACGACGCAGCCGATCGCCTGTTCTGTGGAATTGTCAGCGCCGGAGCAACCGCCGCCGTTATCGAACCGGGCGGTCGGCTGCCGGTGTCACAAATTCGAGCTGACGATTTTCGAATTCCGGCCGAGCTGCGGTCGAATACGCAACCGCTGTTCTACAGGGAATCCGGCGACGTCTACTGCTTTCGAGGCCATGCGTGCCACCGCACCGTCATGCGAATGAATCCGGAACCCGTCTTCGTCAACGGCATTGAACTGATGCTCGACAATCTGCGATCGGCGCTTCTGGCGATCGACGTCCGGCCAGGTCAGCGAGTCGTCGTCATCCCCCATCAACCCAGCGGCAAACTTCTGAAAGCACTGATCGCCGCAGCGGCAACCGAATTTCCGCAGGTTGAGTTTCTCAACAATCTGCTGAGGTTTGGAAACACGATCTCGTCATCGGTTCCCACCGTCCTCTCGCAGTTTCCGGACGTCCTTGCAGCTAATGAGTGTCTGCCGCTGCGTGATGGCGACCACCTGGTCCTGTTGGCCGCGGGAATCTGCATGACGAAAATGGACGATCACATGACGGCCGGCCACGCCTGCCTTCGCTGGTCACCCGCCACGGCAAATCTCGCGGACACGCTCACCAACCGAACGGTCTCTGCCATACAGCACGGCTGACTGCTACGTTCCGGCATGGCATGGGCGGACTTGGTGTCGTCCGTCACAAGGTTCATCAGGCGAACGATTTGACTGCACCGGACAGCTCGCGCCGTTCCGCGAAATCCAAATTAGGCGAACGGCAGGTGAGTTCTTACCCTTGGTTGTCCCGTACGATGGCCTTCCAAGGCCGTCGTCAGGACTGCATCGATGGCCTTGGAAGGCCATCGTACAGGGAAATTCTCACCTGCCGCGCGCCTTATCCGCGGTGGGTCAATCAAAGCCTGCCTCCGCCGTCGTGAACTGTGCCGTGGCAAACACGGTCTCCGCCGGGTTGCCGGGTTGGTGCGACAGACGTGGTCTCGTCGCTCAGTTGCCGCGGCTTTGAGCGTACAGTTCGTGCATCAGGCGTTCGATCGCTTTCGCTCGCAGTTGCAGGCAGCGTTCGCCCTGATTCTGTTCGGCGGCTGCCGTTGCCTGTCGGTGCAGGGTCGAGAGTTCCTTGAGATCAACAGACCAGCCGTTGTCACGGGATGCCTGGGTCAATTCACTTTGAGTTTCCGCGAGCACTTCCAGCAGTTCCGGACTCAACTCAGCAGGTGCCTGGCGATACGGCGATTTTTCTGCGGGGATCTGGCTGTCCGCCAGAGTGCGTTGCAGCGCTTCCGACATGACGAAGCCGGTTTCTTCCTCGGTGCGCCGCAGCGCGCTGGCAAGGATGAGGCGGACAAAACCAAGCAAGAGCGCCAGAGAAATCAACACCAGCCCGGCAGCTCGCTGCGATTCGCCAAGCAGCAAAACGAGCCCGAGTGCGGACAGGATCACGAACACGATCAGCGACACGAGACTCCACACCGATCGCTGCGGCGCGGCCACCACGGCCTCGGCCGCGCCGGACTCGGTCGTTGGCGCGGTCGCTGGCTTATTCTTTGCTGCCGAGGCCACATCGGTCACCGGCGTCGTCACCGGCGGATAGTCCTGGACTTTGGCAACAACAACCGTGACGTTGTCCGCTCCGCCACGGCAGTTGGCCAGATCGATCAGCAGCCGCGACGCATCGGCGGGTGGCAGATGACCCACGATGGCACCGATTTCAGAATCGGCAACATGTCCGGTCAGGCCGTCGGAGCACAGTACGAAGCAGTCGCCCTTTTGCACGCTGAACGGGCCTTCGATGTCCACGTTCACGTTCTGATCTGGTCCCAGGCAGCGAGTAATCACATTTCGCGGATGCAGCAGGTCGACATTCTGCATCGTCGCGCGGCCCTGCCGGATCATTTCCCACTGCAGGCTGTGGTCGAAAGACAGTTGTTCGATCTGGTCACCTCGAACTCGGTAAACGCGGCTGTCACCGACCTGCCCGACGAGAGCACCATCCGACGTGAGCGTCAGGACGCTGCACGTTGTGCCCATGTCGGCGAACTCGGGATTCTCACGGGCCTTGTCGTTAATGGCCCGGTTGGCCGCCTGAATCGCCGATCGCAGCCGGTCCCGGAGGCTGGCAGCTTCCATTTTTGCATAAACGTGCGGCAGCGTTTCAATTGTGATGCGGCTGGCGAGATCGCCGACAGAATGTCCGCCCATGCCGTCCGCGACCACGAACAGATGCCCACAGGTGTGCCATTCTTCGGCTTCGGAACTAAGTCGAACGGAAAGTGCGTCCTGGTTCGCGGCACGGCGCATGCCGACATCTGTGCGCGACGCGTATTGAACCAGGGGCTGAGCACTCATTCTGATGATCCGGACGCGGCCAGGGTCTCGGACTTGCGTCGGGCGAAGTTTAATGTTCGGAGGCGCAAACCTGCGGACGCTATTGGTTGTTTGTATTCGCGACATGCACAGTGTACCGGCTGTCGCAAACGACGCAATTCGCTTCGGGAAACCTGTCCGGCGACGAAGGTACCGATGCCGCACAAACGTGCCCGAAACGCGGCTGAATCTGCCCTTGGAGCGGTTTCGGGATTTCGCATACGATTCCGCGTCCTGTCTCATTCGATACCCCGTCCAAAGTCAGGGTCGGCGGAAGCAAGTGGGGTCAGGTACCGGTGTGCAACGCACCATTCAGGCTGTCCGTGCAATGGGGCCTGATCCCGTTTTCTCTCGCGTGCTGCATATGTCCGTTCGAATTCTGATACCCGCGTTCCTGCTGACGCTGCTGTCGACCGGCTGTGTTCACCGCCGCATGACCATTCAGTCTGATCCGCCGGGAGCGCTGGTCAAGGTGGATGGCCGCGACGTCGGCTACACGCCCGCGTCCGTGGACTTCACGTATTACGGGACGCGTGAGATTCAGTTGCTGAAAGACGGCTTCGAAACTCAGACGCAGCTCGTGGATATT
>CAZHET010000697.1:0-3027 GCA_964531585.1 uncultured Planctomycetaceae bacterium | reverse complement strand
TCTGTGGCAGTTTCGCGGAGACGACGCTGCGCCATCCGGACTGCGGTGAGCGAATGTTCCTGCATCGTCCGGCTGGTGCAGGTTTGAAGGCGGGGCAGCGAGTGAAGATCGTGGTGCGGCGGGAGGGCGACAGTGGCTGATTTCTCACGTCGGACAAAATCGCCGCAGAGTCTCCCGCGCGACACAGTCATTGCCGCGCAGAGTCCTGCCCTCGCGAAGGCGGGGGCGGGAACCCAGTGTCCGTGCATTCCCGTCGTTCCCGCGCAGGCGGGAACCCAGCCTGCGACGCTGCGGTCCCGCCTGCGCGGGAATGACGGAACGGGCGGCGGGAAGGACGGACCGGTGTTCGGGATCATGTTGCTCCTGCTCCTTCTCACCGGCTGCGATTCTGCCGTCGACCCTGTGTTCCCCGTTTCGAACTTCACGAGCTGGAAGCTTCCGGCTGACGGGCGTCGCATTCCGGCTCCGCGAGCTTTGTACGCCGACGCCGACGACACCGTCTTTGTTCTTGATGACGCCGGGCGGGTGCTGGTGTATTCGCCCGCGGGTGAAGTTCTGCAGACGTGGCACATGCCGGAGCATGAAATCGGGCGGCCCGAAGGCATTCTCAAGCTGCTGGACGGACGCATTGCCGTCGCGGACACTCATTATGATCGAGTCGTCTTCTTTCATCCCGACGGCTCGGTGGAGTCCATTCTCGGCGAACATGGCACCGAACCGGGGCAGTTCGTTTATCCCGTCGCGATCGCTCAGGATCCCGAAGGATTTCTCTACGTCGGCGAATACGGTGACAAGCAGCGGATTCAGAAATTTCAGCCGGACGGCACCTTCGCGATTCAGTTTGGCGAACATGGCACCGAACCGGGTCAGTTTCAGCGGCCCAGCGGAATTGTGTGGAGCGACGGGACGATCTACGCTGTGGACGCGTTCAACAACCGGATTCAGGCGTTCAGCGACGATGGCAGGTTTCTGCGTGTCATCGATTTGCCAGACAATTCGGCGGCGCTTGAATATCCCTACGATATCCGGGCCACCGCCGACGGGCGGTTGTTCGTGATCGAGAACAAGGGCAGTCGATTGACGGTGCTGACAAAAGACGGCGAAATGATCGGACGCTTCGGCAAACCCAGCCGGGCTGGCGACGGCTTTATGACTCCGTGGAGTCTGACTGTGCTGTCGGACGGACGTGTACTCGTTGCCGACACGGGCAACCATCGGATTGTGGAACTGACACCATGAATGCTCTGAAGCGGATGCTGCGAAGAATTTTTCCGCTTCCGCGGCGTCCGCTGACGTGGAAATCCGGCATTCCGTTCGCTTTGTTTCTGGTGCTGTTTGCGGGGATCTGCCTGACGCTGTATTTCCGCAACCGAATCGATTTCGTTCGCCCGTGGATGTTTCTGCTGCTGCTGGTGACTCCGTGGATCTGGTGGATGCAGGCGGCCGGATATTCCGGCCTTCCGCGAGTTCGCGGCGGAATCGCCTCGTTCATCCGGCTGGCAATTGCCGGGCTGCTGATCCTGGTGCTGGCCGAACCGCGAGCGGTTCGAACCAGCGACGTCGTGTCCGTGGTGTACAGCGTTGACGTTTCGGATTCTGTCAACGAAGCGAAGGACGCGGCTCTGGCGATCGTGGCCAGTTCCGCTGCAGAACGGCCTCCGAAGGACGAAGCCGGCCTGGTCGTCTTCGGCCGCAACGCCGCGGTTGAATACCCGCCGCGCGAGACCTTTCCCTTCGAGAAATTCATTAACTCGCAGGTTGGTCAGGACGCGACGAATCTGGAACAGTCGCTGGCGCTCAGTTCCGCGATGCTGCCGGAAGAACACACGGGCCGAGTCGTTCTGATCAGCGACGGTACTGAGACAATCGGTCAGTTGAAGGACGTGATCAACGACCTGCAGTCGCGCGGCATCGAAGTCGACGTCGTGCCGATCGAATACGAATATGACAAGGAAGTACTGCTGGAACGACTGGATCTGCCGCGTTTCGTGCGACTGGGCGAAACCTACGAAGCGTCGGTCGTGCTGACTTCACTGAAGCCGGGTTCCGGCACTCTGGTGCTGGAACAGAACGACAGGCCGATCGAAAGGATGCCGGTCGAGTTCAAGGCCGGAAAGAACCGTTTTTCGGTGCCGATTCTGGTGGAGTCACCCGGCTACTACGAATACAAGGCGCGCATCGAGGTTCCCACCACCGCAGACAGCCGCGTCGAAAACAACGAGGTCCAGAACTATCTGTACATCGAAGGAGCAGGTCGGGTTCTGGTCGTCACGGATCCTCAGGATAATCCTCAGGAATGGCAGTATCTCGTTCAGGCGCTGCAGCAGGGTGATCGCGAAGTCGAAGTGAAATCCGCGACCGAATTTCCTCTGGACCCGCTGTCGCTGATGCCGTACGACGCAATTGTGTTCTGCGATGTGCCGGCCGACGCGCTGACGGCGATGCAGATTCAGGCCGTTCATGACGCCGTACGAAATCTGGGCATCGGATTTCTGATGCTCGGCGGGCCGAACAGCTTTGGGCCTGGCGGCTACCAGAATTCCCCGATCGAGGACGCGTTGCCGATTTCGATGGAGATCAGCAAGAAGAAAATTCTGCCCAAGGGAGCGCTGGTCATCATTCTGCACACGTGCGAGTTCCCGTCGGGCAACAGCTGGGCGAAACGGATCACCAAAGAAGCCATTCGTGTCCTGAACGCCGAAGACGAAGTTGGTGCCATCGGCTATGGGTCGATGGGCGAGTACTGGATTTTCGAACTGAGTCCCGCCAGTGCTTACAACAGTCTGGTCACGAAGATCAACGCCGCCCAGATCGGCGATATGCCGAGCTTCGATACGACCATGGACCTCGGGCTGAAAGGGCTGGAAAAAAGCGACGCGGCGTCGAGACACATGATTATCATTTCCGATGGCGATCCTCCAATGCCGCCGCCGGCTCTGGTTCAGAAGTTTCGTGATACCGAAACCACGATTTCCACCGTGGCTATTTTTCCTCACGGGCCGCGGGATGCTCAAACTCTGAACGCGA
>CAZHET010000696.1:2181-3030 GCA_964531585.1 uncultured Planctomycetaceae bacterium | reverse complement strand
GAAAGATAACGTCCCCGCCGTGAATCCCGCGGAACGAGAACGCTACGACAGGGAGCACGCCGCATGGCTCGCGAAGGGCACCGAGATCCGCGAACAGATTGCGCGGCTGCGTGAACCGTATCTGCAGAAGGCGTGGAAGGTGGCCGTCATCAAGTTCACAGACGACATCCAGGCGATCATGAAGAAGGACGCCGCCGGTCGCACTCCGCTGGAACATCAGATCGCGGATCTTGTGCAGCGGCAGATTGATTACGAAGTCGAGCGGATCAAGTACAGCGAAGGTGATCAGAAGACGTTCGACGAACTTCAGGCACGCCTGACAGAGATCGCCGGCGAACCACCGGCACCGCCGCCTGTCGCGTTCACGATCGCTGACGTCGGCGCGACGCCGGCGGAAATTCATCTGGCCGCGGACCCCAAACGTCGAGTGCTTTCGGCCGGCGGTTTTACAGTCATCGATCCTCGTCCGTTTGAGGTTCGACCGTTGCCCGATTCCACCGGACAGCGTACGGCTCTGGCCGAATGGATCGTTCGACCGGACAACCCACTGACCGCGCGCGTCATCGTGAACCGCGTCTGGCAGCAGCATTTCGGAACGGGTCTGGTCGGAACCGCCAGTGATTTCGGTTCGCTGGGTGACGAGCCGACTCATCCGGAACTGCTGGACTGGCTGGCCGCGAATTTCGTTCACAACGGCTGGAGCATCAAGTGGCTGCACCGGCAGATTCTGAACTCCGCGACGTGGCAGATGTCGTCATTTCATCCGAACCCCGGCTCATGCGAACAGATCGATCCGGGAAATCGACTGCGCTGGCGGTTTGACATCCGTCGCCAGAACGCAGAGCAGAT
>CAZHET010000696.1:0-2171 GCA_964531585.1 uncultured Planctomycetaceae bacterium | reverse complement strand
ACAGTCCGAACACGGAGGCCCGTCTGTGGATCATGCCAGCCTGCGACGGTCACTTTATCTGAAGGCAATTCGCAACCGTCCGGAACGACTGTTGAAGTCTCTGGACGGAGTCGACGGGCTGAACAGCATTCCCAAACGATCGGTCACGACGACTCCGACTCAGGCCCTGCAACTCATGAACGGCGAATGGGTACGTGCCCGAGCGGTCGCAATGGCGAATCGAATTTTGGACGAAACCAACAGCGACGAAGCGTTCGTCATGATCGATCGAGCATTCCAACTGGCCTACGGTCGTTCGCCGTCGAATAATGAGGCATCGGTCGCTGAAACAATGCTGCGCGAATCAGAATCTTCTCCGGCCGAGCCGAAAGAGGAACCCGAAGATGCCGGAAGCAACGATTCTCAGCCGATCGATTCGCAAACGCTGGCGCTTGCCGACCTGTGCCACGTGCTGCTGAATTCCAATGAGTTTGTGTACGTTGACTGATGCAACGCCCTGCGTCTCGCAACGAAGCGACTCGTGAACTCCACGCCCTAGAATCCTCATTCCGCGATCCACATCCATCATGCCCTGCCAAACTCGACGAGAAATGTTGCTGAACGCCGGAGCCGGATTCGGAGCACTGCCGCTGGCGGCCCTGCTGGCTGAGTCCGCTGCCGCTCACGAAACCGCGCTGCTGGCGCATCGACCAGTCAAAGCGAAGAGTGTCATTTTTCTGTTCATGGAAGGCGGTCCCAGTCACGTCGACCTGTTTGACCCGAAGCCGCTGATGAACGAACTGGCCGGTCAGCCTCTTCCGGATTCGTTCGAAACTCCGATCCTTGCGATGGGAGAAGCGAAGGCTCCGATCATGGCGTCGAAACGCAAGTGGGCTCAGCACGGAGACAGCGGACTTTGGATTTCTGACTGGCTGCCGCACACCGCCACGTGCGCCGACGATCTGGCTGTGATCCGCAGTTGCTGGAGCAACGGGATCAACCATGCCGGCGGAGTCTGTTCGATGAACACCGGTTCGCCAATTGCCGGACGACCGTCGCTGGGGTCGTGGGTGAACTACGGCCTGGGAACGGAGAACAGCAATTTGCCGGCGTTTGTGGTAATGCAGGATACGACCACAGAAGTCGTCAACGGCGCTCGCAACTGGGGAACCGGCTTCATGCCGGCCGTCTACCAGGGAGTTCAGTTCAACACGAGCGGTGAGCCGATTTCCGACCTGCGCCGGCCGAAGAACGAATCACCGGATCAACAGAATCGCAAGCTGAACATGTTGGATTTCCTGAATCGCCGTCACGCTGAACAGCGGCCTCAGCAATCGGAGCTGGAGGCTCGGATCAAGGGCTACGAGTTGGCGTTTCGCATGCAGGCGTCCGCTCCGGAAGCCGTCGATCTGGCTGCCGAGACGCAGGAGACTCAACAACTTTACGGTCTGGACGACAAACAGTGTGCGACGTTTGGACGACAGTGCCTGCTGGCTCGTCGGCTGGTCGAACGCGGCGTGCGGTTTGTGCAGCTTTACCACGGAGCCGGCAGCAAGTGGGATTCTCATTCGGCCATCGAGAAGAACCACGGCAACATGTGTCGGCAAAGTGACCTGCCGGTCGCGGGTTTGCTGAAGGACCTGAAACGCCGCGGGCTGCTCGCTTCGACACTGGTGATCTGGGGAGGCGAATTTGGCCGCACTCCAATGAGCGAACAGGGCGACGGCCGGGACCACAATCCGAGCGGGTTCACGATGTGGATGGCGGGCGGCGGAGTCAAAGGCGGACGAACAATCGGCTCAACGGACGAACTGGGCCTGCACGCCGTCGAAAACCGTCAGCACGTCCACGATCTGCACGCGACGGTCATGTGGCTGCTGGGTTTGAACCACCGCGACATCGTCTACTACGACAAAGGCCGCCCGGAGCGAATTGATCAAAACGAAGGACAGCCGTGCAGGGAATTGCTGGGGTAAGAAAAATTGAGTTCGTCGAACTGACAACGCATCTGCTCCGCCAACAGGACTCCAACAAATGAGGATTTGAAACAAATGAGGATTTGACTTCGCGGTGTTGGCAGGGTGGGGGTGGATCGCGACTGGGGCGTTGATTGATGGCGTGCGTTGATCGCGGATTGGTCGAGCCGAAGCTCAAATCCAATGTTCAAGGAGCCCGGATTGGTCTGGTCCGGG
>CAZHET010000695.1:0-3033 GCA_964531585.1 uncultured Planctomycetaceae bacterium | reverse complement strand
AGCAGGTCGCACAATGCCAGCATCCCGAACCCGGCGGCGGAGCGTTGCAGAAGCTGTCGTCTTGTCTGGAACATCGTTTTCGATCTCCATCTCGTCAGTTGATGTAGATGAACTCATTCGCTGCCAGCAGCGCGTGAGTCAGATTCGTCCATGTCTCAAGGCGAGCTTCAAACTCAGGTGCGACACCGGATGGTGCCGCGGCACTGTCCAGAAAATGCATGGCAATTTCTGCTTCCGATGCGGTGACCGGTCGCGCATACAGCCGCAGACAGAGTTCCCGCAGCCGATCAGCATCTGACAATGACTCCTGATGCAGCAACGATTCCGCCAGCTTCCGGGCCTGATCCGCGACGAACGGACTGTTCATCAGAAACAGCGCCTGCTGAGCGACAATCGTGTCTGTCCGGCGGTCCAGGTGAACGGCCGGGTTGGAATAATCGAACACCGAGAACATTTCGTAGTTGCGGTTCCTCACCACCGGCAAATAAATCGCCCGCCGCGGAGAATTGAACACGTCGTCGCCGGCCTTCACCCGAAAGTAGTCGTTTGAGGCCGCGGGAAGCAGCGTGCCTCCCGCTGTCAGATCGAGCGAATCGCTGACGGCCAGCAACGCGTCGCGCAGAGGTTCGGCTTCAAGTCGACGGCGGTTCTGCCGCCACAACCAGCGGTTTTCCGGATCGCTGCCCGCACTTCGCTCATCGAATGCCACGGACATCTGGTAGGTGTTTGACAGCATGATCGTGCGGTGCATGTGCTTAACGGACCAGCCACCGCGGATGAATTTCGCGGCCAGCCAGTCCAGCAACTGCGGATGACTCGGCGGAGAACCTCGCAGTCCGAAGTTTGACGCACTGTCGACCAGACCAATGCCGAAGTGTCCCTGCCAGATACGGTTCACCATCACACGCGACGTCAGCGGGTGAGCGGGGCTGGTCAGCCATTCTGCAAATTCCAGCCGGCCACTCGTGTCGTCAGCGATCGTCGGTGAGCGGACAATTCCCGAAAACACTTCCGGCACACCGCGCGGGACGATGTCGTCGGCGAGACTCAGATGACTGCCGCGAATGTGCACCGGGACATCCCTGACGGCCGATTCGGAGACGCCCATCGCCAGCGGAACCCTGGGCCGCTGTCCTTCCAGCGTTGCCAACGACGCTTCAAGCTTCGAAAGTGACTTCTGAACCTCGTCACTGAAGAGTTTCCGCCGATTGGCTTCGTTGTTCGGAACATTCACACCAGCTGATTTCAGCCGTTCTGTTTCCTGCTTCGCCTGAGCGTCGATCTGCTGCTTCAGTTCGTCGATGCGTGGCTGAATCTCGCTGAGGAAGCGTTCTTCAGCGGCGGTGAAGTCAGCGGTTCGCAGTTCGTGCTCATGCCAGGCGGAGACATGTTCCAGATTCGCCATCGTCTTTGTGCTGCGGAAGATTCCGGCCAAAGCGTAATAGTCTTTCGTGGAGATCGGATCGAACTTGTGATCGTGACAGCGGCTGCAGCCGAACGTCAGGCCCAGAAGGGTCTGGCCGATGGTGTCGATCTGCTCGTCGACCAGATCCATGACCAGCTTTTCCTTATCCTGTTCGGCCAGCATTTTTGGCCCAAGCACCAGGAAGCCGGTTGCCGTCAGGTTGTCGTGACGTTCCTGCACGCTGGCTTCGTCAGCGGGCAGCAGGTCGCCGGCAAGCTGTTCCTGCACGAAGCGGTCGTATGGTTTGTCGTCGTTGAAGGCTTTCACAACGTAATCGCGGTAGCGCCACGCGTGAGCGTACGCGATGTTCTCGTCCGCGCCGTTGGTGTCGGCGTAGCGGGCCAGGTCCAGCCAGTAACGTCCCCAGCGTTCACCGTAGTGCGGCGAATCCAGCAGACGCTCGACGACGGTTTCAAACGCGGTCGGCGATTCGTCGACGATAAAGGCCCGTACCTCATCGGGAGTCGGGGGCAGGCCAATGAGATCGAACGACGCTCTTCGAATCAGAGCGTACTTCGACGCCGCCGCTGACGGCCGCAGGTCGTGCTCGCGCAGGTTGGCGAAGATGAATGCATCGATCGGCGTTGTGGCCCACGGATCGTTGACCTCAGGTACGGCGACGTCGCGGTCGAACCGGAAAGCCCAGAACTCGCGGCCTTCACGAATGCGGTCGTGGAAGCTCAGCCGTGCCGTCGACGGTTCCTTCGGATCGTCGGGAGCGATGGCTCCTTCATCGATCCATTGTTCGAAAATCTCGATCTCTGCGTCGGTCAGGCGACCGTCCGGAGGCATCTGGATGGCGTCGTTCCTGTATCGGACAGCTTCCATCAGCAGGCTGTCATCAGGATCCCCGGGAACAACGGCCGGACCACTGGCTCCACCTTTCAGCCAGCCCCGCTTCGTATCCAGTCGCAGGTCACCCTGCGGAATGTCGGCTTCGGCGGAGTGGCATTCGTAACAATATTCGACCAGCAGCGGCCGAACTTTCTTCTCGAAGAATTCCAGGTCCGCGCTGGTGGCGTGTGAGACCGGGGCGCTGGCAGCGATGATGGAGAGAACGAAAATCAGCAGACGCGGCACCGAATTCATGGGAATCGCTCGGCAGGTGTGTGTCTGACAGAAGTGGCGTTGCGACGGGGGGAGGAGCCAGGGACAAACGCGGGGAAATCCAGGGAGGGAGCTGATCAGGTCAGCGTAGCCGTACACTCTACGACCGATCGAAGTCGCGTTCAACAGCGGAGGACAACGACGAACGCCGCTCGCCCGGATTATTCACGACTTCGTACGACGAGACTCCGATCCCGTCGAATTTCAGCGACGGGATCGGAGTTCCGTCGAATTTCAGCGACGGGATCGGAGTCCCGTCGTACAGGGTGCTCAGTGTGCTGTTTCGCCACTCGACGTAAACCTCTCGCTGACACGTGTAGTGTCAGAACACGCGAGTCGCCTGAATAATCCAGGCTAACAGCGGGAACCCCCAACCGGCCCGACAATCATTGCCACCGGCCGCGGCGTCACCTGCGACGGATCTCGACTCACGCGGTCGTGAGTCGGTGGAAGCATTGCCG
>CAZHET010000694.1:0-3042 GCA_964531585.1 uncultured Planctomycetaceae bacterium | reverse complement strand
CCTGACCGCCCCATTTCTTTTTCCACTTAAATACTTGTGCGGTACAGTCAGCCCGTCATTCCCGCGCAGGCGGGAATCCAATCGCGCGCACGCTGGATCGTCGGAGTGCAGCCACCCACACTTCATTCCCGCGCACGCGGGAATCCACATTGCATCTGCCTGCGTTATGATGCCGTTGTGCAGACCGTCATTCCCGCGCACGCGGGAATCCACATCGCGGCACTGGATTTCCGTCTGTGCGGGAATGACGAATCGCCAATGAATGTCGGCACACCACTGCAGTCGGCACACTGGATTCCTGCCCGCGCCTTCCCGAGGGCAGGACTCTGCGCCGGAATGACGAACCCGAATACCATGAGCTGACAAGGCGCTAATACCCGTCAGCCACAGCGCCGGCCGCAACGCCGATCGGTTGCAGCCCCAGCCGTTCCCGAGCCGCGTCCAGCATGACTTTCGTCGCGCTGGCTCCGACACGCGACACGCCCAGTTCCCTCACCGCCAGCAACGCATCGATGTCCCGAACTCCGCCGGCCGCTTTGACCTGAACGTGATCCGGCGAATGTTTACGCATCAGCGTCAGGTCCTCGTGAGTCGCCCCGCCCGTACCATAACCGGTCGACGTCTTCACCCAGTCGGCATTCAGTTCGCCGCAGATTTCGCACAGTCGAACTTTGTGCGCGTCTTCCAGATAGCAGTTTTCAAAGATCACCTTCACTTTGCGCCCCGCCGAGTGAGCCACATCGATCACCGCTTGGATATCGTCGCGTACATAGTCCCAGTTGCCGCTCAGCACCTGCGAAATGTTCACGACCATGTCCAGTTCCTGACACCCGTCCGCCACCGCGCGTTCCGCCTCGGCCTGCTTGACGGCGGTCGTGTGGCCTCCGTGAGGAAACCCGATCGTGGTGCTCGGCTGAACCGTGCTGCCCGCCAGAATCTCAACACAGCGTTTCAGGTAATACGGCAGAATGCACACACTCGCCACGTCATACGCCACGGCCAGTTGACAACCCGCTTCCAGGTCGTCCACCGTCATCGTGGGTTTCAAAAGCGAGTGATCGATCATTTTGGAAAGGTCGGTGTATTGCATGATGAGTCCGAATATTGCGAAAGAAAGAGCGTTTCAACAGCAAGAACACTGCCGCCGCGCAGTTTTCTAACAGCATCGGCCGGTCTTTCAAACCCGCCACTCGATCCGGACCGGTGCCCGCCCCTGTCAACGTGACCACGCGCCGCATTTCCGCGGGTTCTTCGGTTCATCCGGGAAACGGCAATCGTTTGTTCAATCGCGTTTCACACGCGCCGGAAAGAACAAGGGGTCAGAAAGAACAAAAAGAACAAGAAAAGAACAAGAAAAAAAAGAACAAGGGGTCAGGTCTCTTTCAACGGGCTGGGGGCAAAGAAAGAGACCCGACCCCTGGCCTCCCCGGCGACCCCTGGCCTCCCCGGACGGTGCAGTATCGTCTGCCGACGGGTGCTCCGGTGACGATGACGGAGAGGCCAAAGGCGTCAGGCCTCTTTCTTTGCATCCTGCCCGTTAAAAGAGTCCTGACCCCTTTGGGCCTCCCTGCGGTTTCTGCCAGGTTTGTGAGCATGGGAACTGCTCTCCTCCGCGAATTGTTGCGAGATCGGCGTGCGACACGGCGAGGCCACGCGAACCACTCGTGGCGAACCTGTCCGAACTAAACCCATGAAGGGCGGTGCCAAGGGCCGCTGCCAGGATGATCAGTCTCATTTGCTCTTTCCTTTCTTACTTCGCGTAATGAGTGAGAAACACTGTCAATCGCCAACTGTGGCGAATCACCGTGAGCGCGACTGCCGCACTCGCAAGGCGATTGCAACGCAGAAGCAAAGCATCGATCCTGCCAGAAACCACAGGAATAACGACGAGCGCCGCGGGGTTGCATCGACTGCAGTGACGGCACCGCTTTCCACTTCCGCCAACATCTTGGCAGCAATCGCGCGCTGTTCGCTCGCCAGTCGATCGATTTCTTCTGGCGTTCCCGCAACGTATTGCCGAAATTGCTGTGCATCGCGAGCATCGATTACCGTCGTGCCCGGGGGGCGGTCAATGTGAAACGCCTCATCGCTTACTGGCTGATTGACAACGACGTCCAGAAGCGTGATGGTTCGCATTGAATGCAACGAGCTACCATCTGGGAGACCACGCTGACTCTCATATGACACGAACAGCGGCATGCTGCGGACACCGCGAGTCGGGTCACTGACCCGCGTGAACTCAGCGACTGTAAATTCTCTCCATTGTTCAGTCGTGTGGGCCGACGTCGCTGCATCCACGACCAGGTCGACGTGGATACGACGTGGAAGAAAACCGACAGCTGCGTCGAGCCACACGGCGTAGTGCCATCCGTCGAGGGAACCGCAGTCAACCTTTACGCAGTCCTGGCCCGACACGGACTCGACACCGGCGATGACACATTCCGGCCGGTTCAGTAACTCAACGAGTCTGACTTCTGTATTGGGCAGGCGGCACCCCAGGATGTCGTCGGGCTGCAACATCGAGAATGCCGTCATTCCGGAATGCATTCGATACCCCATCACCGAGCCATCGGCACCGCTCCACGTCGCGATATGCGTGTCGCGACCATCAAAATGATACCAACTCCGCTGCGGCGACTCCTGAGAGCTGTCGTCTGCCGACGTAACCTCGGCGCGCCGCTCGAGACCTCGCTGAGCCCACAGAATCGTGGTGGCTGATTCTCGGACCCCATCCGCGCTGGGAACGCCCAGCGACGTCGTGTATGTGTCGAAGCACGTCAGCGTGGCTTCAATCGAGTCGATCGAATCCACCTGGTCGGCGTAGGCGGCTCGAATCAGTTCGAGCGACGGGAGTTCCTGCGGCTGGGCCGCAGTGACTGCGATTGCGATCCATTCGACGGTTGCGAAGATCAGGTACATTCGCTGGCCTCCCACAAGAATCAGCGCGGCTTGGTACTCGCGGCTTGTTGCTGGCTAAGGCTTCAGCTTAACAAGAAATGGGGGGGGGGGGGCAAGGCCCCGGGCATCATTTTTTCGTTTTTT
>CAZHET010000693.1:0-3043 GCA_964531585.1 uncultured Planctomycetaceae bacterium | reverse complement strand
GGCTCGGCACTTTCGTCGAGTGTCCGTAACGCTGCGCGACAAGCTGGTCGAAACTGGTCCCCGAACGAATCTCGCCGCCGGATGCCAGCGGTGCGCCGGATAACAGGTTGCCCGTCTGCGAACTGTGGATGTTCCCCTTCAGAGCCTCCGCGTTGTAAAGCCCGTTGATGAACAATAGTCGTTCGCGGAAATCGGTCAGCGATTCCAGAACTGGGCCGAGGGTCATATCTTTGCCAACACCCCTGGCCCACCACTGACCGGCGTGGAAACCGTTGCCGGAGAACAACACGGCCAGCCGGACCGGCGGTTCGTTCGCGCGCTTCTTGGACGTTGAGGCATCATCGCCCCAGACGGCGAGCGACTCCATCCACGGCAGCGCCATCGTGACGCCTGAACCACGCAGGAAAGTGCGGCGCTGGAAGAGTTGGTTTCGCATGATATAGATTAACTCCTGTCCTGCTTCGTTTACCGCCCAGCCGAAGGCGCCGGCTGCCAGCAACTCCAATAGCCGGCGCCTTCGGCTGGGCGGTCAACAATTATGGTGACTCTTGTTGCGGCGTGTCACGGCCGCGGATCTCCCGAAACTGGCGACTCCTGACAATAGTGAGCACGGCTGTCGACGTATGATAACCATCTTCAGCCAATTTCTGCTGCATTTCCGCCAGCAACGGCTGATCTGACAATTGTGTCTCACGACCGAGCGCATATCCCAGTAACTTGCGACAGAACTGACCTACAACGGCATTGCGGCGCTGTTCCAGCAGATAGCTGCGCAGCCCCGTCAGCCCCTCCAGTTCGTGACCATCAGGCAGTTTCGTTCTGGTATCAATGGCGAGCCCTGTCTGGCTGAATTCGCGCCGGCGACCAATCGCGTCAAAGCCCTCCAGAGCAAACCCCAGCGGATCGACGCGCTGATGGCATTTGGCGCACGCGGGATCGCTGCTGTGTCGCTCTATCATCTGCCGTTCGCTCAAACCGTCCGGGACATTGTCCGCGAGTTGCGGCACGTCTTTCGGTGGACGCGGCAGCTTTTCGCCGAGCAGCACTTCGCTGACCCAGTTACCCCGCAGAATGGGACTCGTGCGCGATGCGCCGGATTGCCTGGCGAGCGTTGCGGCCAGGCCGAGAATCCCGCCTCGACCGTGCTGCTGGATGCCCTCGACCCGCCGCCATGCTTCACCCTCGACGCCCGCGACGCCGTAGAACTTCGCCAATCGTTCGTTGACGAACGTGTGGTCGGCGTTCAGAAGACCGAGCAACGAAGCGTCGCTTTGAAACAGATCCGTCAGGAACAGGATCGACTCCTCGTACATGTCCGTGCGCAGTTGCTCGAACTCGGGGAAGAGCTGCGCGCTCTTCGCTTCCGTTGCGGGAAAGTCGTGAATGTGCAGCCACTGGCAGGCGAACTCGGTCCCCAGGCGGCGCACGCGAGCATCTTTGAGCATGCGTCGCGTCTGCTGTTCCAGCACGTCCGGATGCCCCAGAGTCCCGTCGGCAGCCTTCGCTCGCAGTTCCTCGTCGGGCATGGACGACCAGAGAAAATAACTCAGGCGATTCGCCAGTTCCCAATTGGAGACTCTGGCCGACGACGCGCCGTCAGGAACGGACTCGAATCGATACAGGAAAGGAGCCGCGACAAAAACCCTCGCCAGGACCAGCCGGAAGGCGTCCTCATGCGACAACTCTTCCGAGCGCAGTCGGCGATACAGAGCCCGCAGGTCTTCGGCTTCCTGTTCGTCCAGTGGACGGCGAAAGGCGCGCGAAGCGAAGTCGATCAGTGCGTCGAGCTGCTTCGGTTCGCAGTCGATCAGTCTTTGCCGAAATTCATCCGCCCGCTCATGAAACGGTCTGACCGCGTCGTTAAAACCGCCGTCCTGAGGATGGTCCTTGGTGGTCTCGACCAGTGAATCGAGAACGGCCGCCAGCTTCAGCGGATCCTGGCTGACGAATCGCAGTTCGTCCCAGAGCCGATCGATTTCCCGCTGCTCGGCCTCGTCCAGCACCAGTCGCACCAGGTGCTCGTCTTCGCGGTGGAATTGAGTCAGCGTGAGGACTTCATCGGTCGGTACGACCTGCGGGTAACACAGTGAAATCGGAAACAACTGGCGGTGCATCTCCATCGCCGCTTCGAACGTTTTTCTGGCCGCACCTTCCTCCGCGACCAGCACGGGTTTGTGGTACGACAGCGTGCGAGTGTCCGGATAGAGTGCCGTGACGGTCGATAGATTCACAGTCGTTGTCGCGGCCATCAGCCCGGACTTCAGTTCCGCCTCACCGAGCACCACGTCCGGCTGAACGCTGGCGTCCCCGCCCGCTTCCGCATCGAGCGTGGCAGTCGTCACCAGTGTCCGCCCCGCAGCGATGGTACCGGGCAGGCGCAGCGTGATGACGGAAGGAGCTTGCACGCAGAGTGACGCCCCATCGATCGAGTTGCCTCCGGGATGTTTGCCGAATGTTGCGGGATCAATCCCTTTCAACTCCGGGATGTCGCGCAGGAGGATGTCCGGCTGCTGATCGACCACCAGTCGCGGCTGATGCCAGACCACAAAGTCGTGTTCATTGCCGTCACCGCAATCGCCGATCACCAGCGAGACGACGACTTCCTGCGCGGTCTCGCCCTCCTTCACGGCGGGGATCGGGAGACGAAACTCCTGCTGCACCACGAGCGGACTGACAGGTTCCTGCCATTGTGTCCCGCTTCCCTTCCGGCCCATCAAGCCGACCACGTTGAACGCCCACAACCCTCGCTGCCACGCGGCGACTTCGGTCACGAGCGCCGCTGCATCTTCGGGCGTGGCGTCACGCCAACGAGTGCGAAGTCCATCGAGCAGAGGCGAGGGTTCGGTTGCGTTTAAATTCTCCCAGAGCAATCCGAGGTATTTGGCATTCAGCCCGCGTTCCGCAGCCACGGCGGAGATCGTTTTCTCGCCGGAGCGGAGCATGGCCCTTTCCGCGACTGTCGCGGCGAAGTATTTTTCGAGCGGCAATTTTCCGGCTTGCCCAAGGCGACAATCTCCATGCAGATTCATGAGGCCGACCGATC
>CAZHET010000692.1:0-3043 GCA_964531585.1 uncultured Planctomycetaceae bacterium | reverse complement strand
ACCCGAAAGCCACCGTGACGACAAAATCGAATGCGTTCATTTTGGACAGAGTGCGTTTTCCGCTGACGCGCAGTAGCACCACCAATGCCGCATAGGCCAGTGAGCCCAGAACCAGTGTGCGAATGACGGGCGACCAGCCATCGAAGATCATTTTCCAGCCAGTGTCGTTCATCGTGGTCCTGTCCTGCAGCGTTCAGACTCTGTGTGGTGACGCGCCAGACCGCGAGCTTCGAGCGAATGTCCGTTCAACGTGACCCCCGTGGCACACCGTGAACACCGTGGCACACCGTTTGCCGTGCATGATGAAGCTGCGATTCGCACCGCCGCGGCTTCGCGATTGCTCTTCGCTTTGTCGAACGCTGACCGGGTCTGTGCCGATCTCGGCTGCCCGTTTCCAGTTCCCCAGTTCCCTCATCTGAAGGAGTTCACCATGCTGAAACACACACTTCTGGCACTGCTGCTGGTCGGAGCCACCGCATTCGTCATTCACTCGCACGGTCCGGAAGCTGCACTTGGCGCGGCCGCTCGGATGAATGATGCAGAAGCAGAACAGGTCGCGGTTGAAGAGAACGTTCACGAATTCATGGAGTACTACAATCGACCGGCGTTTCATCGATTGAAGGAAGCAGTGACATCCGAGCCGGAAAACGATGATCAGTGGGAGAACATCAGTTCCGCTGCGCTGACGCTCGCCGAAGTCGGTAACCTGCTGTTCCTGCGAGGCCCGCAGGAGAATCGCGAGAACTGGCTGCGAAACGCGGCAACCGTCCGGGATGCCGGAAAAGAGCTGTACGAGGCAACTCAGGTGAAGAGTTTCGAGCATGTGAAGACGTCTTATGTTCGGCTGATCAACAACTGCAACCAGTGTCACGTCGAATTCGCGGGAGGAGACCACCAGTTGCAGCCGTAATGCATCAGAGGCAGTGAGTGTGCGATGCAGGGCAGGCAACATCCCTGCCCTGCATCGACAGCGACATCTACTGCTGCGACAAATACCGCTGCGGCATCGACGGACCGCTGACATGTACGAACCGCTGACATGTACGAACCGCTGACATAGCTTTCCCGCTGACCGCTGCTTGTCTGCTTGTCCCGTTTTGGGTGGCAAACTCCGTTCCGTTGGGAGGCAGGGCAGTTTCATGGCGGGCTGTGTCGGTCATGGCCAGCTGTGTCGGTTTCGTTGCCGGGCTGCGTCGCCGTTCGTCGTTTGCTTTCGCTGAACTCGTTGCATTCAGGTTCACCACTGGATCATTGCCATGCCGTCCGACCGCAGATTCCTGTTCGTTGCCCGTCATGCGAAGTCCAGCTGGAAAGAGGCCGGTCTCTGCGACCATGAACGTCCGCTCAACAATCGCGGTCTGCGGGATGCTCCGGTGATGGCGCGGCGGCTGGCCGAACAAAGTGAGCGGCCGGAACTCATCGTCAGCAGTTCGGCCGTCCGGGCTCTGGCCACGGCCCGCGTCTTCGCGAGCGAGATGAAAGCCGCGAGCGAGATGGCAGCCACGAGCGAGATGGCAGCCGCGAGCGACAAGCTGGTAGTAGTTGAGGATGCGCTTTACGCGGCCTCCGCCGAAACAATGCTGCGCGTGATTCGCGGCATGGACGATTCCGTCACTCGCGTGATGATCGTCGGACACAACCCGGGGCTGACGGACTTCGTCAATGCACTGGCCGGCTGCGATATCGACAACGTGCCGACATGCGGCGTCGCGGTGATACGACTTAAAGCCGCCCGCTGGCAGGAGGTGGAATTCGGTAGCGGGGAACTGCTGGAGTTCGATTTCCCGAAGAACGGGATGTGACAGCTCCACTCGCTGGCCACGCTGGCGCCCCTTGCCCACGCGGCCAGCAGGTTTCCGACGAGGGAATATCGCGCTGCCGTGACTGGCGTAAATCACTGCGCCACGGCATGATGATCGCCGTGGAATTTGAAGAGATGAGCCAGATGTCCGTTGCCGTATTCATCCCGTCCCCGCTTCGTCGCTATTCCGCAGGAAAGTCAGAACTGGCTGTTTCCGCCGCCACGGTCCGCGCGGCGCTGAAGCAGCTTGAAGAGACTCACGTTGACCTTTATCGCAGCGTGTGTGACGAAACCGGTGCTGTACGACGGCATGTGAACCTGTTTGTAAATGATGACTTTATTCGCAGCCTGAACGGGCTCGACACGGTGCTTGAGCCCGGTGACGTTCTGACCATTATGCCCGCAGTTTCCGGAGGTTGACTTCTGCCATGAGCGAACGAGTGATCCTGTGCATCGGAACGAAGAAAGGGCTGTTCGTCGCGGAGGCGTCGAAGTCTCGCAGCCGGTTTGAACTTCGCGGGCCGTTCGGGTCGGGCGTGGCCGTATACTCGGCATTGATCGATCGCCGAGGCAAGCCGCGGCTGCTGGCTTCAAGCTGCAACGCGTTCTTCGGCATGAAAGTGCTGGTGTCGACGGATCTTGGGAAGAAGTTCAGGGAAACGAAAGCCGCTCCGGCGTTTCCGGGCGACGACGGGCGAGCGGTCGCCAACATCTGGTCGCTGGAAACCGGTCGTGATAAGAAGGATCTGTTGTGCGGTGTTGAACCGGCGGCTTTGTTCCGCAGTGAGGACCACGGCGAGTCGTGGGAGATGGTCAGCGGCATCAGCAATCACAAGCATTCCCGTGAGTGGCAGCCTGGCAACGGCGGCCTGTGTCTGCACACAATCGTGAAGGACGGTGATCGTGTGCATCTGGGAATTTCGACCGGTGGGCATTACCTGAGCGAAGACGGCGGCCAGACGTTTGAAGCGGCGAACAACGGCGTGGGAGCCGGCTTCGCACCTGATCCGTATCCGGAATTCGGCCAGTGCGTCCACAAGATCGCCAGCCACCCGGACGCTCCGGGCCGGCTGTACATGCAGAATCACGGTGGCTGGGCGGAGTGGGACGGACCCGGCGGACCTCGTCCCGGCATCGGCGTGCTTCGCAGCGATGACCACGGCCACACGTGGACGTCAATCGCCGATGGGCTGCCGTCTGACTTCGGCTTTCCCATCGTCGTGCATCCGCACAACCCGGATG
>CAZHET010000691.1:0-3044 GCA_964531585.1 uncultured Planctomycetaceae bacterium | reverse complement strand
TCCGCTATGCCAACAACACGTCTCTGTCTGGCGGAAGAGGTGTCGTCCATTTCAACGCACGCTGGGGACTCAATGACTACGCGAAGAACTTTGTCTGGCATTTCCGCATAGTGTAATCCTGATTGCCTCCGTCCTGGCCTGTGCAGCCAAACAATGGCAGCGAGGAACCTGCACGTCCTCGCCGCACACCGGCGACGCTCACTGAGGTCTGTCGAGCTGGTATGGAGTTTCCGCCGTGTTACTCATGGCGGTACTTGTACCCACCGCGGAGGCCGGCACGCGCCTTCCCAGCATCACCCCGACCGCCAGGACGCCGAAGACACCGATCAGCAGCGCGAAAGTTGCGATCGCTCCGATTGTCGCCAGTAGTCTCGGCCGGCCGGGCAGGATTAGCCCGACGACGCACAACCCCAGAGCCACCACGTTCACGACCCCCGCCGCACTGGCCAGCACGATCAGGCGGACCTGAGTGGGAGCATTTTCGCTGTGCAGTCGAAACTCTTCCGGGTCGCCAGGCAGCAGGCTCACCGCGTAAAACAGCCACGCGTACAACGCCACCGCCACAACCGCCAGGACGACTCCCGTCAGCGCGACGGTATTCGTGATCAGCCCTTCAGAAGCACCGCCCGCTCTTCGCGATTGAGTTTTCTCGAGATCCGGGTTGTTCATACGTGTGTCTCAGCCGCCGTCGGCGTTCAGGGCACCGATCAGCAGAACGAACGTCACGGTGGCTCCGACAAAGAATGACAGGCACAGGCCGACGATGGCAAGTGTCTTCGGAGTGCCCCGGATTGCTCCGTACAGCGAGAGGAACAGAGCAACGGCCGTGGTCAGCAAACCGCCGAACAGCAGCCCCACAACCACCCACGATTCCGCCGACCCTTCGTCCAGGTCCTTCGCCTTACCGGACTGGACCAGCACCGCCATCATCGCAAACATCGCGCCGTAGAGCACCAGTTGCAGCAGGCTCAACAGGAAGCCGATTGTTCCCGCGCGGTTCCGCCAGACCTGTCGCACGAACGCTCGAACACCGCCGCTCGGAACACCGTTGCTGCGTTCGCCGCGGCGCTCGCTGCCATGGTGGCGGCCACCGTCTGTGCGACGCGGCGTTTTCTGTGTTCGATGCTTTTTTACCATTTCGGAGGATCTGCCCCGCACGAGACATCGTTCTTTTGCGTTGAGATTCTGGTCGCGTGGCGTCGCTTCGGCGGGATCGGATCGCCATCGTGCAGCCGTTTCAGTGGGCACTCAGCGAGAACCTTAGCCGAGGAACAGGTCGAGGCAGTGCGAACGACTCGCATGAACCTTCCGGGGCAGCCATCCACTTTTGGTGCTGTCCGGAGAAGGTATTTGGCAGTTGCCGTGTTTGCCTTATGCCGGAGGCAGAATTTCGCTGACTGGCAGTTCCACATCGGCAAACGCCAGAGGACGCACGACGTCGCTGTGTGCGAAGGAGACTTCGGACGCGTACGTGCCGTCGGGCTGCGGATCGCGATAGACGTCCACGACGGAATCGATCAGGTTGACGATCCAGAAGTCCGCGACCTCCGCCTGAGCATACAGCGGTCGCTTGACCTCACGGTCGTACTCGAGAGACGTATCGGCAACCTCGATCAGCAGTCGGACGTCCTTCGCGTGGGGCTTCGAGGACGCATAGAAGTCATCACGCGATGCAAGAACCGAGATGTCCGGTTCCGGTTCACTTTCTGCCAGCACAACGGGATCCTGGACTCCGATCACCGCACGATCTGCCAGAAGCGTGGACAGCAGTCGGTTCAGCCGCTTCACCGTCGCTCCGTGTCGTTTTCCGATGGGCATTTTCCGCACGATCTCCCCGTGAATGAGTTCTACTGGTTCGTCTTCGGCGATGATGCCCGCGTCGATCATTCGATCGTACTGGGCAACGGAGAACCGCTGATGGATGACCGAAGCCATGAGATACCTCGCGTGGTGAACAGGGATGACCGCCACGCATTCTACAGCACCTCCTGACTGAGTTGAACAGCGGCATCGCGGAACCGGAGCAGGCGTTGCCCGACATGCCGACGGGCCGCGGTAAGAGGAACGGAACGAATAGCCCGCACCAGCGCTGGCCGAATTTCAGCCTGAGCTTCCGACTCTCTGCAAGACCGAGTCTGCATCAGCGCGGCTCATCACGCGGAGCGTGATGGCTACGGAGCCGTCACGCTCCGCCTGACGAGCGGCGCGCAGCCAGACTTACTTTCCATGCTTCCCCTTCGTCCGGACGAATGAACCGAGGCTCTACACGCCAGCCGAATAATGCAGATACTCGCCGGCCTTCAGGCCAGCTTTCTGCGGATTCTTGGCGATGTACTTCTGAAAGTACCGGAACTGTTCTTCGGACCGCACCAAATGATCGAAGCCTTCCTGTTGCCAGAAACGGCCGCTCTGTCCGAGTGCTTTGTTGATTTTTCCGGCCGTGAAGCGTTTCCAGGATTCACACTGTTGCAGCAGACCCTCATCATCAACAAACGCACACAACAAATGGACGTGGTTGGGCATGACGACAAAGTCGGTCAGGAAGTACTTCTCACCGTCGGCGTATTTCAAACTTGCGCCGACGATCTCTGCGAGCGGCGGTTGTCGCAGGACGCACGCTCCGTGGCAGTCATCAAGACCCGCATGCCACTTGAGGGAAAACGTGCGATAGAAATCCTGCTGCTGGTCGCGGGGCAGTTCCGCAAGACGTTGTCGCCAGTCGGCAGCGAGAGGGTTGATCGCGTGTTGACGTAACCAGTTGGCACGTTCGATTCGCCATCGGGCCAGAACGGGCTTCGGAATCGAGTCGATGGTACGAAAGGTGATGAACGCAATGACTCCGGGCTGCACCCAATGAGGCAACTTTCGTTCAACGACGGTGTAGTCCTGATTGCGGTCGAAGAAGTGGAGGTCGGCCATGGGGTGAGCTTACCGGGCGACATAGATCCGGGCGAGTGCGGGCTGTGGATCTTGAGTGCCATCAGCGCGGCTCATCACGCGGAGCGTGATGGCTACGGAGCCGTCACGCTCCGACGTGACGAGCC
>CAZHET010000690.1:0-3046 GCA_964531585.1 uncultured Planctomycetaceae bacterium | reverse complement strand
TGAGCCGGCAACACGGCCCCGCCGACAAGGTTCAGATCAAAGACTCCACGCCAGGCGTCGGTCGAAAGTTTGCAGAAGTCACTTCCTGGTGGCAAAGTGGCGTCCGGCCGATTGCCGCCGGCCGCACTGACCAGAATGCTGACCGGACCAAGCTGTTCGTTGATGGCATCACGGGCGACGGCCAGCGAGTCGGCGTCCAGAGCATCCGCCGCATGAAACATGGCCGTTCCGCCGGCCTCCTCGATGGCCCGCACACGATCTGCACCACGTTCCGCGCTGCGTCCCAGAACGGCAACCTTCGCTCCACAGGCGGCCAGAGCATCCGCCATGCTGCCGCCCAGAACGCCCGTGCCGCCGATCACCACGGCCGTATTCCCCGTCAGATCAAACAGATCATTCTTCATCGTTCAGCCTTCCCGCTCGGTGTACGCAGTTCCCGGAAAAGCCGCAAAGCCTACTGACTCGTCAGCAGTCCCACAACGAACGCGAAGCACCGGCTGAAACGCCCCCGCCCCACTGTGCGACGGTCCGCCGCTGACACAACACGAACCCTGCCAGAGCACATGGACTCGTCGCCTCTCCCACGTCGACAATCCCGCAACCTGTCGTTGGCAACCTTCCACCCGATTTGCCAATCAGCCGGCATGCTTTAGCACCCGGTTCGCCCGGCAACCGGACGCTAACGCGTTCCGGATCAGCGGGTCACTTGACTGCGCACGACTTCCAGGAGACGCGGTGACCTTCGAAAGCCGATTCTCGCTCTCGCAAACCAGCCAGCGCGGGTTGCTGACGTTCCGCAGGCATCATCGCGACTGGTCGACGGCGTGGGTTGAATCCGCGGTCTGACCTCGGTCCAATGGCCACCCACCGGCAACGCGATGACTCATCCGCCACTCGCAGGTTCTCCCAAAACGGGCTGGCGAATCGCGCGGAACCGCGCTTCCCCTGACTGAGCACACCGCATGATTACTTCCGACCGCCTGCGCATCGTCCTGACTTCTTCGGAAGCAGTTCCGTTTTCCAAGACGGGTGGTCTGGCCGACGTGACAACGGCTCTCGCCAAGGCGCTCGATGCTCAGGGGCACGTCGTCACGATGATCGTTCCCGACTACCGGGTCATTCGCAAAGAGAAACACGACCGGCTTCCGTCGGTTTCCGACAGCGGGCTAAGGCTGGCGGTTGCCATGAACGGTCGGCGAATGGCCGCGGGAGTCAACTGGACCACGCTGCCGGACACCAGCGTGACCGTACTGCTGGTGCAGCAGCCGTATTACTTTGATCGCCCGAATCTGTACATGGAACACGGCGAAGGCTACGTAGACAACTGCGAACGATACTGCTTCTTCAGCCGTGTGGTGCTGGAAATCTGCCGCCAGATGGTTCTGCGCCCCGACATTATTCATGCCAACGACTGGCAGACCGGACTGGTTCCCGCTCTGCTGCACGCCCAGTACGCTCATCTGCCTGGCTTCGAAAACGCAGCATCTGTGATGACGCTGCATAACATGGCGTACCAGGGCCGATTCTGGCATCTGGACATGCCGCTGACCGGCATGGAATGGCGCTACTTCAACATGCATCACATGGAATTCTGGGGCGACCTGAACCTGTTGAAAACGGGTATCTGCTTCGCCGATCAGATCACCACCGTCAGTCCGACCTACGCGAACGAAATCTGCACGCCGGAATTTGGTGAGCACCTCGACACGGTTCTGATTCAGCGCCGCCGGGATCTGACCGGCATTCTGAACGGCATCGATACCGACGAATGGAATCCGGCCACGGACCGGCACCTTCCCGCCACGTACACGTTCGAATCAGCCGCCACCGGCAAAGCCACCTGCAAGCGGCATCTGCAGGATCGACTGGGACTGCCACACCGGGCCGACGTGCCGCTCTTCGGAATGGTGTCGCGCATGTCAGACCAGAAGGGCCTTGATCTGATCGCGGGAGCAGCGACTCGCATTCTTCATCAGGACGTGCAAGTCGCGTTTCTGGGAACCGGCGATCCTCGCTACGAAGGCCATCTGCAGTATCTGGCGGCTCACGATCCGGAAAAGGTCGCCGTTCACGTGGGCTTCGACGAAGGGCTGGCTCATCAGATTGAAGCCGGAGCAGACGCCTTCCTGATGCCCAGTCGCTTCGAACCCTGTGGTCTCAATCAGATGTACAGCCTGCGTTATGGAACAGTGCCGGTCGTGCGCGCCGTGGGCGGTCTGGCTGATTCCGTCGTGGACACCACGCCGCAGACTCTGGAAGCCGGCACTGCCACCGGCTTCACGTTCACCGATTACACCGACGGAGCATTCGCCAAAACATTCGAACGCGCGACGAAGGCCTATCGAGACAAGGCGGTCTGGAACCAACTGATGCACACCGGCATGGCGGCCGACTGGTCCTGGCACCGCAGCGCGAACCGGTACGTGGACATTTATCGTCGAGCCCTTGAACGGCGACACGATCGAGTCCATGACCGCAGGTGTTGAACTCGCGAGGTTCAGCGCACTGCGTCGAACGTCCGGAGTCTCGGGCTGCAGTGAGCTGTGACGCTCAGGGCTTCATTCCTGCATCGCCGCAGCGGCAGGCTTTGTCAGTCCGGGGTTCGCCGGATAAACACCTGCCTGGTCGCGGGAATACCAGCGACGCACAACACTGTGCCAGTCCGCGCCGTCTCTGGCCGCGATGAAGTCAGCCCGAACGTCGTCGGTGTCCGGATGCCAGTCGGCGTAGCGAATACCGAACTTCCGCAACTGCCGAGACGCCCTGCCGGCGTAGGCAACTTCCGCCAGGCGATAGTGTTCCAGCAGCACGTCGCGCTGCTCGAAAACCGACGGTGCGGCAGGCAACGGGCGACCGGCCAGCAGTTCCTCGCACTGACGAAAGATCCACGGATTGCCAATGGACCCCCGAGCCGCCGTCACTCCATTGACACCCGTGTCGCGCAGCATACGTACGCAGTCCTCTGCGCAAAACAGATCGCCGCTGCCCAGCAGCGTTCGATCAGGGTAAGTTCGCCGCAGTTCCTGAAGAAAGCTCCAGTCGCTCG
>CAZHET010000689.1:0-3050 GCA_964531585.1 uncultured Planctomycetaceae bacterium | reverse complement strand
TTGCCTGCACGGCCAGCCAGACGCGAGCCGGAATGAAGCCGGCCTTGTCCAGAGGTGTCAGTTCGTTGATCTGGTGCATTGCGGCATCTGTTTGTCCGGCTTTCAGCAGGAACAACGCCAGGTTGTAACGGTAGCGTTCCTGAAGTGGTCGCTGCTGTACCAGGCTTTGCATGTACAGCAGAGCATCTTCATGGCGACCGTCCTCCATCGCAGCCTGCACACCGTCCTCATAGGCGGAAATCATTTCGGCCTGCGGTGCCCGGCGCAGCCACCATACATAACTGCCGCCTCCAACGGCGACGATCAGAAACGGCAGGCCCAGCAGCAGCCGACCGTAGGCGCGCGACATGAACCAGCATTCCGTGAACTCCCACATCCACTGAAACAGGTAGGTGGGGCGCATCAGGTCTCGCAGACCGGGCCAGTCGCGAGGATCAACTTCCGGTTCTTCCGGTGACACAGCCGCTGGTTTGTTTGTCAGGGACTTTTTAGACATCGGGATGACCAGTCTTCACGAGCGGACAGGGAACGAAACGTGGCAACTTGGAAACGTCACAACAACAGACACACGCGCCGGGCGAGGGTGTCCCGTCACGTCCGTGGGATGACACCGAAGAACCGGTTCCACAGGCTTGTCAGCGGATTAACCAACATGGCCGACAGGCCGCTGGTTCCCGCGTCCGGCACCGGGTCAGTGAAGAAACTCAGAAACGCATCCGCGCTGTAAACCAGTCCCGCTGCAACCAGCAGCGCCAGATAACCAATTGCGTCGTGCTGCCAGCCACCGGAAAGATCAAACTGGTGGTCATGCCAGGCAACGGCGATGGAACTGACTCGCAGAACGTTCATCACGCCGGCGAATATCGCACCGCTGCACAGCACAATGACCGTGTGAGGGATCTTCCGTCGGTTCAGGGCAACGATCATTGCTGCCAGAAACAGCACCGTAAACAGGGACTGCACACCACTGCAGGCATCTTCAACCAGCAGTTCCTTGCCGCGCATCGCGAGTACATTGACCTTGCGCAGGTGCAGATATTCGAAGTGGTGCAGCAGCTTGCTGGCGACGGCCGTGGTTGCGCTCTGCAGCCACTGGATCAGTCTTAAGTCGTAATTCAGCGGCGGGCGAAGCGTCAGCAACGGCAGAACGACCAGGTAGGCCAGTGAAATTTCAAAGTCGCGATCTCGCGTGGTCATGCAGACCGCCAGCGCCAACAGAACGGCTCCCGCGGCCACCATCCACGGAGCAGCAAATAATACGGCCGCAACCAGCAGTCCCACGTCGGCCAGGATCAGCAGAACTTTCAGCGCCGTATGCTGGCCGGTCGGGCCGTCCGCCCGAGTCCACGCCAGCCATGCAAATGCGGCCAGAGCAAACGGAAAGAACTGGTAGTGAGTCTTCTGCCACAGCTCAACAAAGTACGCATAGAGATATGGCAGATGAGCGGCTGCCAGCAGGCACACCATTCCGTGGTGACGAACCCGGTTCAGCGCACTGTTCGGCGGGTTTTGGTCGGAACCAGTCATAGGTCGGAGACTCGCAGAGCAAAAGAACGAACGGAGAACGTCGGCAGAACCGGGCTCTCAACGATACCGCTGCGGTGTTGACTTCTTCAATGGCGAATCTCGCGGAACCGGCTATTGTAACGTCCTCGCTGTTCCATTTCTGCATTCGCACCGACAGATTCAGTCGCCGTCTTCGCAACGCCGGTTCCGACACGTTGCCAAAACGCATCCTGCACCTGTTTTGAAATCGCTGCTGACGAAAGAACCCACCTTGCCAACACCGGAATCTTCACTCATTCTTCAACTTCACCCGGTTGACAACACCGCGGTTGCTCGCGGAATTCTGCCGCGGCAGAAGTCCATCAGTCATCACGGACAGACATTCACCGTCGCTCAGGACATACCGCAGGGGCACAAAATCGCTGTGCTTCCCATCAGTGCCGGCTCCGCGATCCTGAAATTCGGCCAGACCATTGGCTACGCGTCGGCTGACATCGCACCCGGCGACTGGGTGCATGTTCACAACGTGACCGCCACCAAGCCGGGCCTGGATTATGAATTCGCGACGGAAATTCGCCACCCGGCGATTCCCGACCAGCCGCGTTCGTTCATGGGATACCGTCGTGCCAACGGAAAGGCGGGAACTCGCAATTACATCGCTTTGATCAGCACGGTGAACTGTTCGGCCACGACCGCTCGCTACGTGGCTAAAGAACTTGCCGCAACGGATCTGTCCGCGTTTCCGAACATTGACGGCATCGTCCCGCTGGTTCACAAAGGCGGTTGTGCGATGGCGTTCGACAGTGAAGATCATCGGCAACTGAACCGAACACTGGCTGGTTTCGCCGAACACCCCAACATCGCGGCCTGCCTGGTGCTGGGGCTCGGCTGCGAGACGGCTCAGGCGACTCACCTGGAACGCGAACACAAACTGGTGCAGTTGGGTCGCAACGGTGCGACGACGGCCGGTTCCGCGACCGTTGCCGATCGGCCGCTGGTGCTGAACATTCAGGAAGTCGGCGGAGTTCGCAAAACGGTGGATCAGGCCGTCGGCGTTCTGCGCGATCTGCTGCCGGACGCCAATCGGGTGCAGCGTGTGCCGATTCCCTTGTCAGAACTCAAAGTCGCACTGGAATGCGGCGGCAGCGACGGCAACAGCGGGATTACGGCGAATCCTGCCGTGGGAGTCGCCGCGGATCTGCTGGTGGCTCACGGAGGCACCGCGATCCTGTCAGAAACGACCGAGATCTACGGAGCAGAACACCTGCTGACTCGGCGGGCCATCACACGAGAAGTCGGTGAAGCACTGCTGGAACGCATCCACTGGTGGGAAGACTACGCTCGCCGCCACGACGCTTCAATTGACAACAATCCGTCGGTGGGAAACAAGAATGGCGGCCTGACTACGATCTTCGAAAAGTCGCTCGGGGCCATTGCCAAGGGCGGAACATCGCCGCTGCGAGGCGTGTTCAAATACGCCGAACCGATCACCGAGAAGGGGTTTGTCATTATGGACAGCCCCGGCTTTGACCCGGCGTCTATCA
>CAZHET010000688.1:0-3056 GCA_964531585.1 uncultured Planctomycetaceae bacterium | reverse complement strand
CTGCCCTGGACGGCCATCGTACATGGAAATTCTCACCGCCCAAACGCCTAAAAGATGCCAAGCTGGTCGCGAGCATCGTCCGTCATGCGTTCGGGGGTCCACGGCGGTGACATCGTCATCGTGATCCGGGCTTCGCTGACATCGTGCAGCCGTTCCAAAGCCATTTTTGCCTGTTGCACAATCTGCGGCCCGGCCGGGCACGCCGGGCTGGTCAGCGTCATCTCGACCGCAACCCTGGTGTCGTCTTCCGAGTCCTGGGCGACGGAGTAGACCAGACCAAGGTCCACGATATTGACCATCAGTTCCGGGTCAATGACCTGCTTCAGGGCTTCGATGTAAGTGGTCTCGGTCGAAGGAACCGCTTCGGAATCCGAGTCCGTTGCCGCGCCGGATTGTTCGTCCGGGGCGGCGGAATCAGGCAGCGCGTTGTTGTCAGGCTCAGGCGTCATTATCTCTTCTCCGGTTGTGTGTTCAGAACAAGGCCGGAACGGCATTGCTCAACAAAATCGGGGGCGGAAGCTCACTTTGGTCCCGCCCAGACGACGTTGTCGCGGACTTCCACACGAAACGTCCGGATCGGCCGCGTGGCGGGCATACACAGCGCCGCCCCGGTTTTCAGGTCGAACTTCGCACCGTGCCGCGGACAGATGATGGCACAGTTCGCGATGTCGCCGTCTGTCAGCGGCTGGCCGTCATGGGAACAGACGTCTTCGATGACGTAAAACTCGTCGCCCTGCCGAATGACCAGAGCCGGCACGTCGTCCACTTCGACAGAAAGCCGCTGCCCGTCAGCAAGTTGTGTGGTTTCGACCAGGCGTTCCATTATCAGTTCTGCTTCCGGTTGTGCGGTGTCCGTTATCGAATGGGTCGGCGAAACTGCCGTCAGTCGGGTGTATCACGTTATTGCACTCACCGCCGCCGGGGCAAATCGTCCAGAGCGGAATTCCTGCATTTTGGACGTCTGACCGGGATTCCGGGCACTCCGGGTGGAAATTCGGCCGAAAGCCGGAAGTGAATGCCCCACGCGGGCTTGCGGAGCAGGTCCGCGGGACGCCAGAATCGCCGCGGTTACTGGCTGCCGCCGTACACGGCTCACCCACTCACCGTCACAATTGCACCGCCGCCGTGTACGAGCTGCGACCTGTCTGCCATTGCCTAACCGTCTGCAGCGAACTTCGTCCTTCCTCATCATGAATTCACCCGTCATTTCTCACCACGAGGACTTCGTTGATCTGTGTCGCCACATTCAGGATGTTGGCGTCGTCGCGTTCGACACCGAATTCGTTTCGGAAAGCACTTACCGGCCAGCGCTCGGATTGCTGCAGTTTGCGACTGAGGAACAAAGTGTCGCCGTCGACCCGCTGGCCGTCGGTGATCTGTCGCTGTGGTGGGAGATCATGGCGGACGATTCCACGACGGTTGTCGTCCACGGCGGACAGGCGGAGATCCGCTTCTGCCTGCAGTTGATCGGCAGGCCGCCGCGAAAACTGTTCGACATTCAGATGGCTGAAGGGTTTCGAGGTCGCAGCTACCCGCTGTCGTATTCGGCAATCGTACAGCGCGTGCTGAATCGGCGGGTCGACAGCAGCCAGACTCGCACCGACTGGCTGAGACGTCCGCTCTCCGACGACCAGTTGCGGTATGCTCTGGAAGACGTCGAATACGTCCCGGCCATCTGGAAGCGGCAGGTCGCCAGCCTGCGAAAACAGGGACGGCTGGAATGGGCCGAAGCGGAATTCGAACGCCTGATCGCCGATATTCAGGCCGATGACGCGACGCCGCCGTGGGAACGCATTTCCGGTGCTCACAAGCTCTCACGCCGTGACCTCGCCGTGCTGCAGCGTCTGGCGCAGTGGCGGGAAGACGAAGCCGTCCAGCGAAATCGTCCGGTACGCCGCATCATGCGAGACGACCTGATGATCGACCTGGCAAAACGCAAGCCGAAAACCAGTCGCCAGGCCCTGGCCACGCGCGACCTGAACCGTGCCGACTTCAAACGCCAGATCGACAGGATCGTTGAAGTCATTCAGGAAGCCTGCAGCATTCCCGACGACGAACTGCCGTCTCGCCCCGCAGACCGTCGCCAGGAATCGTCGTCCGACGAGCAGGTCATCGGTAAGCTGCTTTCGCTGTCCCTGTCGAATCGCTGTGCCGAACTCGACATTGCTCAGACGCTCGTGGCCAACAACCGCGACCTGAACGAACTGGTGCGCTACCACCGCTTCGGCCAGAACGGACACGGAACGCCCAGAATTCTGGAAGGCTGGCGAGCGGAAGTCTGCGGCCAGTTGCTGATCGACGTGATGGACGGCAAAGTCGGCTTCCGTGTTGCTCCACCAGGCAGCAGCACACCGCTTGTGTTCGAATGAAAGACAGTAGTTCAGTTCCGACGAAGCAGAGATGGTTGAATCCCAACCCCTGACCACAGACCACCGATACTCCGCGCGGCTGAACCATCCCGCCCTCGAACACGAAGCCCAGGCCTCCGCCGACGCAATCCAGCAACAAGCCCTCAACAACCCCGCCTTCCGAGACGTCCAGCTCACCCTGCTGACCGATGACCTGCTCCTGCAGCGATTCCCACTCGCCACGAGCGACGACGTCAGCAAACTGCGGTCGAGCCAAACGCACACCGCCTGACCACCCGACCGTCCCGCCAACCAACCATCGTTCATTCGCAATCTGAGCACCGCTCAACCACCAACTGACAATCTCGGTCACCGCACCTGCAACCGAATCCGACTTCGCGTTGTCCGAGCACGTTCCGTGCGGTTATGACCATATCCCGGCCACGACCTGTGGGGACGAATCGCTCGCAGTCCCCGCCGGATGAGGTACGGGGCAGGTGTGAAGCAATTACCCGTTGCTGTAGATCTGCCTGCGTAACTCATCCTGCAAGGCCGGAACGCGAGATTGTTCAGTGGCGGACCGGTGCGCGAAGCCAGTTGCGGAGAGCCGATAAATGGGCCGACGTGAAGCCACATCGCTAACGCCAGGACCGGCATTGTTGCCGGGCGATGCAGTAGAAAAGCGTTGCAATTCATGCCTCGACCGTG
>CAZHET010000687.1:0-3058 GCA_964531585.1 uncultured Planctomycetaceae bacterium | reverse complement strand
AACCGGCGGCTAGCGCCGTGCCGCTCACAGATCAGAGCTAAAGTGAGTGACATTGACCGGCCGCTGACAGGCACCCGGAACAGAATTCCGCGCAAGTACTTACCTGGCAGAGTACCGCGAACGCCGTTGCCATGTCGATGAGTCAGCCCGAGTACACGCTCAGAGGGTCGGATTCGCGCTGGCTGGCGAATGACTGGATCTCCGGAAACTGCTGACCAATGATCTCCGCGAGTCGCTCAACGGCCGGTCGTTCGCTGGAATAGTGGCCGACCAGCACGAGGTTGACTCCTGCCGCACGAGCCTCCAGTGCAGCGTGAAAGCGAGCTTCGCCGGTGACATACGTATCGCAGCCAAGTTTCACGGCGTCGCTGAGAAACTCGGCGGCAGATCCGCATCCAACACCGACGCAGTCCACAATCGAATCGGATTGACCGACGAATTCGACGTACGGTGCCGCAGCAATGCGCCGGACCTGACCGAGGAATTCGGCCAGCGTCGTTGGGCTCTGCAGCCCCCCCCAGCGACCGCTGCCAAGTTGCGGCAGCACTTCTGAGGTGCGGATTGGAAGAACATTCCGCAACCCAAGAGATTCGGCAAGCTGCTGGTTGATGCCCGCCGCGGCACTGTCAAATCGCGTGTGCGGGCTGAAGACCGCGACGCCCGTTTCGATCAGATCCAGCAGCATTTGTCCGTCGCGATCGTCCGAGGTCAGCCGTTTCGTCGCTCGAAACAGGACCGGATGATGCGTCACGACAAGCTGAACGTCGGCGGCGATCGCTTCGGCCGCGACATCGGGACTAAGCGTCAGGCACGTCATAAGTCGCTGCACATCCGCTGAACGTCGGCCGATCAGCAGACCGACGTTGTCCCAGTCTTCGGCCAGATCCGGCGGAGCGAAGTCGTCCAGAAAGCGGATAATTTCGTCAACGGTCACCATTAGCTCGCAAACTGTCCTGTCAATTGCCATCGGTTCCTGTCAATTGGCATCGTTAAAAAGCATCAACGAACGAAGCCGGTCGTTCGTAACCAGAACTCTGCGTGCTCGGGCCAGGTGGAGATCCGCGAATCCCTGATCGGTCGCAGGCCGTAGCCATGCCCGCCTTTTCCGTACACATGAAGTTCAGATGGAACGCCGGCCCTTTTCAGCTCTGCATAAAACAGGACGGAACTCAGCGACGACGCTCTGTCATCATCGGTGTGAACCAAAAAAGTTGGCGGAGCGTCTGCCTGAACGCGAAAGTCGTCGGCAAGAGTGTCCGCATTGCGGTCGTAGAGATTCCACGGATAGATCAACATCGCAAAATCCGGGCGGTGCAGGACGTCGTCGACTTCATCGATGCGATCGTAGGACTTTCGGCCACCGTCGCAAAGCAGCCGGGCAGCGACCTGTCCTCCCGCGGAGAATCCGATAAGGCCGATACGCTGCGTGTCGATTTTCCATTCGCCGGCCCGCGAACGCACGAGCGACAGAGTTCGCTGAGCGTCCTGAAGCGGCTTCTTCCAGCCGGCAATTCCTGCTGTGGAGTCTGTCGTGCGATAGCTCAGCACGAAAGCGGAAACTCCGTGAGCATTCAGCCACGCGGCGACTTCGGTCCCTTCCTTGTCTGTAACGACTTTTCCGAAACCACCGCCGGGAAGGATGACTGCCGCGCTGCCGTTCGGTCTGTCGGCGGGCCAGAATGTGAAAGTCGGACGAGTGATGCTGATGACTCGCGTGACCGGCGGATTTTCGTCCTTTCGAAACGGCAGGACTTCGCCCGCCGTCGCCGCCGTTTCTCCAGGTGCCAGTTGCGGCCAGACATTCTTCGGCTCGCCGGCCACCGCGGCGGACGCACAAGCAATGAATAAAGCGGCTGTCAGGATTCGCTGCATCTCTTGGTCTCCGGGGGGAACAGGCGAGCTGTGAAGATTCGCGAAAAACCCTGCAGAATGCCAACGAATGTTGTGGGCTCATGGCTGGCGTGGCCGCACTGTTCGTCCGCTGGCTGGCCCCGCTGCTGGCCCCGCTGCTAAGGACGAAGAAGCACACCGTGCGACGGGACTCTGATCCCGTCGCGGCGATTCAACGGGTCTCCGATCCCGCCGCGGTAGTACGACGCGATCGTAGTCCCGTCGTACCGTGTCGTGAATCATCCGGGTTAGGCTGGCAAATCTGTGTCAGATCGCGCCCGTCGGTGTCGGGCCGAAATCCTGGCCGAAGGCGTTGCACAATCTGGCGCAAGCGGAAATCGGCGCAGATTTCGCAAATTTCCTTGAAGATTCCGCCTGAAGGTGGTGCTGCGAGCACCACGCATCCGTCAGGTAAAAACTGCGGAGGCAGCCGCAAACCGCCGACTGGATTTGCTGGAAATCCCTTCCAGGCTGCAACTTGAGTCAATTCTGAAGAATTTCCGGTTCTGCTCAAGTTCGCGGTCCGGAAATGCCGATCACACAGAACAGGTAACCTTTTCAGTTCAGAATCTGATCAGGCTGGCGGGCTTCCCACATCCCATCCCACGCGTCGCCACTGTTCAGGGCCGAGGAATCAAAGCAAATGAAACGTTCACTCTGCATCCAGTTGTTCACCTTCGTGGTTGCGGTCTGCGCCGCTTCCGCCGCGCAGGCGTGCTGCTTCTTTCCGTTCTCGCTGCTGAATCCCTGCACATGGTGCTACGGATGCGGCGGGGCTTACGGATACGGAGGAGGCTACGGCGGCTGCGGCTTTCCCGCTCCATACGCAGGTGGCTACGGCTACGCTCCGGCACCGCCGGTCTACGCGCCGTCGTTCGCTCCTGCCTATGCGCCGGCACCGATTCAACCCGGTTGCGACTGCACCAGCGCTGCACCTCAGCCGCAGTTTAGTGCCGTTCAGGTTCCGGTCACGACTTACCGGGCTGTGACACAGTACGTTCCGCAGACGACGTATCAGACTCAGTATCCGTGGGGCCAGCAGTCGATGGCATACGGCGGTGCTGTTGCTCCACAGGCAGCCTGGGCGGCTCCGACAACGATTGGATCCGGCTATGCTCCGAGCTACGCGGCTCCTCAGGTCGCGACACCGTACATCTCCGCACCGTAC
>CAZHET010000686.1:0-3064 GCA_964531585.1 uncultured Planctomycetaceae bacterium | reverse complement strand
TCTCCGCCGGCACGTCGAGCACCCTGCCCGCATCGATGTGATCGAAGCGCTCGCCATAGACGAGCAGCAGGGTCAGCCGCTGCTGCGGCGGCAGACTCTGTAGAAAGCGCGCGGTGGAGAGATCGAACGGACCGCCTCCTCCGCCGAATGGACTGCGACCGGCACCGGCACCGGCACCACCGCCGAACATGCCGCCCAGAATGTCTTCGAGATCAAACGATGCCGAACCGCCACCGCCGCTGAAGCCTTCGAACGGATTTGCGCCGCCCGCGCCGGCTCCGACCCGGCTCCAGTTCTGACCAAACTGATCGTACTTCTTCCGTTTGTCCTCGTCGCTCAGGACGTCGTACGCTTCTGTGATGTCGGAGAACTTCTGCTGAGCGCTCGCGTCATCGGCGTTCGCATCGGGGTGATATTTGCGAGCCAGCTTCTTGTAAGCCTTACGGATTTCGTCGGCCGACGCGGACCGCGATACCCCCAAAACGTCGTAATAATCGTGTGCTGCCATAGTCAGTTTCAGGAACTGTTTCTGTCGATTCCGCGGACACGCTATTCGCGGCCGCCGTACTGCTGCCGATAGGATTGGATCTGATTGTACAGTTCGTCCGTTACGACGACCTGTCCATCGACATCGCGGCCGTGCAGGAATTCCGCGATTTCCTCAATCGTAACGATCGCGAAGGTCGTCATGTGGAACTCATCGCGTAGTTCGGTCAGTGCATTTCGCTCGGTTTGTCCCCGTTCCATGCGATCGACCGACACCACCAGTCCGGCCAGAGTCACGTCCGCCGTCGCACGCAGCAGCGGTGCCGTTTCGCGAATGGAAGTCCCGGCTGTCGTCACGTCTTCCACGATCAGCACCCGGTCGCCCGCCACCGGAGTGTGACCGACGAGAGAGCCACTTTCGCCATGATCCTTGGCTTCCTTGCGGTTGAAACAGAACAACCGGTTCGTGCCTCGGCGAGCGAGTTCCATAGCGACCGCCGTCACCAGCGGAATTCCCTTGTATGCCGGGCCGAACAGAACATTGAAGTCGACGGTCTGAGCCTCAATGGCATCCGCGTAAAACCCGGCGAGTCGGTTTATCTGCCGCCCGGTACAGTACCGGCCGGTATTGATGAAGAACGGAGTCTTCCGGCCGCTCTTCGTCGTGAAGTCACCGAACGTCAGCACCTGAGCGCGAACCATGAACTCGATGAATTGCTGTTTGTAGTTCTGCATTTCTGAACTTAAGTGGGCTGCGGCTGCCGTTTCAGGTTCCCGTCAGAGTCTCGCAGGCCGCTGCAGGAATCTCAATCGATGTCGAATGCCCTGAACAGCACACGCCATGCGACGCGAACGGAAAAGCTTCTCCCGTCAGCCTGACCAGGCTGACAGGCGGAAGAAGTCCGTTCAATGTCCGCGGTTGGTGAGAATTCGACTGCAGAATGTCCGGCGAGTGGTAGTTTTCCGGCACGGCAATGACGAATGCCCGACCATCGCTGGATTCGCCGGAAAGCAGGCACACAAACTTATGACGTCTGCGACTGCAACAGATGAGCTTCGGCGACGCCGGCAATCGACCGGGACAATCTGAACCAACGCTACGTGCGACTGACGACCTCACCAACGCTGTTGATCACTGGGAGACGCAGGACAATGAATCTTCGTTACAAATTATTGCTTCTGGCACTGCTGTGCCTTCCGCTGGTGACCACCGGAAACGTCCAGGCAGGCTTCCATCATCCGGGCCACGGCTTTCTTGCCGCTGGGTGTGCGATGCCCGCCATTTCGATTGGGGGTCCGGCGTGCATGCCGATGGCCTGCGCGTGCTGCAGCAGTGACGCTCCGCCGCCAGGCACCATCGGCGAAACTTATACCCGGGCGTCGCACCCGATCCCGGAAGACGAGCATCCTCGCGCGGCAATGCTGGCCGTCCGCGATCACGGAATTGAACAGAACATTCAGGTCCAGCGCATGGGCGGCTACCGGATGACAAACGGAGTCTGGCTGTTTGAGACAACGCGACCACTGACATACTGCTCGGAAAATATCGTTCGCGTGGAAGCCCGCCAGGACCCCAATGATATTCAGCCCCATAAAGTGAAGTTCGTGCGATTGATCCCCGGCCGGATTGTGTACCTGGATTTTTGATCGGTTTGGAATTTCCGAGACACAAATCGAGTCCGTGCAGGCCACCCACGAAATGCAGCGGTGGAAGGTGAATCAGGTTTCTGTCCTGAACGCGGAACGCAGCGGGCGGTCGTCTTTCCACAAAGGCGACCGCCCGTTTGTTATTGGATCGGCCCGTCCAGACACTCAAGCCAGTTTGGAAATGACCGCTTTCGCGGGCACACGGGTCCGCACTCATGGAACTCATGAGCGGGGCCACGGCCGTGAGGCATCCCGCTACTATTGGCTCTGTCCGGTTCCCGATTCGCTTCCGGATGCGTCGCGCTGGAAGCATCTGCGAGCGATCGGCAGGACACTCAACGTAACGATCCGCGACGGAAGTCGCGGTGCGAGGAATTGGCGGGGCGACGGGTCTCACACGAAGGCACGCAAGAATTCGCCACCGTCGCTTACGGGAAGAACTTCTTCACCGTTTCCTCCGGCAGTGGTTTTGAAACCAGTGAGCCGACAATTACGGCGACTGTCGATGCCGCAAGCATGGCCGTTACCGGCATAACTTCCAGCGGTTCGCTGCCAAAGGGAATCCGAAGCTGGAAATCGAGGTCTCCGGAATTCACTCCATGCAGGAACAGTGCCAGCCATGTTCCGGCGGCTGCCAGCACGCAGGCGTAGGCGCCAACTTTTGTCAGCCGCTTCCAGTACAGGGCCGCGAAAATCAGAGGAAACAGGCTGGAAAAACCGCTGAAGCACCAGACTCCCAGCGAAAACACGTCGCCCAGTTCCATCATGCTGACGCCGTAGGTCAGTACGACAACGCCGACAATAAACAGCCGGGTCGCAAGGACCGTCGCCTTGTCGGACAGCCGGCCGCCGGGAGCAAAACGCATGGCGATGTCGTTGGTAAACATCGTTCCGACGCACAGGAACTGGCTGTCCAGCGAACTCATGATGG
>CAZHET010000685.1:0-3072 GCA_964531585.1 uncultured Planctomycetaceae bacterium | reverse complement strand
AATTCACGGACGGGACAATGGTCCCATCCTACGGTTCTGTTTTTGCACAGATGCTTTGCGCGGGAATGGCCGCCATACGGCCGGCAAACTGTTATCCGCCACTTGCCTCATCCGGTTGAGCGCGGTCTCCGGTGAAAGGTCGCCAATCAGACGACGCCGGTCCGGACGTGCCGCGTCAGACGATTGTGCCTTCTGTCGGACTGGACGCGGTTGCGTAGAGTTTCTTCGGGATTCGTCCTGCTCGAAATGCCTGGCGGCCAGCGAGGCAGGCCTGTCGCATCGCGTCGGCCATCAACGGCGGATCCTGTGCTCCCGCGATACCGGTATTCAGCAGCACGCCGTCGCAGCCCAATTCCATTGCGAACGCGACATCACTGGCGGTACCGACTCCCGCGTCGACGATCACCGGGTAGTTCGGATCGTTCTCCTTCAGATATTCCAGACAGATGCGGATGTTGTTGGGATTCAGAATTCCCTGACCGCTGCCGATCGGACTTCCCGCCGGCATCACGGACGTGGCTCCGGCTTCCTTCAAACGGCGCGCCGTCATTGGATCGTCGGACGTGTAGCACAGCACCTGAAAGCCGTCATCGACCAGTTCACGACAGGCCTGAACCGTGGCGATGGGGTCGGGCAGCAGAGTCCTGCGATCGCCGAGCACTTCCAGTTTCACCCAGTCAGCCCCGGGGTTCTCCAGCCCGCGCAGAATTTCGCGTCCCAGCCGGGAGACTCGCACCGCGTCTTCGGCTGAAAAGCAGCCGGCCGTGTTCGGCAGAATCGTGTACTGGTCCAGGTCGATGAAATCCAGAATGTTGCGGCCCTGAGCATCGACGAGTCGTTCCCGCCGCACCGCTACTGTGATGACATCCGCGCCGCTGATCTGCAGACATTCCTGCATCTGTTCGAACGAGGCATACTTGCCGGTGCCGACAATCAGCCGCGATCGCAGCGTGTGAGTTCCCAGAATCAGTTCGTGGTCCCTGACGGAAGTCGACGGGCCGGCGGCAGAAATCGAAACGCTCATGCTGTTTGAACTGTCCTGAGAATGTCTGAAGTGCGTGCTGATCGAAATGCTGATGTGAGAGCGGACGCAGCGCCGTCATTCCGAAGGCGTTCACCCGCCGCCGACAAGAGTCACAACTTCCACGGAATCGCCGTCCTGCAGGAACCGTTCGTGGTGTTCTTCACGGGGCACCACGTACTGATTCTGTTCCACGGCGCAGTAGCGGTTGTTGATTCCCAGATCTTCCAGCAGATCGGCGACGGTGCATTCGGCCGGCACCTGACGCGGCGTTCCGTTAAGTTGGATCGTTGGCATAGCGGCACCACATCGCGGCGAACCGGAAGGCTGAACTCAAATCTGACGGCGAAGAAAACGCGCCCGGCATCATACCGCCTGGCAACTGACGGGGAAGCGAGATTAGTGCGGCACGCCGGTCAGCATCGTCCGACCCTCGATCGCGTGCCATTCGGAATTCACCGCGACGTTCTCAAAGCGAGCGACCTCGCCGGACGGCCACTCAATTGCGACCGATTCTGCCTTGTCTGCCTTCGCCAGGCCGAAGTGCATCCACCGGCTGCCGGTGGACCCGTAACTGCCGCCGCCTTTCCACTGCCGCGACTGCACGATGGCGTTTCCGCTGCCGTCGGTCGTCGTGACTCGAACGACCGTGCCGATGGCTTCGCGACACGAAGCCGTTCCGGTCAGTTGAATCTTCAGCCATGCACCACCGGTCGATGTGTCATTGCGAAGGACGGCGGCCGGTTCGTTATTGTGCGATATCACCAGGTCGAGATCGCCGTCTCGGTCCAGATCCGCCGCGACGGCTCCGCGTCCCATGTGTTCCTCTGTAAAGAATTTGCCGACCGAACGAGCGACATTCACCAGACGCCTGCCAGCCTGGTTCTCGAACAGGATCGGCCGTTGCTTCAGTGAACCGCTGTTGGGAAACCGAATCACGTGGCCGTTGGAAACGAAGATGTCTTCATCGCCGTCGTGATCGGCATCGATCGCGCACGTGCCCCAGCCGACGTACAAAGCGCCAACCGCATTGACTCCCATTCGCTGGCTGGAATGCCGAAACAGTTGATTGTTGTGGTTTTGGTACAGAGCGCTGGATTCGCGTTCGTAGTTGGTGACCCAGATGTCGAACAGGCCGTCGCCGTTGAAGTCCAGCAGTTCCACGCCCATGCTGCCGTCCGGTACGCCTCGATCACTTAAGCTGGTGCCGCTGAGCAGAGAGTTGTTTTCGATCGTTCCGGCTTCGGTTGAGTGATACAGCACGTTCGGGACGGTGTCGTTGGTGACGTAGATATCCAGCAGCCGGTCACCGTTGACGTCGGCCATGATGACTCCCAGCCCCTTCCTGCCCTCGGGTTCAGGCGGTAGTGCCTGAGACTGATCGGTGAAGGAGCCGCTGCCGTCGCTGAAGTACAGCGTGTCGGGCAGGCCGTTGAAGTCCCGTGGCGGGCAGACCTCCCGTTGTCCGGCCGTCGGTCCCTGACAAAACGGATGCTTGTCCTTCGACCAGTCAACATAGTGAGCCACGTACAGGTCGAGTGCTCCGTCGCGGCTGATGTCTCCCCACGCCGCGCTGCTGCTCCACAAGGAATCCGTCAGGCCCGTCGCGAGCGCCACCTCGATGAACGTTCCGTCGCCCTGATTGTGCAGCAGTTGCAGCCCGCCATAGCCGGTAATCAGCACGTCGCGAAATCCGTCGCCATCAAAGTCAGCCGCCGCGCCGCCGTGACTGTAGTGGCCTGCCACGTCCGCCCCCGCAACCACGGAACGGTCCGCAAACGTCCCATCGCCGGCATTCAGAAACAAGCCGCATGGCAACCCGGACGTGTTCAGGTCCTTGTCGATGATGCCTCCGCCGGGAAACAGCAGGTCTTCGTCGCCATCACCGTCCGCATCGAACACTGCAATCCCGCCGCCAAGCGATTCGGGAATCGCGTAGTTGTCGGCTTCCTGACCATTGCGATACGTGAACTGCACACCGCTTTCGCCAGTGACATCCTGAAAGCGAATCGGAGTCTGCGGAACGGCATCGGCCGTGTTTCCGGAGCCTG
>CAZHET010000684.1:0-3076 GCA_964531585.1 uncultured Planctomycetaceae bacterium | reverse complement strand
AATCCGCCGATCGCGTCGTATTGTTCCAGTCCCAGACCGATCGGATCAATGAGTCGGTGACAACTGGCGCAGGCTTCGCTGTTCAGATGCAGATCCAGGCGCTGCCGGTTGGTCATCGGCGTATCTTCGGTGACGGCCGGCAGGTTCGTGTTGACTCCGGGCGGCGGCGCGGGAACTTCCTGGCCGAGAAAGTGATTGCGTACAAACAGGCCGCGTTCAGTCGGTGAGGTTTCCGCGGGCTTGCTGGTGACTGCCAGAAACGACGCGTGTCCCAGCACGCCCGCTCGCCCGGAATCTGCCGGATAGGAGACACGCATGTATTCTTCGGACGGCGCGGGCAGGTCGTAGACTCGGGCCAGCGGTGAACTCAGGAACGTGTAGTCCGCCGTGAAGAATTCCATGAAATTCTGATCGTCCCAAACGAGGTGGTGAAACAACCGACGTGTCTCTTCCACCATCGCGGCCGCGAGTTCCGGACTGAATTCGCGGAATTTACGCCGGTCGCGAGTTGCCGACAGGACGCTGTCGAAACGCATCCACTGAGCGAGAAACTCGTCCAGCGAACGTACCGCGCGATCGTCCTGCAGCATGCGCCGCGCGGTCGCTTCGATTTGCTCGGCGGTTGACAGTCCGCCGTCGGCTGCCAGCGTCAGAAGTTCGTCGTCGGGCATGGTGTCCCACAACAGGTACGACAGTCGGCTGGCCGTTTCGAACTGTGCATACTCGCCGTCCGGTCCGTGTTCGACTCGAAGCAAAAAGTGGGGCGACTGCAGCATGGTTTCGACAACGACCTTCGCGCCAGCCAGCGGGTCGGCCAGCCGCTCGGCTTCGCTTTGAAACAGTCGCATGTAGGAATCGACTTCGCTGTCCGCCAGCGGCCGGCGAAAGGCCTTCTGCCCGAACTGCCGGACGAACGTCGACACGCACTCAGAGTCAAAAGAAGCGGCATCACTGCACGGCAGCAGGCCGCGTGGGTCACCGCCCCGGAAGGCCGCGACCGCCAGCCGCTCCGCAGCTTTGCCGTACGCTTCGGCCAGCAGCGGCGAGATGCTCTGGCCTTCCAACTGGTTTCGAAAGCCGTGGATAAAGTCTTCTTTCGGGAAGCCGTTGGCAGGCTGAGTGCGATCACCCAGCAGGTCTCGCACCGTGTTGTTGTACTGGCTGTGCGTCAGCCGGCGAATTGTCAGCGGCTGCAGCGTGAACTGTTCCGCGCGGGCGATCTTCTCGCGAGCCTGGCGAATGCGGTCGTCCGGCATGTCGGCAAGAAACTCAATCCACGTCAGCAGAATGCGTTCTTCATCGCTGCCTGGCCTGATGCGTTCTCCGCCGGTGTGTTCGTCGCGGTTTGTAGGCTTCAGCAACAGCGGCGACTGGTCCGGGTGAGCGCGGTCCACCAGATCCATCAGCCTGAGACCGAATGCTTCGACTTGTTCGTCCGTAGCGTATTCGCCGGGGAACTGCAGCACGGTATCTGACGCGACTCCGTTGCTGCCGTGGCACAGATTGCACTGCACCGTCTTCATCACCGGATACAGCCGACGGGCGAAGAAGGTTTCGTCGATCACCGATTCCTGAGCACTGACAGCAGACGTATTTATCGCACAGGTGACGACTGCGATCAGGAAAACCGGCAGACGGACTGCGGCGGGTTGTTTCGCCGTACCGCGATGTTCAGGCATGACTGAGGTCCGGAGGGATTTTGCAGGTGCCCGCGGATGACAGTGGGGCACCGAGCCACGGCGGGACGTTGCAGGCGGGTGCGTGCAATCCTATCACAGCCGACGGCGAGTGTTCTACTGATTTCCAACTTCGTGATCCGAAGTCCCTCTGCTGCCCGCGAGTCTCGCCTGCTTGCCGCGATCAGCAACATTCGAAAGGTGACTGCCGTTCCGCTACGCTCCTCTGCGATATGCAGCGAACTGCTAGCGCTGCCGAGTTCGCATAGCGCCGAGTTTACACAACCACTACAGACTCCTGAAGAACCAGGCGGGACAACCGACGACATGAACGATCCATTCCGGTCACGCAACGACCGAGCCGGAACCAGTGTTCCGGTGCATGTTCCGCGGCGAACCGTCGCGGCGGCTTTTCTGGTGATCCTGTTGCTGCCTTCGATCGCTGGCGCGACAGATGCCGTCTGGCCTCGCTTTCGCGGACCGAATGCCGACGGAGTCGCGCCGGACAATCCGGCACTGCCTCTGACGTGGAGCACGACCGAAAACGTAAAGTGGGTGGCCGACGTGGCAGGATGGGGCTGGTCATGTCCGGTCGTCTGTAACGATCGCGTCTTTCTGACAACTGTTGTCAGCGACGAAGAAAATACCGCTCCGGGAAAGGGCCTGTATCTCGGACAGGGCGTGCGAGAACCTGCGAAGGGAATTCATCACTGGCTGGTCGTGTGCATCGATCTGAACACGGGCGAAGAAGTCTGGACTCACGAAGCTCACACCGGCCGGCCGGAAGTGCCGCGTCATCCCAAAAGCACATACGCGGCGGAGACTCCCACGACCGACGGCGAGCGGCTGTACGTGCTGTTCGGCGATCTGGGCCTGTTCTGTTACGACCTCGATGGAACGCCGCTGTGGTCGCAGATGATTGAGCCGAAGAAGACGTTCTTCGACTACGGTGCCGCTGCGTCGCCGGTGGTTCACGACGGACAGGTATTCGTGGTCTACGACAACCTGGAAGAATCGTGGATCGCAGCCTTCGACGCGGCAACCGGTGACGAACTCTGGAAGAAATCCCGCGACGAAACTCATTCGTGGGCCACGCCGTTCGTCTGGCAGAACGACCTGCGCACCGAAATTGTGGTCAATGGAAAGGATCGCAATCGCAGCTACTCACCGGACGGAGACCTGCTGTGGGAATTCGACGGGACGATGTCGAACCTGGTCATTCCGTCACCGTTTGCGGCTCACGGAATGTGCTACATCGCGTCGGGTTATGTCGGAGACGATCACCGTCCGACCTTCGCCGTGCGGCCGGGAGCCACCGGTGATATCACTCCAGCAGAAGGCGGCGAGTTCACCGACAGCGAATTCATCGCGTGGTATCAGGGCAGGTCGTCCCCGTACAA
>CAZHET010000683.1:0-3086 GCA_964531585.1 uncultured Planctomycetaceae bacterium | reverse complement strand
CTGACTCTGGACCGCCTGAACGGCACGTTCGGCCTTGGCGTTGTCTTCCGTGACTGCCCGGACACCGTCATCGCCGCGCGCTCCGGCAGCCCGCTGGTGATCGGCATTGGCCGAGATGAATACTTTCTGGCCAGCGATTCCAGCCCGCTGATCGGCTACACGAAGGAAGTTGTCTATCTGTCCGACAATGAAGTTGCCGTGCTGCAGCCCGGGGGAATTCGCATCGAACATCGTTCGACCGGAAACGTGCTGCCCACGATTCAGACGCTGGACCAGGTGCGTTCTGACATCGAACTGGGCGATTATGAACATTACATGCTGAAGGAAATCTACGAACAGCCGCAGACGGTCGAAAACGCCATGCGCGGCCGCCTGGACAACGAAGAAGCAACAGCCGTCATCGGTGGCCTGAACCTGACCGCTCAGCAGCTTCGCCGAGTCGACCGGATCGTGCTGACCGCCTGCGGCACAAGCTGGCACGCCGGACTCGTCGGCGAATATCTGCTGGAAGAATTCGCCCGGCTGCCCACCGAAGTCGAATACGCCAGCGAACTGCGCTATCGCAATCCGCCGATGACCGACCGGACTCTGGTGTTCGCGATTACGCAAAGCGGCGAAACCGCTGATACTCTGGCCGCAATGCGCGAATGCAAGCGCAAAGGCCACCCGACTCTGGCCATCTGCAACGTCGTCGGCTCCTCCATCGCCCGCGAAGCGGACGGCGGTATCTATCTGCACGCCGGTCCGGAAATCGGCGTCGCGTCGACCAAGGCGTTTACGTCACAGGTTACAGTGCTGACGCTGCTGGCCCTTTACCTGGGCCGCATGAGACACATGTCGTATCCGGCCGGCAAACGAATCATTCGTCAGCTTAAGGGAATGCCGGAGGTTCTCGAACGCACGCTGAAGTGCCACGATCAGGTCCGCGAAATTTCCGACAAGTACGCATACTTCGACAACTACCTGTATCTCGGCCGGCTGTACAACTTCCCGGTCGCTCTGGAAGGGGCATTGAAGCTGAAAGAAATCAGCTACATCCACGCCGAAGGTTATCCCGCCGCGGAAATGAAGCACGGCCCGATCGCTCTGGTCGACGAAAAAACGCCCAGCGTGTTCGTCGTGCCTCGAGGCGGAATTCATCCCAAAGTCATCAGCAATATGCAGGAAGTGAAGGCTCGCCGAGGCCCCGTGATTGCCATTGCCTGCGAAGGGGATGACGAAGTCGCCCGCATCGCCGATGATGTGATCTACATTCCGGACGTCGAGGAATACCTGCAGCCGCTGGTGTGCGCAATTCCGCTGCAGTTGCTGAGCTACCACGTGGCTCTGCTGCGAGGCTGCAATGTCGACCGCCCCCGTAACCTGGCAAAAAGTGTGACCGTCGAATAACGCGGTTGCCGCAATGACGCGAATGCTGTCCGGTCGAGTCAAAACGCACGCCGAAGTCAACACGCACGGCCAGTCAACACGCGGGGCACGCTGCTCCCGCCTGCCGCACGGCCTGCCGCGTCAATCGACTTCCCGCAGCAGCGACTTTGCCGCCTGCACGATGTCTTCCTCAACAGCTTCTGACCATGACGTCGGCAGGCCGTAATAGATCATCGACGTCGCTCCCTCGTAGCCACCTTCGCGCAGAACCCGCAATGAAGGAATGTAGGCCATGACATCGTTGCTGTAGGCGGCAACCCACAAATCGTGGTCGGGGACTTCGGCCTTCAGACGCAGTGAAAAATCCACAACCACCTCACCGCCAAGAATCACCGTGCGAGCCTTTTCGCCGATCGCCCAGACCTGAACCGGATACGAGTACGTGCGAGCCAGCCTGCCGTTTGCTTCAATCTGTTCCAGCAACAGCTTCGCACGACCGGCGATGAACCGGTCGGTGGAAGAAACATCCGTCTCGATCGTTTCTCTCGACGGCAGTTCGCCAAGCGCCAGGTCAATCTCTTCATAGGCCGTCTTAATGGCTCCGGTCACCGGCTGCATGGCGGACGACAGCGCGCCATCGACCGCATCCGCCATCTGACGGCCATAGTCTTCCGCCAGTTCGACCGTTCGGCGGGGCAGCGGGTTTTGATCGGCTCCGCAACCGGCGACGAACATCGCAACGGCAGACGGGTGCCGTTTTTCGATTTCGATCTGAGCGAACCCGGGCCAGTCACCCGACCATTGATAAAATGCCAGGACCGTCGCATGGCACGCGTAGCCAAAAACGATTGTCGTCAGCTCACCGCTGGTGTCGCGAACGGCCAGCACCGGGGCCGAGTGATCGAACGGTCCCTGTAACTGCCCCGCTTCGCGCAGCGCGGGAACATCAGCTTCGCGATTGTTGCGGCGATTGACGGCGAACGTTGCGGTGCCCTGACCGTAGCTCAGCGACGCCGGAGCGATGTGCTCAAACGCCTTCGCCACAACGTCCGCAACCGAGCGAATCAGAAACTGCCGATAGTCACTGACAAGTTTCGCCTGGTCGTCACCGTGAAAATACATGGCGCCGAGATTCTCACCGACGACCGGGCCGGTGTGCGTGTGCGACGTCACCAGAGCGATCTGTGATCGCTGCAGCCCGTGAGTCTCCTGCAGCCGGCGGCAGATGTCTGTGGATGTGTCTCGGTCAAGGCCGATGAGATCCAGAGTCACCAGGACGGCTTCATTTCCACCACCGTCTCGCAGCACCAGAGCCTTCGCCCACAAATCGTGCAGCGTGCCTTCCGCCGGCCTGTCACGAGATGCATAGCCCGACATCCACATGACCTGTTGCGGAGTAATCACAGTTCGTGCGACTCCCGCCTGCCAGCCGTTCTCATCCGCCGACACAAGTGAGTGCCCGCATGCCATGACCAGCAGCACGAAGCCGTGCGCGAGCGAGCGTGTGAATTTGCCTGTGTCATTCATCGTACAGAACCTCCGCGGCGGAATGGACTCGTGCGGGATGCTTGTGTCCCGCAGTGACGCGCACAGTGTCTTCCGCCGCGGCCCCGGATGCAATTTCGCCGGAACGCAGCGGACAAAACGCTGCCAGCACGTGAAACCCGTCCTGCTTCAGCGCCATCTGGAGCAGGTCTTCGGCCGACAGCGTCAGTCGC
>CAZHET010000682.1:0-3094 GCA_964531585.1 uncultured Planctomycetaceae bacterium | reverse complement strand
CCGAGTGCGCTGATGGCCAGAGCGTTCGCCAGAAACGCCTGATCGCTGCGAGCAACGGCTGCGTTCAGACGGAATTCGAAGTTGTCGACGTCGCGCGCCATCACGCGTTCGAATTCCTGCCGATGCTTCGTCAGGCGAGCCTCGCCCCAGATGTCCGGAGCCTTCGCGACAACCGTCCCGTCCTGGTTCAGCTTCTTCTCCAGGTCATCCAGCGTTCGTGCAAGCTGCACGACGGCACTGTCTTTCGGAGCTTTGTTCCGAAAGTACCTGGTGAAGTCAAAGCGGTTGTCGCTCGCCGTGGCGGCAGGAGCGAAAATCAGCAGAGCTATCAGTGTCCATGCGGTCGCTGACCGAAGCATGACCATCCTCCGTGATGGCGGTTGGGCGAACGGAGCCGGGCCGCTGTGTCGATGAGGCGTCGTTGACCTGCATCGTTAACGTGTTGCTGCCAGTGACGCAGTGACGGCGGCCGCCGTTCCGTCGGAGCGGTGTCTGAACGATGTATCGTCGCTCACCCGCAGGGGACGCCTTGTCAGAACAACCGGCAGGAGCGGAATTACCCACAAAACCAGCAACGACTCGCAAAATCCGACGAATCGTTACCACCCGCAAAGTCGACCTATCCTGCCGTGGGCACCGTTGCCTCTACTGCAGCCGGCCGAAGGTCATGATGGTGATGTCGTCGTTCTGTTCGCGGCCGTCGGCGTGGTCGCGGACGTCGGCCAGCAGATCCTTGCCCAGTTGTTCGGGATCAGCCGGTCCGCTGCTGACGAATTCGCGGACTCGCCGCTTGGAATACAGGTCACCGGCGGGATTCATCGCTTCGTCGACGCCGTCGGTAACCAGCACGAAGATCTCGCCGGGGTGAATGTCGCGTTCCACAACTTCGTAGGGATAATCTGACATGATACCGACCGGAATGCCGATCGTGCCATCGTCGAATTCTTCCACCGAACCGTCGGGTTTGCGAATGACCGGCGACATGTGTCCCGCGTTCGCCAGCGTGATGCGATTGGTTTTCAGATCGATCACTCCCAGGATGTAGGTGACAAACCGGCCTTCCACCATGCTGTGGCACATGTGGTTGTTGATGCGGCGAATGGCCAGTTCAACGTCGTCGGTAAAGCCCATTGTCGTCTGCACAACACTGGAAATCCGCGACATGATCAGGGCACCGGGAACTCCCTTGCCCGCGACGTCGCCGAATGACACCACGACTTTGTTCTGCTTTTTGCCGATCAGGAAGCAGTCGAAATAGTCTCCGCCGACGGCCTGCGCGGCATCGTAGGAGGCATAGAACCGGTAGCCCGACACTTCCGGAAGTTTGTCGGGCAGCAGGGCCTGCTGAACACCGCGAGCGATGCTCATTTCCTTGTCCTGCTTCTGCTTTTCCAGATACGTGTGCAGCAGCCGCGCGTTCTGGTAGGAATGTGCTGCCTGGCCCGCCACCGCCAGCAGCAGTTCCAGGTCTTCATCCGTGAATCGCTTGAGCGGATTCTGAGTGTCCAGGTTGATCACACCGAACGGCTGATCATCCAGATCCATCAGCGGAACGCACATCATGGAATGAATGGTCAGATTCGAAATGGACTCGCTGGCGCTGAAGCGGGAATCGGACGCGGCGTCGGCCGACAGCACGCCCGTCTTTTCGTTCATCACGCGTTCCAGAATCGTGCGGCTCATGCGGACGGATTCATCGTCCATTTCGTCGCGATGTTTCTGAGCGACCGGGATGAGCGGCTTGCGGCGGGATTCCCGCATCAGAATTGAACCACGATCAGCCTGCGGAAAAATCTCGAACAAGGCATCCAGAATCCGCGGAGCCAGATTGGCGATCTCAACCGTTCCCGACAGCGCATGGTTGATTTTCAGGATGCCTTTCAGCTTGTCCTCCGGCCGGACATCAAACAGGCCGTAACCCGTCGCGCTGGCGGCTCCCATGATCGTGCTGGACGCGTTTTCGCTGAGTTCGACGCCCAGAGTCATGCCGAACGGATCCACTCCGTTGGCCGCGTCCGGATCGTCCTCGTAGCGCAGCTTGATCGGTCCCAGCTTGATGCGGTCGTCGTTCTTCAGCCGTTGCGGAGTGTTGGCTTCAAGCTGTCGGCCGTTCAGGAACGTTTTGTTGGCACTTGCCAGATCTTCGATCATGACCTGACCGTCCACCTTGACGATCTGCGCGTGAAAACGCGACACCATGTTGGAATCCAGTTGCAGCATGCATTCCGGATGCCGGCCCAGGCGTACAGGAAATTCCTTTAGCTCAACGGGAATTGCCTGTCCTTCCTTCAGCAGGACCAATCGAGGCATGGCGGGTTTGCTCCAGCTAGGCTGTCTGAAAATGCGGTTTGCAACTGAAAAAGGAGCCCAGCCCCCCACCTCTTTCAGCACCCTGGTGGCGGAGGTTTTCAGTCGGTTTTCCCAAACGTGGCTTCCACATTGCCTCGCAGCACCGTGTGGCCCAGTGAGACGGCCTGATCCACCGACCAGCCTCTGTCGATGACAAAATCCTGCGCCAGCGCTTTCGCCAGTATGCGACGGTACATCGCAAATTTGGGCAAGGCAAATTCCAGCTTGTACATGTCGCTGTAGTATCCGATTTGCTTGTTCCGGGGAACTGCCTGAAGCCGCCCGCGGCAGTCATTCTCAATGTATACGGGAATGTTCGAATACCACCAGTGTCCGTTCGTCACCACATTCGGAAAAATCCACGCGAAGCTCACCAGCTCCTGATTGCTGGTCTCCGACAACACCGAAATCGGAAACGTCACCTGCGGAAGCGCGTTCAGCAACCGGCGATACTGAATCAGCGACAGCCGCTTGTCGTACAAATCCTGTCCCTGAAACACCCCGTCCTCGTACACTCGGCGGTTGACGCCAATCATCAGGTCGAACGGCAGCCGGTGTTCGACACAGTGTTCGGCCAGAGTCCAGAAGACGAAACAGCTCAGCGTCCTGGCTTCGTCAATTGTCAGCTCGTGGCCGGAAAAGACCCTTGCCACCAGCGCGTCCGCCGTGGAGGCGGCGACGGGTTCGGGCGTGAAATCGGGAGGCAGCGAGATCGCACAGGCCTTCGCCTGATTACGACAAAAGT
>CAZHET010000681.1:0-3107 GCA_964531585.1 uncultured Planctomycetaceae bacterium | reverse complement strand
CCTGCGAAGGGGAAATCAGCGACCACACGGCGTCCAGCAGCACCGTCCGGAAGAATACTTCGCGACGATACACCCACCGGAAGACAACCAGGCACACGGCCAGCATCGCCAGGTTGATGATCGTTGCGATCGTCGGACTGAATCCGTAGATCGCCATCAGTCCGGCGCACGCGGTCTTGTTGGCGACTTCAAACGCTGCGTCAATCGTCGGCACCGGGGTAATCCAGATCACTACTTCGAAGAAGAACTTGACCGTGTTGATGACAATAATGTTCATCGTCGCTGCAATCACCAGCAGCGTGTCGACTGTGAATGAGAAGATTCCCAGCCGGGCCATTTCCGGCGCTTCGGCGGGAAGTGTTGAACCGTCGTCGCTGATCGTCGCCGACATCAGCACCTTCAGCGTAATCAGCGTGATGATCCCGGCCCACGCTTCGACCTGATCGACCGCCTGAGCAAACGGCTTGCTGACCTTCGTGAGCCGTGGGATTGACGTGATCAGCGTGAGCACCAGAAACGTCCAGAACACAGCGTGGTTGTTCAGCGGCGAGGCTTCTCCCAGAAACGCATTGTCGGCCGACACCCAGCCGCCTCCAAAGATCGCCATTCCCGACAGGCACGCAATGCCAAAGAACGGCGACAGCGCGACCGGAGCCAGTGGGCCGAGCCAGTCGACAATCCCGATCGTCTGCCCGAACTGCTGAGCCGCGGCAACGTCGCTTGCCGAAAACCCGTTCGAAGGCGGAACCGGTGCCGGCTTGTCCTGCGCGCGCGGCGTGGACGCAAACGCAAGCAGAAATGCCGCGAACATCAGGCTTCGCACTGCACCGACGGCACTTCGCGTGCCTTCGCGACGAACCTGCGGCCATTCGGGCTGTGAATTGGGGTTGGAATGCATTGGTCCCGGAAACCCCGCGCACGCCGGCAGCTTGGCGGTGAAATAGCAACTGTGACGCCGCGGAATCAGCATTCAACCTTTGTCCGTCGTCGAGCCAGCAGCGGTTCGGCAAAGGCCTGATCCTCCGGAGGCAGCGGAGGATTCAGAGTTTCCGAATAAGACAGGTCCTGCTCATAGCGACCGTTCTCGTAGATCTGGTCGATGACGGTCTGCAGATCCAGCACCACATCCTGATCGGTTGGTCGCAGCGGAATCGGAATTCCTCCCAGCCGCTGTTGCAGCGGCAGCCGGTACAGCCACCGGTGACTCGGTCTGGTCGCTCGCCAGACGGCGGCCATGTAGGTGGCCTGACGGTCCTGCAGCAGCCGATCCACCGGCATGAGTAGTGATCGATCACCTGCACGAGTCAGGTCGATTTCCACGAGATTGACGTCGCCTTCAAAGCATTCCCGCTGCTTCTGTCGGTACTTGTCGAGTCCTTCGCCGGGGCGTTTGTTGGTGGGGCTGACAAATTCAACGACGGTCACAACGCGACGATGCGATCTCGCGTCGCGGATTTCCAGAAAATGCTGCTTGAATTCGAAAGGCTCAACGACAAGGCAGACGGAATCAGCGACGCTGACATCGGTTGCCACTGCGGACGTGCCCCCCGCTCCTCGCTCAAAGATGGAAACGTCCGGCACGATATCGCGCTGGTGAAAGTCGTCGTCGCAGACAATCGAACGTTCTTCCGCGCGAACGATCAGCCCGGCAGGCATCAAGCGGTTGAGTGCGTCACTGGCATATGTCGTGAGTCGCGAATGCACATCTCCCCACCGCAGTTCAAGATAGGGGTCCATGCCGGGAAAAGGGCTTTTCATACGGCGTCTCCGGATCTGTCATCTTCTGTCTGCCTGCGTACACCGCTTGCGGCGGTGCGCACGGGCTGGACCTTTGCAAAACGGTATCAGGCCCGGCAGTTGCTGGCTACGAATGACGAGTGCCGATGCGCCCGCGAAACGCCGTGACGGAAGCTGCCGTGACGGAAGCTGCCGTGACGGAAGCTGCCGTGACGGAAGCTGCCGGCTTTCATGGAATCAGCGCCTGTGGATCCTGCTGCGCGGTTGGCAGCGCTGTGACGGTGCCGGTTGACTGCGGAGCAGTTCCGATCCTGGAGGCCTGCCAAAACGTGGCTCCCATCTGCAGCACTTCCGCTTTCGTGCGCGATCTGCTGAACGCGATGTCGAACGTTCGGGCCAGCGCCACTCGGCGGTTGTCCATGCTGCCGAAATAATAGTCGCGACCATAAGCCGAACCGTCTCCGAGCGATGCATCGACTGGAACCCAGGCTCCCCGCGGGCACATGAATTCCGCCCACACGTGCCATCCGTCGGTTTCGTTTGCGCGGAAGCCGACGACTGGTCGAGCGGGAATTCCTGCGGCACGACACAGTGCCACAAACAGCGCGCTGTACTCGCAGCATTCGCCGTACTGCTCCTTCAGACAGAACAAGGCCCCCTGCAGATCGTCCACAAGCTGATAGCGAGTGCGGTCCAGAATCCATTCGTAGGCCGCCAGTGCGACGTCGTAGGGCCGAGCATGAGCCTTGCGAAGTTCGGCGGCCTGCTGCTGAATTGCCGCATCGCGAGTTTCGATCTTCGCTTCCGCGCGAGTAAACAAGCGGAACTTTTCGTCCGACGCGTACTGCTCAAAGGTCTCCTGCGAGACCGCGTCGTGGTCGGTGGTTGCCTCGGAAACCGTGACCTGGTACTTCGCGGCGAGTTCCAGCGAACCGTTGTGACCGGGCAGCCCGCGTGACCGAAACAGGCGTGCTACTTTGGCGGTTCCCGTTCTGTCGGTTCGAAGCTGAGCATTCTCCGGTGTGAGCGTGATCGCTTCCACCTGTTGGCCGTCGCCCGTCTGGGCGATCGGCAGCCAGAGTTCGACGGTGCGCAGATCGCAGGTTCCGTTGGTGAACTGCAGCCGCTGTTCGATGTCATACGTCTGTGGATTCGCGTACTCAATCGCTGCGGATTCGGATGCGTCCGTTTCCTGTGCCCGCGCAAGACCGCTCACCGACATCGCCAGCCCCGCCGCGGCCGTACTTCGCAGCATCGCGCGACGAGTGAGCACTGCGGTGCTGTGATTCATGAACGCGCCTGACCGGTCGTGCTGTTTCTCACATGCCATGACGAAGTGATTTTCCCATCCGAAGTGAGCAACGAACTGC
>CAZHET010000680.1:0-3124 GCA_964531585.1 uncultured Planctomycetaceae bacterium | reverse complement strand
AGTCGACTGAGCCGAATGAACCGTGCCAGTTCTTCGGGCAGAAATGAACGGAGTTCTGCTTCCAGGCCTGCCAGATCGGTGGCCATGCCGGCGTTGAGATTCACACGCGGCTGCCCATGTTCATCGGCGTTCCGTTCCGCACTGTGGAGCGTCAGGAACTGGTCCCACGCCAGGGATCGCCGGTCGAGCATCTCATCGGTGGCGAAGCCTGTTCCGTAGAACGCGTCTCGGTGAACTCCTTTTACGAACAGCAATTCTTCGAGCGATTCCGGCAGTGCGTTGCGCGGGCTGTACGGCTTGTCGAGTCGCTGGTAGTAGTCCGCTTCCGCTCCGAATTCGCGAGCCTCGTCGTCGGCATCGATCCAGTCCAAAATGGAATCCGCGGCTTCCTCCGTCATGCCGGGGACTTGCATCAACGACGTGCGTCCGTCGCCGGGAATGGCTTCGTCCCACTGAAGCAGGCGGCCAAGGTGCAGCTTTGCCGATTCGTCGTGCAGGCCGAACTGCAGCGGCTGGGGCTCATGAAACAGATCATTCCCATCATCCCGCATCGACCTTTCGGGCAGCGACTTCACAACGACGAACCGCCAGTCGTCAGCGCGCCCTTCGTCGAACGCAGTTGAGTCCGGTTGCAGGCTCAGCGGATTGATTGCCCGCACGATGTGCGACCTCAACAGCGGCGACGTGTCGGCTGCCGATGCCGTCGCGGATGTTTGAAAGCCTGTTCGCAACTCTGTTCGCAAGTCTGACTGTTGGGCCGGCTTTTCGGCCATCGCCAGCAGCAGTGTTTCCGCGCTGGCCATCGCCTGCTGAGCCTGCAACAGATCGCCGTTGATTTTCGCCGCTTCGTACTCAGTCGACATTGCCGCCAGAAACCCGAAGCCGGCGAGAGCCACCATGACCACGAGTACCAGCACGACGATCAGAACGACGCCGCGCCGTGCAGGAGCCGGCGTACCTGTCGCATCGCACCCCACCGCGTTGCCCCTGATCGCACCGCACCCGATCGCATTGCACCTGATCGCTGAATTCCGGCGGACTCTCACGGCGAAAAGCCTCCACCAAAGTCCTCGAACGCCGAATCGCCGACTTTCACCCCGCGGGTTGCATCCAGCAGGATGATCCGCTGAAACGTCCGCGGCACAATTTCCGCGAACGGATTCCCGTCGGCACCGGATTCACTGCCAGTCGCCACGTTGCGCGTTGTCGAAAAGGAACGATCCAGTTCGCTGTCGAGTCCATCGTCAGGACCAGCCCCGGTAAATGTTGCTCGCACAAGGTCGAGTTCCTCCGCAGAAATCACATCCAGCGAAACTCGCACGGCCATCGGCAAACTGGTAATTCGGTCGCCGGACCATTCCGGAAGCCAGTCACGGCCGTCGAAGTATTCGAACCGGCAGCCGACAACTTCCGGCACCAGATCGTATGCCGGCGGCTGAGCGGCTGCGTCGTCTTCGGTCGGCTGATCTCGCAAAGGGTCTGTCTGTGGGAACAGCAGCATTTCCAGCGTGCTGCGATCGATCGACGCGTCGTCACCGGCCATGCCGCGTTCGATTGTCGATCGTTGTGACAACAGCGCCTGCAGATCCGCGCTCGACGTCTGCAGTCGATACAGTCCCGGTGGCAGCGAGGAAACTCCGCCGGTCGACTGAAGCGATTCGAACTGCCAGAGGACGGACTGAAATTCGTGGACGCTCGGAGCGAACTCACCGCCGCTGTCGAACCCCGCCGCCAGAGAACCGCCGCCAGGTTGGTTCAGCAGATCAATGTCCGACGGCGGTGCAAACTCGCGCGGCGGAACAGAACGCAGCGTCAGCCGCAAAGCCGTCGCTGTTCCGGTGAAGTTCATGCGGAAAGGTTCGGCGAACTCGATGTCCGACGTTTGTACATCACTGACTTGCGCTTCGCCGATGTCGAAGTCGAATTCGTTGTCCGGTGGTTCATCGGAAACCGGTGCAGGCGCTGCCGCCGGATCAAGCACGACGGCAGACAGGTCTGCTGACAGAATCTGCATCACTGACCGCACCAGCTGCTGCTCCGCAGTTTTCTTCGTTCCGGCCGTCAGCAGGTCGTTGTACAGCGACATCATTCCCCAGACCGCCGACATCAGCGCCGACACCAGCACGAGCGCGATCAGCATTTCGATCAGCGTGTAGCCGCGTTTCATGGCAGCGACCCTTCCGGAAATGCGAACGCGTCATTCGTTGTGGAGCTTTCGTCAATTCGTACCCACCTCGTGAGCTGATACGTGACGGGAGTCGTGATATCGGTGTCCGCCTGAGTCACGCCGATGGTCAGAACAGTGATTTCCGGCACTTGCGGCAACGGAGCGGTTCGGACGAAATACAGCCAGCGCGGCGCTGTTTCGGCGATTGCGGTTTGGGGCGTGCTGCGGCTGAAGAGATCATCATCTGTTGAGCGTTCTTCGAGCTGTCCGGTGACGTCTGAAACCACCGGCAACAACGGGGCGTCTTCGATTTGTTCCAGCGGCCGCAGCCCAAGAACGACTTCGTTCAGCGTGTCTTCGCACAATCGCTGAGCTTCCGAAGCGAGCGCCGCCTTCGCGGCCTGCGTTTGCCCCATGCCCGCCAAACGAGCGAGCACGATGGCGCTGCCCATGAGAATTGCGGTGGCCACAATGACTTCCATCAGGCTGAAACCGCGGCGGGACGAACGACGGGACTCCGATCCCGTCGAAACGAGCGCGACGGGATCGGAGTCGGGTCGTACGGTCCTGGTCCGCAACGCGTTGGAACGGTTGGCGATGTTCATCGCGGAACCTCCGCAATCGCGAAGTCGGTAGCCGCTGGAGTCCGACGAAACGGTGTCGAATAGCTGACCGCGGACGTCAATCCGCGCACCGACACGTCGATCACGAAATCCCGGTTGCCGACGACGGTCAGTGTGCTGTCTTCCCCGCGGCCATTCGGACGAAACGTCACCGGATCTGACCACTGAATCGTCGTCGCGATACCGGCATCCGGTGCCCGTGAGGTGTCTCGAACCGAAACATCCGCGCTGGCCGGTTCTTCGACAGAGAGCCCGGCGACTGTGGGCTCGGCGAAGCCAGGCTCGGCGAAGGTGACTCCGTCCGGCAGCCGACCGTCGCGCAGGATTGTCGGTG
>CAZHET010000679.1:2099-3131 GCA_964531585.1 uncultured Planctomycetaceae bacterium | reverse complement strand
CCTTCTGACACCAAGACAGCTCTGCTGCCGAAAATCTACGGCAGCGTCGGCATCGGTTGCCAGTGACCGTGCATCGCGCAGTACCCCGCGGGGACGTCGGTAATGGCCAGAGCTTCGGTTCCGTCAGCGCGCGAGACATACAACTGCATGACGCCGCTGCGGTCAGAACCAAACAGAATCCACCGGCCGTCAGGCGATGGATTGGGGTGGTAATGCCGCACGCCGTCTGCGGACGTCGTGAGCTGTAAGACCTGACCGTCGAGTGCTGCGCGCATCAACTCCACGCTTGATCCCACCAAAGCAGTGAAATAGACGGAGCTTCCGTCGCGCGACCAGACCGGCACGTCACTGCTTTCGCTGTGGAAGTCAGGATGCTTCAGCCGTTCGACGACTCCGCGGTAGCCACCGCGGTCCGCCAGTTTACGAAGTTCGCTGCCGTCGCTTCTGACGACATGCGGATGGCAGTCGTAGTGTTCGCCGGAAACAAACAGCAGCCACGTCCCGTCCGGCGACCACTGCGGCGCAAAGTTGAAGGGATTGCCGGTTTCGATATGCCGTCTGTCGCTTCCGTCCGCGTTGGAAACGTAAATCTGGTAGTTCTCGTGGTAGGCGATCCGGCGGCTGTCCGGTGACGGACTGACTCCATAGGCGAAGCCCGTGCCACCGCCGGAAACGTCCTGCTTATTTCGGCCGTCGAGATCCATCAGGAACGGGCGGGAAACTCCGTTGATCAGCGAAGTCATCAGCAGCTTCTGTCCGTCCGGTGTGAAGCTGGCGGTGTTGTAAATGCTGACTCGATCGACAGCGGTGACATTGGTGATGCGGCCGCTGGAAAGATTCAGCAGGCACGCATCCGACAGCCAGCCTTCGGTCATCCGAAACGTTCTGTGCTGTCGTTCCCAGACTGCGTTCTCCGGACTTTCCCAGTGAGAACCGATAACGGCCGTCCTGCCATCCGGCGACCAGCCCGCAAACTGCGTCCACGAGAATTCCTTCCGCGTCAGTTCCTCGGCGAGCACTCGGCGGTTTGTG
>CAZHET010000679.1:0-2089 GCA_964531585.1 uncultured Planctomycetaceae bacterium | reverse complement strand
TCACCTGCTCACAGCACTGACAATGCACGCCCGGTTCGTGACCCAGTTCGCGAATTGCCCTTCAGCAAGGTCGTTGCGTCCTTCTGTGTAGCCGATCAGCAGAGTGGGGCGAGTCTCCTCGGCCGCCGCGCACAGCGACGCCACACACAGCGACGCCACACACAGGCAGCAGATTCCGAACAGAAAGGCGGTGACGCGACCACGACAGCAGACTTCGCAGGCAGAGCGTTTCATGTTCGGTCACTTCGCAATGAACGTACCGAGCCCGTGGCTTGATCAAACCAGTTCCCGAATGACGTCTCGGTGGTCAAGCAGATACTGCGGGCGGCCGGCCTGATCGAGAATCGTTGCATTGCCGACATCGATCCCAAGGCGGTCGTACAGCGTTGCAAACACTTCCTGATAATGCACGGGGCGATCCTGAGGAACCTCGCCGAATCGATTGGTGCTGCCGATCACCTGACCGGTCCGCATTCCTCCGCCGGCAAGCAGGCAACTGGAAACCTGTGGCCAATGGTCCCGGCCGGCATCTTTGTTGATTCGTGGCGTGCGCCCGAATTCTCCCCAGGCCACCACGCTGACATCCTGGTCCAGCCCCCGGCGGTGCAGGTCCTCGATCAGCGCGGTGATGCCCTGATCGAATTTCGCCAGTTGTTCGGGCAGCCTTGCAAAGTTCGAATGGTGCCGATCCCAACTGCCGAACGACAGTGTCACACAGCGTACGCCGGCTTCCACCAGCCGCCGAGCCATCAGGAACTGATCCATCCAGTGAGGCCCCGCGTCTTCGCCGAATGCCGGGTCAGAACTGCCGCGACCATAGCGATCTCGAACGGCCGGATCTTCCTTCTCCAGATCCAGCGCGTCGACCAGTCGGCTGGATGTCAGCACGTCGAAGGCCTTGGAAGTCAGTGCATCGGCGCCCCGATAGATTTCCGTCGAATCCACATGACGGCGGAAACGATCAAAGCTCGTCAGCAGTTCCTTACGATTCCGCAACTGTTCGAGCGACACGCCGTTCAGACGCATGTCGGCCATCCCCTGGCCTTCCGGCTGAAATGCCGCGTGAGCCGTTCCAAGAAACCCCGGCAGCCCGGGATTGCCGTACGGAGCGTGGCGAGTCTTGATCGTCAGTCCGACGAAGGGAGGCACCGCAGGATCAGCCGGTCCCTGAAGCTTCGAAACCGCCGAGCCCAGCGACGGGTGATTGTTCTGCCGGCCTCGCGGTCCAATCGGGTAGCCGCTCACGCACAGGTCGGACGCATGCTGGTCGGGGCAACCATGCAGCGATCTGATAATGGCCACTTTGTCCATCATCCGCGCCAGTCGCGGCAGATGCTCGCAGATCTGCACCCCGGCCACATTAGTATCGATCGGCCTGAAGCTGCCGCGGATCTCGGACGGCGCATCCATCTTCAGGTCGTACGTGTCCTGATGCGACGGGCCGCCCGACAGGAAGATCATGATCACCGCTTTGTGGCCCAATCCGTCGATCGATTTCTTCGGCGACAGTTCCTGAGCCTGCAGAATGCCCGGCAGCGAAAGTCCGCCCATCGCCAGGCCGCCGATATTCAGAAAGTGTCGGCGAGAACTTCGGTCGCAGTGATCCGTCAGCCCCGCACTCTGGATTCGCAACATGACAGAGATCCATTACAGAGGGTTATGGCAGTCCGATCCGGTTACCGGTCCACCAATCATGTGGCCCATCATAATACATCTGGGGCACCGTAAGCACGATAACCTCACCTGCCAATTGAGACCATCGTGCGTCAGTTGGAGACCGGAAAAGATTCCGGCAGCGGCGGATCCCGTCCGACGGAACCCGCACCATCGAGCCTTATGCGACTGCTTCAGCGCAGGATTTTTGCGGCCACAGACAATGTGACCGCGACGCGGGCCCGGGTGTGGTCCTGTCGGTGGTTCGCGGTTTGCCGGATGAATGTTGACGCGGCCGCGGTTACAATGCATCGGCACGTCCGTTCTCTTCCCGCCCCAACTCCCGCCTGGTTCGCACGACGATGCTCAAGACCTTGCCGCACATTGCTGTTGCCTCGCTGCTTCTGTCTGCACTGCCGCTTTCTGCCGCCGACGA
>CAZHET010000678.1:0-3137 GCA_964531585.1 uncultured Planctomycetaceae bacterium | reverse complement strand
AAAAACGCTCCGAAAAACCGGCGGCTAGCGCCGTGCCGCTCACGGAACATGGTGCTGTCCCGCTTACCGCAGGAACTCATTCCCGGTCACGTTGCAGCTTCGCAAAGACAGACCGATGAACTACATTGAATTTCAGCCGGCCGCTACGGGGCACGACCGCTCACCTGACCAGATCACTGCTGCGAAGAAATCAAGAATCACTTAATGACGACCGGTGTGGTGGAAGAATCTCTGAGCGAAATTCGCTTTTCGTGTCCTGACAATGTTTACAACGAAGTCTACGGACCGGGATCGCAGCCGCGCCGGCACTGGCAGACGTTGCTGCGCAGCCTGGGCGTCCTGAAGGCACACGACTTCGCGCGGCGAAATCAGCAGGCCAACCGGCAGTTGAAGGAAAACGGTGTCACCTTCAACGTGTTCACCGATCAGGCTTCGTCCAGCCGCCTGTGGAATCTCGACCTGATCCCGGTCATGCAGGATGCGCAGGAATGGGCGAACCTGCAGGTCGGCCTGAACCAGCGCGCGACCGTGCTGAACAAGGTGATTCTGGATCTGTACGGCAATCGGGAACTGCTGCGACAACAGCTTTTGCCGCGCGAGCTGATCTATGCGAATCCCGCCTGGCTGCGTCCGTTCTCGGGCCTGCAGCCGGAATTCGTCGAACCGCATCCGCTGTTCCTGTATGCCGCGGAACTGGGACGTTCGCCGTCCGGGAACTGGTGGGTGATGGCCGACCGCAGCGAATCCCCGGCGGGAGCGGGCTTCGCTTTGGAAAACCGCATCGTCACAGCCCGCTCACTGCCCGGCATCATTCAGCACGTGGGCATTCGGCGGCTGGCTCCCTTCTTTCTGAAGCTGCGGCACGCGCTGTTGAAGAAGTCGCGACGCGATGCCGAAAACGCGCGCGTGGTCATTCTGACGTCCGGCCCGTCGCATCCGTATTACTTTGAGGACGTCTATCTGGCGAGATACCTGGGTTACGCGCTGGTCGAAGGCGGCGATCTTGCCGTACGGGACGACCAGGTGTTTCTGAAGACGCTGTCCGGCCTGTTGCCGGTGGATGTGGTGCTGTCGCGGGGAGCGGAGTCCGGCATTGATCCGCTGGAACTGGGCGGAGCCGCTCCGCACGGACTTCCGGGACTGCTGCAGGCGATTCGCCACGGCAACGTCGTTGTGACCAACCTGCCGGGCTGCGGCCTGGTGGAAGCTCCGGTATTCATGGCGTTCCTGCCGCAGTTGTGCCGTTACTTCCTGGGCGAAGATCTGAAACTGCCATCGATCGCGACATGGTGGTGCGGCGATCCGGTCAGCCGGGCTCTGGTGTTCAGCCGGCTGGATTCGCTGGTCATCAAGCCCGCGTTTCTGCACAGCGGCGGTCGTGAAATCTTCGTCGACCGACTGACGCGGGAAGAACGTTCCCGGCTGATGCGGGAGATCGAAGCGGAGCCGTACCGCTTTATCGCTCAGGAACGCATCTATCGCTCCGCCGTGCCGGTCTGGACGGAAAGCGGCGTGCAGCGCGGCCACGTCGCGATGCGGACGTTCATGGTGGAATCCGGCGGCCAGTATGAACTGATGCCCGGCGGACTGATCCGCATTGCTCCGGATACGTCGCCGATGCAGTTGTCCGTTTCGGCAGGAGTCAGCAGCAAGGATCTGTGGGTCTGCGGTCGCGATGCCGAAGAATCGGTGTCGCTGCTGTCACCCGGCGATCAGCCAGCGATTCTGAAACGCACCAGCGCGATTTTTCCCAGTCGCGTTGCCGACAATCTGTTCTGGCTGGGGCAGTCCATCGAACGTTGCGACGTGCTGAGCCGTCTGCTGCGCGGCATCGCCGATCGCATGCTGAACGACGATCAGACAGATCTGCCGGAAATCCGCATGCTGGCGCGGGCTCTTGCCGATCAGGGGCAACTGGAACCGGGTTTCGTCGTCAGCGGACTGGATTCCGGCCTGCCGCAACTGATCGAAGCGCTGCCCGCCGCGGTCTTCGATCTGGAAGAACCTCGCGGTCTGGCCGGTGCCGTGTCGGAAGTCGCGCGGCTGACATCACTGGTTCGCGACTGGCTGTCGCCGGACACGTGGCGCAGGTCGTTATTCGCCACGGAAGAATTCTTCGCGACGGCCGCGGCGTGGACGGATCTGACCGACGTGATTTCCGTCACCAACAATCTGATCGGCAGTCTGGCGGCTGTCAGCGGGCTGATTTCCGATGGAATGATCCGCGGGCCATCGTGGCTGTTTCTGGATTTCGGCCGTTGTATGGAACGATCGAAGGGAAATGCCCGGCTGATTCTGTCCGCTGCGGAGTCCGGCGGACTATCCAGCGAAGCCAATCTGAGGACACTGCTGGAAATACTCGACAGCCAGATGACTTACCGCACGCGTTATCGTAATCAGTTGCAGCCCAATGCCGTGCTGGATCTGCTGGTCACCGACGAAACCAACCCGCGGTCTCTGGCATTCCTGATGACTCAGATGGTGCATCATGTTAGCCAGTTGCCGGATCTCGATGCGACACCGCTGCGTTCGTCAGAAAATCAACTGGTCATGCACTCCGCACACCTGGTGCGCATGATCACGTTCGACCAGTTGGCGCAGCGGCCTCCCGTCCACGTTCAGAAAGTGCTGCAGGATGTGCTGACGAATCTGGACGGACTGTGTGAAACGCTCACGCGCAAGTACCTGGTCCATTCGACGACTCCCAGACAGATCAATGAGTTCCCCGGAGTCGTGCTGTGAAATACCGCGTGTCTCACAAGACCATCTACAGTGGCGAAGAACCGATTTCCGTTGGTCACAACGAAGCCTGGCTGCAGCCGCGCTGCGGGCCCTGTCAGCAGGTCGAAGAATTTCGTCTGCTGATTGACCCGACACCAGCGGTCACATCACTCAGGACCGACTATTACGGTAACGTCGTTCATGTTTTTTCCTTCAATGAAGGCTATCGCCATCTGGAAGTCACCGCCGTCAGTCGCGTGGACGTGCAACCGCCGATCAAACCTGTAGCCACTGCATCTCCGGCGTGGGAGATTGTCCGGGAACAGATCCGCAGCGCGCCAGCCGCGCCGATCACTCTGGCTGACGAAGCAGCGTTTTTCGCTTACGAATTCGCGTTCGCTTCACCACGGATCTCG
>CAZHET010000677.1:0-3137 GCA_964531585.1 uncultured Planctomycetaceae bacterium | reverse complement strand
CCTCGGGATGCAGAATTCCGGCCGTCAGTCCGTGAATGCGAAGCTCGGTCACGTCACCCCACGCGACACCGGCCGGCCCGCCGGCAGACGCCAGCGCCGTCGTGCCCGTGCTGCCGTCCTGCGGAATTTTGTCCCCGGAGCCCGGATCGGCACTCCGCAGACCCAGCAGCAACCGGTCCTGTTCGCTGACCGTTTTTCGTGTTGCAGCCAGTTCGGATTCCAGCCGCCGAACGGTGGCTTCGTGTTCGCGCAGGCGAGTCTCCAGAACTTCCTGTCGAGCAAAACCGCATCCGGCCAGCAGCGCAGCAAAGCAGCCTGCCAGCAACGTACGTCGCTGCCAGGAGCTGTCTGGTGTCTGCCGATACGATCCTAAACTCCGGTTCAGGAACGCAGAATCCGGATGCGATGATTCGCCCGTTTGCATTCCGATGTCCACGGTGTGTGCGTGCGTGAGAGCGAAGCAGGCTACCGGAAACCGCAGAAACGCCGCAAGGCGAGTCGCGGCGTTTGAAGTGCCAGGGCGGTCAGGGCTCGGCGGATCATTGCCAACCCAGCGGCCGAATGTGGTGGAAGTTGATCGCGTCCACATGGAGACTACCGAGCAGCGAGAACAGCGGCAAATCCGCAGTCAACACCAGGAATCGGTCTTTGGCACACATCGCGATCGCTGAATCGGTGAGACCGAAGCGCGTAAACTGCGGGCTGTTGCAGACGTCCTTCGATGCCAGCGACTCTTCGCTGCTTCGTGAAATCACCTCAACCAGGTGGGAAAAGACGGAGTGCCTTTCCTGCTGTGGAAAGTTCCCGCAGAGATTACTCACTTCGCTGAGAATGTGAGGCGTTGTGACGAGTCGGTCAAACTTCGCAAGAAGGTGTGTCAGCAGCACGAAGTCCTGCTTCTCGAACGCGTTTGTCCGTTTGAAGGACTCGATTCTTTCGGGGTTATAGCAGCCCACAACGAGAAGGATCAGGACGCTGGAATCGAGCATCACTCCCTTGCGGGAATACTTCACAATCAGTTCAACCAACTGCTCCATACCCGAATCATTCATCGCGCATCTTCATGGACTGAACCTCGCCGGTCTGCCTGTCAATACAGAACACCTTGTATTCGCGAGTAGACCGCGGACGCAGGAGCGAAATGCTCGGATGCTCGAGCGACGACGTACCGGTTCGGTCGGGACGGTCAAACCCCAGCGTGATGAGCCAGTTGCCATTCGTGTCGCGTTCAACTTCTTCCAGCAGAAGATTCGAGAACTGTTGGTCCTTGTACACGTCTGCAAAAAACGCTGCCGCGGCTTCAGCAGCCTGCCTGACGTTTATGCTGTGGTCTACCTGTGGCATGAGAATTTCAGCGGCTAACGGTTGAGGTGAACGGCGTCCTCTCAATACTTCACCAGACGTGCGTTTCGGCGTCCAGTTGAAAGCAGGTATCGGGGCTGCCGGTCGGAGGCTGGCCGCTTTCAGCACCCGCGCGGAAACAAATGGCCGATTGAATTCCAACCGGTTCACCGCGCCCTACGCCTGCGCTTCCGTCATGCTGATCGGGTCGAGGGCTTCTTTCAGTACGTCGGGCGGCAGGATGTTTTGTTCGGTGCAGAGTTCGCGGATGGTCTTGCCGCTCTTGAATGCTTCCTTCGCCAGAGCCGACGCTTTCATGTATCCGATGTGTGGATTCAGGCTGGTCACCATCGACAGGCTTTTTTCGACACCGGCTTCGCAGGCTTCAACGTTTGCCTGCAGGTTCATGACGCAGAATTCGACGAACGCGTTCACCGCGTTGGTCAGCAGGCGAATGCTTTCCAGAGTCGTCTGGCACATGACGGGCATCATGATGTTGAGCTGGAACTGACCGCCGGTGGCTCCGCTGAAGGCGATTGTCTGGTCGTTGCCGATGACCCGGGCACACACCTGCATCAGCGCTTCGCACATCACGGGATTGACCTTGCCCGGCATGATCGATGACCCCGGCTGCAGGTCGGGAATCTGCACTTCGTAGAAACCACAGCGCGGCCCGGACCCCAGCCAGCGAATGTTGTTCGCGACGTTGAACAGAGTCGTCGCGATCGCGCGAAGCTGACCGTGACATTCGACGAGTTCGTCTCGCTGAGCATTCGCGGCAAAGTGATTCTCGGCTTCGTGGAAAGGCAGCCCGGTCATCTTGTGCAGTTCCGCGGCGACTCGCGACCCGAATTCCGGATGCGTGTTGATTCCGGTACCGACCGCCGTTCCTCCGACGGGCAGTCCGCATACCATATCCACCGCTCGCTGTGTGCAAATCAGTGACCGATAAATCTGGTGAGCAAAGCCGCCGAATTCCTGACCGAGCCGCAATGGCGTCGCGTCGGCAAGATGAGTTCGGCCAATCTTGATGATGCCGTCCCAGTCCTTCGCCTTCGTCTGCAATTCGTCGCGGAAACGGTCCAGCGCCGGAATCAGGTCGCTGTGAATCGAAGTTGCCACCGCGACGTGAATGGCCGTCGGAAAGGTGTCGTTGGTGCTCTGGCCCATGTTGACGTGATCATTGGGATGCACGGGCTTCTCGGTCTCGAAGCGATTGCCGCCGAGCAGTTCGATGGCTCGGTTGCTGATCACTTCGTTGACGTTCATATTGCTGGACGTGCCGGAACCCGTCTGAAACACGTCAATTGGGAACTGGTCATCCAGAGTTCCGTCGGCGACGTCCTGACAGGCCTGAAGGAGCGCATCGACCTGTTCCTTAGTAAGCGGGTTCTTGCCGGTCCCCGTCAATTTGCCGAGATCGTTGTTGGCCATGGCGCAGGCGAACTTGACTCGCCCCATCGCGTGAATCATCTCTGGCGGAAGTTCCCAGCCGCTGATGGGAAAGTTCTCGACGGCTCGCTGAGTCTGAGCGCCGTAGTAGGCGTCAGCGGGCACTTCGACGTCGCCCATCGAATCGGTTTCAGTTCGGAATTCTGACATGTCGGTTCCCGCATCAAAGGAGTTGCTGATTGTTGGATGCGGCGGATGATACCGCCGCAAGGTTGATTGGCAACGCGGCCGGGGACAATGAAGCTGCGGCAGAAAGTAAGGAGCAAACAGCGATCACATCGCAAGCCCCGGCGGGCAACGCCGTTAAGAGTTTTTCCCCCGGAAAACACGCTCGTTTAACCCGT
>CAZHET010000676.1:0-3140 GCA_964531585.1 uncultured Planctomycetaceae bacterium | reverse complement strand
CTCACCTTCGCCTTCGTCAGCCGATTCTCGGCATGGATTGAAATTGCGGGACGACGGCGACGATAACAGATGGGTTCTGGCGAATGCCTTTGCCTGCGTTCTGTGACTCCGCCGTTTTTCTGCGGCAGAATGAAGTTCTTCTGGGGGAACGACATCGCCTGACAGCGGTCCACCGTCGTAGCACCCTTCGATCAATTCCCGAAAATCCGCAGGAAGCCGAAACGCGGTTCGATAGTTCAGCAGTGCCAGCGTTCGCAACAGGACCTCTCGTTCGTAGACACGTTCTGTCGCGCCGAACTTCAGCTCCCTTTCCGGGGGTGTGAGTACGTGCAGGATAGGGCCGATCATACCATGTCGTTCAGACGCAGGCCGACTATGTCGCCAGACTCGACCGCAACGCTGCAGCAACAGGTCGACTGGCGCGATCTGTGACAGCATCACATCAAAATCCACATCCAGCGATTGTTCGACAACTTGAGTTGCCACGACTATCGCACGATGTGGGCGTTTGTCTCCGGTGTTCTTACCAAAGAGTTGCGTGACCTGATCTTCAATCTCGTTCCGTCGAGATGCGGGAAATCTTGCATGAAACAGGAGCAGTGTGACCCCGCCAAGCCAACCGGTTCTCTGCAGCAACAGAAGATGCTCGAAAATTGCCTGGGCGGATTTCACCGTATTTGCCAGCACACAGGCACAGCCGCCGTTGGCAATGTTCCGCACGGCGAGCGATGCCGTCTGCTGTGCATCGTCAAGCAAACCCGGTTGCAGTCGAATGCGAACCTCAGTCTGACGATTGTCGGCCGACTCATTCTGACCAGTTGTCACAACGTGTGCGTCGGCAGGAGCAGCGAGGGGAATATTGGTGATCAATGGATACGGCGTCTGATCCGCAGGCCATCGGTCAATCATTTGGTCGACCTCGCTGGCACGATCGTCGCCGGCGTACGCCTTGCACAATGCCCGTTTCTGTTCCTGCGAAAGCGTTGCCGAGAGCAGCACGACGGGAATTTGCAGAGTTCGACACCATGCCAGCAAACGCTCCATGATCGTCGTCATGAAGTCGTCGTAGGCATGAACTTCATCGATGATCAGTGTCTTTGCACTCAGTCCCAGGAGACGGAGAAAACCGAATTTCACGTTCAGTGCCGCCATCAGCGCTTGATCAACCGTGCCAACGCCATCGGTGGCCAACAATGCTCGCCGGGCTGGCCGAAACCAGTTCTGAGCGGTCTGTCTCGAAGTCCTGTCGTCGCCGTAGGTCTGCGGAGTGCCAATTGACGCGATGTCGTCCATGAGCCACGACATCCCGTGGACCAAACGCGGAGCACCAGACTGTGGCCGTTGCTCCGCCAGAAACTTCCGATAGCGTTTGTGGATCTGATTGGCCGTCGCCTGCGTGGGCAACGCCAGGTAGCAGCCCGTTCGATGGGACTGCTGATTCCAGCATTCGGCAAGGTAAATCGCGGCCTCTGTTTTTCCCTCACCCATCGGCGCTTCAATGATCACAAGGCCGGGTGGCAGCCGGGCGTTTTGACAGAGAGCCTGCAGAACCTCCTGAACGGGACGCAACGTCCAGCTTCTCGACTCGGGCCAGACATCTGAAAACGCAGGCGTGCTTGTGTCTTCGCTAAGCGAGTTTTCCGGTAGCTGTTCGAACTCCAGTCGCTTCAGTGCCAGTCGAGCTTCTTCTTCGGCCGCGCTGTGATACTCGTGGGGCTCCGATGTTTGCGGCAACATGTCGTACCGATAGACCTCATGATTCGAAGCAATCCAGTCCGCCAGCACAATCAACCCGCTCAGCTTCGCACCGACGTCGCTGGCGTTGTCAAAGCATTCAACGGAGCAATCCGGCGGCTTGAGTACGTCAGCTAGTATTTTCAACAAGTCCCTTCGCAGTTCATCCCACATCAGCCGTGGCACGTCATCTTCGTCGTAGATGTACTCTGTCGAGAATTGTCCGTGGTGCCCGTGGATGGCTGCCTTTATCACAGCAGCCGCATCTTTTTTCCAGCCAATGGTTGTAAGCCAGTTTTGAACCCATTGTGCGGATCTCGCCTCATGCCGAAAACGCCGCTGACCGTCGCACCAGGCGTTTTCTCTGGCAGGGAGGGTGACTTGATGCTTGCGAAAGGACTCCGCAATTTCTTCCGTGTCCGCCTTATTCTGAAACCACTCATCAGCCTTCCCAAGGTCATGCAGTCCCGCGATGAGTGCTACAAACTCATCCGGCATTTGGGGGATACCGCCAAACCGCCGAATCAGGAACCTCGCTACTACCGCCACGTCGATCAAGTGACACCACAGCGGATGAAACGGAGCCGATTTTGCCCAAAGTAAACGTGTCTCCTCTTTCACAGATTGCCTCCATACAAGGCTTTCGGTAATAAATTCATTTGATTTATTCGCGACAGAAAGGCCCTTGGTTCGAAAAGACAATTGCGATGACATTGGAACAATTGCGACAACAGGTTTTGTTGCTGCCGGCACATGAACGAGCTAAGCTGGTTCGAGACTTGATTAACAGCCTTGGACCAGAGGAATCCGGTGAACAGATTTCTCAATCTTGGCTTGATGAGATTGCCGCACGGTCTGACATGTTGCACCGGGGCGAAGTGGACGGAATTGACTGGCGGGCGTCGCTGGAAGGTGTGCGAGAACGCCTTGCCACGAAACGGTCGTGAACGTTCGTGTCCGATGATTTTCCCGACATCCAGCAGGTGGCAAATCACCGGATGCGATTCTTCCGGGTAGTTCCCCAATCCCAGTTTGCCCCACAACAGAGATTCAAAGCCCTCAGTCATCGATCGGGTTCCTTTCCATCGCATAAAGTCCTCGCATCGTTTCGAGGTCTTCGAAAATCTCTTCAACAAGTGCCGCCGGTTCCAGCACAGTGGCACCGGGGCCGAAGGACATGATCCAGCGTTTGATTTCTGTGGTGTCTGTAAGCTGGAATTCGGCGATCAGGCTGCCGTCTTTCTGGGGCGTCAGTTTCTGGCTGTTATGCCAGCGAGATTCCTGGACATAGCGGGCAACATCACGGGTAAAGCGAATACGGATGGTCTGAAGTCGGCCACTACCGCTCTGAAAGACTCCGAAGCTGTGTTCCAGCCAGTCTGCCAGGTTGAAGTCCTGCGGAATGG
>CAZHET010000675.1:0-3149 GCA_964531585.1 uncultured Planctomycetaceae bacterium | reverse complement strand
TCATTCCCCCGTCCCGTCATTCCCGCGAAGGCCGGAACCCAGTGAACGCAACTGGGTTCCCGCCTGCGCGGGAATGACGGAACGGCGCGTCTCGACGTGTTACCGTGACGGTTGCGTCACCCCATACTTGACATATTCAGCACCGGCAGCAGCAGCGCGGAAAGGACGAATGTCACGACGGAGGCCATCACCAGCAGCAACACGGGTTCCAGCATTCTTACGACCGCGTCGATGCGGCGACTTGTGTATTTTTCCAGGTTGTCGGCGATGCCGATCAGCACATTTTCAAGATTATTGGCCTCCTCACCGACGGCGATCATTTCCACGATCTCCCGCGAAAACTGCCCGCTGGCTCGCAGCGGAATGGCCAGTGATTTTCCGCCGGAAACGTTCTCCGCAGCATTGCCGATCGCTTCGCTCAACACCACGTTGCCGCTGGCATCCTTAGCGATTTTCAGCGACTGCAGAATGGGAACTCCGTTTCTGAGCAGTGTGCCCAGCATACGACAAAAGCGGGCAACCGCCAGATTCCGCACGACTCCGCCGAGCCCCGGCACCTGCAGCTTGAAGCGGTCCAGGTGATTGTGGCCCTCATCGGTATTCAGGTACTGAAACAACAGGACGCCGCCGCCAACCATCGCCGCCGCCAGATAGATCCACCATTGCTGCAGGAAGTTGCTGATGCCCATCAGCGCTGTCGTCGACCACGGAAGCTGGCCGGTTTCTCTCATGCGGTCGAACATCGGTTCGAATTCGGGCACGAAGCCGACCATGATCACACTGACAATCAGCGTTCCGATGCAGATCAGAAACACGGGATACACGAGTGCCCCGGTGACTCGGCCACGCAGTTCTTCCTGATGATCCGTGAATGCGGCGACTCGCGCGAGCACTTCTTCCAGGAAGCCGCCTTCCTCGCCGGCTCGCACCATGCTGACGGTCAGTTGATTGAACGTTTTCGGATGACGGCGCATGGCTTCATTGAGCCGGCTGCCGTCCGCCACCTGTTCCAGAACATCCTGGGTCACGTACTTCAGCGCCGCGTTGGAGGTCTGATCTTCCAGCAATTGCAGTGATCGCAGCAGGGGAACACCGGAACGCAGCAGGTCGGCGAGCTGGTTATAGAACGTCGTCAGGTAGCGTGAACGAACCCGGCGTGACCCGGCCGCGGCCTGTTTTTTGGACGCTTCCGAAACCGTGACCTTCAGCGGAAACAGACTCCGCGCCGCCAGATTCGCCAGCGCATCCTGTTCGGACGCGGCGGTCAGCGATCCCGCGACCTGCTTTCCCGTGAGTTCTCTGGCGGTGTATTCGAATTCAGGCATCGTTTACCCGATCAAATCCCCGCGAGTAATTCTGACCACTTCATCGACGCTGGTCACTCCCAGCGCGACCTGTTCCCAGCCGCTCTGCCGAAGCGTTGTCATGCCGTGTTTCAGGGCGTATTCGCGAATCTTCGTCGCGCTTTGGTTTTCGGCACACATCTGCTGCACCACCGAGTCCGTGGTCAGCAGTTCGAAGACGCCGATTCGGCCGGAATATCCCGTGTCCAGACATTCGCGGCAACCCTTCGGCTGACAAATGAAGTCGGGCAGCGGCTGCGGGAAGTCAGGAGGCAGTTCAACCGACTTCGGCGAGACCTTCTGCTTGCAGACCGGACATAGTCGCCGCACCAGCCGCTGAGCCAGAACACCTTCCACCGTGCTGGCCACCAGGTACGGTTCGACTCCCATGTCCACCAGTCGAGTAAACGCACTCGGAGCATCATTGGTATGCAGGGTACTAAACACGACGTGACCGGTTAACGCGGCCTGGATCGCGCTTTGGCCGGTTTCACCGTCACGAATTTCCCCGATCAGCACAACGTCCGGGTCGTGTCGCAGGATGCTTCGCAACGCCGCGGCAAAGGTCAGTCCGATGCGGCTGTGGACCTGAATCTGACTGATGCCGTTCATCTGATATTCGACCGGGTCCTCAACCGTGATGATTTTGGTGTCGGCCGATTTGATTTCGTTCAAGGCGCTGTAAAGCGTTGTGGATTTGCCGCTTCCGGTCGGGCCCGTGACGAGAATGATTCCGTGAGGCAGGCCGATCAGTTCTTTAAACCGCCGGATCACCGTTGGCGGCATCCCCACGTTGGCAAGGTCGAAGGTCATCTTCGCCTTGTCGAGCAGACGCAGCACGACTCCTTCGCCGTGAGTCATCGGGATGATGGAAACTCGCACATCCACCTCGCGGCCCTGCACTCGCAGCTTGATACGGCCGTCCTGAGGCAGACGTTTCTCGGCGATGTTCAGGTGCGACATGATCTTCAGCCGCGTGACGATCGCCGAATAGAAGTGGTTAATTTCCGGCGGCGTCGACTGAATGCGCAACATGCCGTCGATGCGATAGCGGACTCGCAGGCCGTTTTCCTGGGGTTCAATGTGAACGTCACTGGTGCCCATTTTGACGGCTTCGACCAGCAGTTCGTTCACCAGGCGAATGACGGACGGAGCCTGCGCGCCTTCGCCGAGTTCGCCGTAGTCTTCTTCGATTTCTTCGAGAAGCTCGATGCCTTCTTCGCTGCGCTGGCGGACGAGTTCGTTAATCGTATCGCCGCCGACGCCCAGCAGTTCGCGGATCCGCGTGCTCAGTTCGCCCCGCCGGGTCAGTACCGGAACAAGCCGCAGCCCGGACACGGTGCTGAGGTCGTCCATTCCTTCCAGATTCAGCGGATCACCGGTGGCGACAACGACGTGACCATTTTCCTGAAAGAGCGGCAGCAGCGAGTGCCGGTAGATGGACGATGTCGGAAAACGGCTGAGCAGTTCCTGATCGACTTCGATGTCCTTCAGGTCGATGTAGGCCAGGCCGAATTCGTCGGCCAGCGTCTTCAGGACGGCGTCTTCGCTGACCACGCCCATCTTAATGAGAGCCTGGTCAATGCGGTCGCCGTTCTGCGCTTCGCGAGCCATCTCAAGCTGTTCGCGAGTCACCAGGCCTTCGTCGAGTAGTAGCTGTCCGAGTTCCATAATGATTCAGGTTCGAATGGTTGGAGATCAGTAGTCACTGTGGGCGGGCGAGGCTCCCGCCGAGCCGCCTGGGCCAAGGGTGGGGTGGCAAAAATTTCGTATTGCATCGAGAATTGGTTTGCGCAAGTTTTGTTC
>CAZHET010000674.1:0-3155 GCA_964531585.1 uncultured Planctomycetaceae bacterium | reverse complement strand
CGATTCCCGGCCGGGGGCACAGTTCACCGACCGTTGTCGGAGACCGGATATTTCTCTGCACCGCTGACGAAGACCAGCAGCGGCAGCTCGTGCTGGGTTTCGACCGGCAGTCGGGGGAGCCTCTGTGGACGACTCAGATTCATTCCGGCGGGCTGCCGGGACGCCGGGAGATGCATCCGAAGAGCACTCACGCGAACTGTACCGCGGCCTGCGACGGCTCGCGCGTGTTCGTGGCGTTTCTGAATAATGAAGAGATCACCGCGACGGCTTTGACAACCGACGGCGACATTCTGTGGCAGACGAAGCTCGGCCATTTCGGATCGAAGTTCGGCTACGCCCCGTCGCCCTGCCTGTTTGAATCGCTGGCGATTTTTTCGGCAGACAATCGCGGTGGCGGATTTCTGGCGGCCGTGCATCGTGAATCCGGCGATATCGTCTGGCGGAAAGCTCGCAACAACGTCGACACCTACTCGTCCGCTGTGGTCGCAGAAGTCGCCGGGAAACCGCAACTGGTGATCAGCGGCGACAATCGTATCGCCAGCTACGATCCGCGGACCGGCAGGGAATTGTGGAGCTGCTCCGGAACCGCGGAAGCCACGTGCGGCACCGTTGTCTGGAATGGTGATCTGGTCTACGGAAGTGGCGGCTATCCGGAACGACAAACGCTGTGCGTCGATGCCCGCAGCGGACGCCCGGTCTGGGATGACGGCGTTCAGTGTTATGAACAATCCATGCTGATCGCCGGCGACCATCTGTTTGCCGTGACGGATGACGGCATCGCGATGTGCTGGGACGCAGCCACGGGTGATCGCAGGTGGCGGAACCGCCTGATCGGCCCGATCAGCGCCTCGCCGGTACTGGTCGGCGACACAATCTTCGCGACGAATGAAGGCGGAACAACGTGGGCATTTCGTGCCTCGCCGACTGGCTTCGAGCAGATAGCGAAGAATCAGCTCGGCACTGAAGCGTTCGCGTCACTGGCCATCTGCGGCGGCCGCATTTACGCGCGAGTTGCGACGGACGCCACGGGGTCACGACAGGAATGGCTCTACTGCCTTGGCGAATGAGCTGACGCCGGTTCGCTTGCTGATGTCGTTCGGGTGATCGAGAATAGCCGCCGTCAACTTCCCGGTTATTGTGGCTCAAGCGAAGGTGTGGCTGATGAAACTGCAACTGACACGAACAGCTCTGGCATTCCTCCTGACGGGCACTGCAGTCCTCGCCGACGACGCCGAGTGGACTGTGTTGTTTGACGGAACTTCGACCGATCACTGGCAAAGCTACAACGGCGGTCCGGTCAAGGAGGCATGGGCGATTGAAGACAGTGCGCTGGTCCTGACCAAAGGCGGCGGCGGCGACATCTGTACGAAAGAAACGTACGGCAACTTTGAATTCACGTTCGAATGGAAAGTGTCAGAAGGCGGCAACAGCGGCATCATCTACTTGTCTCGCGCTGGCGACGGTGCTCCGTACATGAGCGGGCCGGAATACCAGATCCTGGATGACAGCAAACATGCCGACGGACGCAATCCCAAAACGTCCGCGGGGTCGCTGTATGCTCTGATCGCTGCGGAAGGGAAAGAGCTAAAACCTGTTGGCGACTGGAACACCGGAAGAATTGTCAAACGCGGTCAGCATCTGGAACACTGGGTGAACGGTAAGAAAGTCGTCGAAACGACGATTCAAAGTAACGAATGGAACAAACTGGTCGCCGACAGTAAGTTCTCGGCGTGGGAACAGTTCGGCAAAACCGACAAGGGCCACATCTGCCTGCAGGACCACGGCGACAAGGTGTGGTACCGAAACCTGAAGATCCGTGAAGTCTCGGCAGAATGACGCCGCCGACTCCTGCGTTCAGGGTGCGAAATTGCAGCCTCGGTGGTTCAACCGTCGGCTCGAAAGCAACATGCAGCTGCGCCCGCTGCTTTGCTTCGGCAGTCCTACTGCTGCCGGTCGGTCGCGTACACCGTGTAAGTCCCTGAACGGAACACAACGGTCGCGGAGTCGGCAGTCGGCAATGCAGCGCCCGCGCGAGCCAGCCCCTGCTCGCGGTCTTCCACGACCAGGAATCGCTGGCGGCTGCCGAGCAACGCAGCGTCAATCTGTTCCGTTCGATCGCGGAACAATTCGCGCAGAATCGTGACACACCAGTAACGCGTTGCCGGTGTGATTTCGAGTGCGTTGTAGATGTGAACGCTGTGGACATTCGCGCAGGTGAGCTGTCCATCCTTAACGTTTTGCGATTCCAGGTACTGAACGACGTTGTGCAGATGCTGCCAGTCGGGAAAGTTGCCGTGAGCCAGAGTCGCTCGCATCTGTGGCGAACTGCCCTGCAGCCAGCAGGACGTCCATGCCGTCAACCGTTGCGCCTGCAGCATTGGCGATGCGAGCACGGTCAGCATCAGAAATGCCACAACGGCAACTCGCCGCAGAGAAAGGTCCAGTTGCCAGTTCCAGGCTGTGATCACAGCGAGTGCCAGCAGGAGCGCCGGCACGTGGATGTAGTCCATGGCGTGCTGCAGACCGAACGACTGCACCAGCCAGCCGGTATAGATTGCAGACAGCAGTCGCCGCGAATGATCAGCGTGAGTATCTGTCTGATTTGACGTTTCCTGATTCGAAGTCCCGAGGATCGAGCGTCGCCAAAGTGTCTTTACGGCGAGTGGAATCGCCAGCGCATGAACGACCCACCACGGCCGAAATCGTTCGGCCATCAGTAACCACCGCTGCAGATCCTTGCGTTCGGCTCCGGCAGCAAGGTATTCCGGATTCCAGTTCAGCATCATGTCGCAGAAGTGCGGCCACGCTCCCGTTGCGATCAGCCACAGGATGCCGGGAGTCGCAATCAGGATGCCGCCGGCAACGACGAGCAGAACTTCGCGGACAACCTGCCGTCGCGAAGACTGAAACGTCAGGTCGGCCACGATGACAGCGACGGCCGGAACCGCGACATGCGGCTTAATCCAGAACGCAGCACCCCAGCAGACTCCTTCGAGCACGGCGTTCGCAGATGACGCCGAGGCTGCTTTCGGGCGATTGGCTCGCAGCAACACGGCCGCCAGTGCCGGCAGCAGCATCCACGTGTCTCGTTGAGCGTGACACCATTCATTCGTCGACAGGTAGAACAGTGTTGCGACGGCGACAAACAGCCACCG
>CAZHET010000673.1:0-3155 GCA_964531585.1 uncultured Planctomycetaceae bacterium | reverse complement strand
GCACCAGTGGAAGCTCAGGATCGAAACCTGTGTCGGGCACAACATGACGCCTTAAGGCATTTCCTGCAAGTGGTGTGCTTCCACCTTCTCCCGCTTCACCCGCGAAACGGGACTCCGTTGTTGCAGTTCGACGTCAGGCCCGGCGTGAAGCCGGGGCCTCTTGCCGGGCGCGTCAACCGGCGGCCTGACTCCACTTGACGGGTACTGCCCAAAGTCCTGAAGTCCGTTGGCAGAACGATCGAGCCCGCTTTACAACTCACGATGCCGGGCTGCTGTCGCGATACAGCCGGGCTTGAGACCATCGAATCGTTTGGCGAGTTCCGCGCCAGCCGAAATGCCCCGGTTTCCTCGCGGCGAATAACGTCCGTGTCACCTGGCAATATGAACTCCCATTCAGATTTCGGAAACGCTCACACGGATATCACGCAGTTGCTGTTTCGAATTCAGCAATCGCGCGATGATGATGCCGTCGACCGGTTGTGGAAAATCTACTTCAGAGAAATCGCACGCATCGCGCGCAAGCACCTCAGACCTCTGCCGGACGCCGCACACGAAGGCGAAGATGCGGCGCTGAGCGCGTTTCACAGCTTCATTCAGCGGGCCGAAGGCGGTCGACTGACGCCCGTTGCGAACCGTGATGAACTCTCGCGGCTGCTCGTGACGATCACACTGCGCAAGGTTCAGCGCCGACACGAACGCGCCATGGCAGGGACACGCCGGATGCCGGATGATCGCACCAGGCTCCTTCGCGGCTCAGAGGCACACATTGTCGAACAGCTCACGATCGAGATCCGGGACTTGCTGGCCAGCCTGCCCGACGAAACGCTGCGCAGAGTGGCTGTCATGCAGTTGGAGGGGTATTCCATCACGGAAATCGCCCACTCAATGGGTGTCGCCCGAACGACCATCGACCGCAAGCTCCGACGCATTCGCCTGTTCTGTGCTTTCCGCCTCCGTTGTGCGTCTCGGAACTACCGGGCGATGTTCCAATGCGAGCAAAGTGCATTGACGAGTTGAGATCGAGGCGGCAGGACAATGCGCACCCATCGGCGAAGCAGGACGTTTGAGCGAATGGAAGCCAGCGATGATCAACGACGCCCAATGAAAGACAATAGGGAAAACAAGGTGATGCTTGCTAAGACGAAGATGATTGCGGTCGCTGCCGCGACATACGGGAACGACACATTCCGAAATGCCATTGCAGCGCCGAATGCTACCGAACCAACTGCAATCGGAATCGCAGCCCTCCGCATCGAATACTTCAATGACGTTCGGCTACGCATCTGGAAAGACTCAGTTTCAGAGTGCGTACTCGGCGATTCGTATGGATTGTGAGTCATAAGGCAATGGTGTTAGGCGGTCCGAACAACGGCACGGTTCAGCGGGCCGGCGCGAAAGGCGGTGATGTCAAAACCTACCCGACCGCCATCTCCGTAGCATGTATTGGTTCTGTGCTTCATCAGGAAGCACTGCATCAACTTAAGTCGATAATCTAATCAAAGTGTATCAGCTTCCAAAATTCAGATCCATCGATTTTAGTGGGCTCTGTTGGCAGTTTGCATTCCGGGAACGAAAAACACCCTACGCTAGCATGATCTTTGCGTCTAAGTTTCACTGTGGGCCAGCCGTTGAATTCTGAGACATTGGCGTCAAAGGTCGCGGTATCGATCTTAACAATTAGCCGTGCCCGTGAGCGCCCATCGAAAGTCACAAACATCAGGTAATTTTCAGCATCGGGAGAGCTGTCTTTTGAAACCAGGACAATTCCGCTTCGACAGTCGGGAGTCGTTCCCATCCATAATGGAGTGGGCTTGCCGTTGCAAACGATACCACCGAGGTCTTGAACCTTACCATCCGGTGATATCGCCGTTAGTGCATTGTGTTTTGTCATGACCCAAACGATTGAGTTTTTAGAATCTGTGACGCGCCAAACTCCTTTGGGTTGCCCCCGAAGATGGTTGGTTCCCGGATCTAGTTCGTTGTAGTCAAGTATAGAATGCCACGATGGTTTGTGATTCCCGTTGTCGACGAGCGCGGCGACAAGCCATCGGCCACGTGCAAACCAAACGCCGAGACCAATCGCGAAGAGACCAATCGCGAAGAGAGTCAGCGTGATAAGGAGTGTTCGAATTGAAAAGCGTATTTTGAATCGCACGCGAACTCCTCAGCACAGAACGTCCAAGCTCAGCAGCGGCGGGGCACGCTGAGCCATGAACTCCCAGAAACGAATCATGCCCCGCCGTCTGCTGCAGCGCCTGGTTCGGCGTGTCCTGAGCTGCGGCTCCGCGTTGCAGGCTACACAATCGCAGGAGATCAGCGGTCGTCCTGGTCCTTTGGGCGGGTCGATTTCCACAGCGGCGGGGCGGATATCCCGAGCCGCTCGAAGTCGATCTCGTCGCCTCGCAAACGGGAGCGAATGATCGTCTTCAGGGTGTGTTGGCGGATGGCCTGCTTCAGGGCGTCCGACTCCTTCTCGTCGGCCGCCACCAGCGTCAGTGCGACCTGCCCCATCTCGTCCCCCGACTCCTCCCCCCACAGCACCCGCACCGGCGGGAAGTTTGGGTTCCACGGGTTGTCCTCCGAGTTGTCCCACGTCACCTCGCCCCGCAGCACCGTCCCCTTCGGCAGCCGTACGAACTCCTTGTACAGGTACTGCCCTTGCCAGTTGAAGTTCCAGTCGTCGATGCGGAACAGCTTGTGCTCCTTCTTATCCGGAGTGGTGCCGGTCATGCTCAGCGACTTGCCCAGGTAGTGAGCGTGGGCACCGGCCCCAACCAGGTCCACATCACACGGAAGGGTGAACTCGTCCGTCACCGCGAAGTCGGCTTTGCCGGCCGGGATGTCCACCTGCGAGAATAAACCGAACGCCGGCGGAAGCGACAGCCGATGGAGCGTTCTCTTCGGAGCTTGTTCCGCGAAGTACAGACCGACGATGAGCGTCTCCGACTCCGCTTTGCCGGACGGGTGGAAGTGCGTCTGGAGGACCAGGTCGGACCCCTTTGGCAGCGGCATCGCCAAGCCGTTGGGCAGCTTCACCGGCCGGGCACCGACCGCCCACCCGCCGAGCGCCCCGGTCGGCCGGAAGCCCATGCCTGGGAACCCCGGCGGGGCGTCGTTCTTCCCCGCCGCCGCCTTCTTCTCCGCCGCCCGCCCGC
>CAZHET010000672.1:0-3157 GCA_964531585.1 uncultured Planctomycetaceae bacterium | reverse complement strand
ACCCGCCGCTGCCTCATCTCAGCAGGAAGACCTCGCCAAATGACCCGGCGTCACATTGGCAGCGGAGCGGTTTTCGGAAACCACTTCACGAATTCGACCGCAGCAACCACGCAGGAGCCGAAGATGATGCCGAGCAACGCCTGACTCGCCATTTCCGGCATTCGCTGACAAGAGACCACCCGCGCCAGCAATCTGCTGCAGACTGTGCTGCATGGCATTGATCAGGTGATGCAGGACAGTTGCCAGGGGTGGGCTGGGTTCGTGGTTCTGTGCACGATAGAATCTGGAACACGGACTTCGAATTCTCCCTGACGTTGTTCCTGGTTGTTCCATCTCGCCAACTTCGCGTCCAGTTGCCGGTGGAATTGACCATCTGGTCACACGAGGTGATGGACGCAGACCGATCTTTCGCGACCAGGGCCACTATGAGCGCTTGCCCCGTGGGCTGAAGGACGAAGTCAGGCGGAGCGGCTGGTGTCAGAGGACCTCTTCAATTACGTCCGGCTGACGTGGCTTGATGAACGACCGACCTGCAGCTGGCTGCCGCACTCGATTGAAGAATGGGGCGGGTACCAACGAGTTCTCTGTTGAGTGCTTTCGATGCGAGGTGCTGCCGGGTGGCGTCGTCGGGGGCTCGCGCGATGGCGTAGGCCGTGCTGCCGACGCGGTCGACGGAATCAAGTCGCTGCTGCAGCTGTGATGGCAGAGTCAGATCAGGCAGCACTTGCGTGACGGTGGCCTGGTTGACCTGGCTGAATTCGATCTCCGTCTCGTTTTCCAGGACTTCCGGTTGATTCCGCCGTCGTTTGGCGCGTTGAATCGAGGCTTCCGTTCGCAACGCTCCGCCTGAGCGCAGACGGTGGAAGACGTGCGACGCTGGCCTCGTTAACATGTGACGTGCAAAACTTCGGAATCCCGGACGACACCTCAGGCATGTCGGCCATCATTCGCAGAGATTACACCATGAGAATTAGAACCACTGCCGGACTGCTCACGTTTTTGTTCGTTGCTCTGTCCGGTGTTCCGTCCCGTGCCACGGATGAGGTTCCGAAGGATTCGGGCGAGTCGCAGCCAGCGTCGATCAAGGCGACCGATCAGACGGTGAAGGTGGTTGCCGCCGCGGAGGCGTTGCTCAGGCAGTTGAGCGACGCGCAGCGATCAGACGTTCTTTTCAGGTTCAACGACGAAGATCAGCGGCTGCGCTGGTCGAATCTTCCGACCGGTATTTTTCAACGTGCGGGGTTGCGAATGGGGGACCTGAATCCGCAGCAGGTCAGCGCGGTGATGAATGTTCTGAAGGCCACGCTGAGTGAGCGGGGCTTTCAGGAGGTCGTCGATAATGTGGCAGCCGAAGAAACGCTGAAAGGCACCAGCCAGGGCCGGCTGGTCTTCGGACAGGATGAGTTCTACTTCGCGATTCTCGGAACGCCTTCCGTCAGCAGTCCGTGGATGTGGCAGTTTGGCGGCCATCATCTGGCGATCAATGCCACGATCGTACAGGACCGCATTACGCTCGCACCGACTCTGACGGGTGGACAGCCAATGCACTTTTCGAACGATGGCAGGCAGATCACGCAGATGGCGAATGAAATTGCCGTCGCCTTTGAGCTGGTGAATTCACTGGACGACGTTCAGAAAAAGAAGGCTGTGCTGGCCGATCGCTTCACCGACATGGTGCTTGGTCCCGGTCGCGATGACGTTCGGCCGGAACCAGAGGGCATCACAGGCAATGATCTGACCGATTCTCAAAAGGCGTTGCTGAAGCGGCTGATTGTGGAACGTGTGGGACTTCTGAATGCGGAAGATTCGAAGGATCTTGAGGACGGAATTGAAGCGCAGTTGCCGGAAACGCATTTCTCCTGGCACGGTCCCACGACCCCCGGCAGCGCGGCTTACTATCGCGTTCAGGGGCCGGCGATTTTTCTGGAGTTCGCTCCGCAACAACTGGGCGGTGCTCCCACGGAACACATTCACGCGATGTATCGTGAGTTCGACAACGACTACGGCGAGCGATGGATAAAAGGCAGGTAGAGCCCTCAGCCTTCGAGCATTTCGGAAAATGTAGCACTGACCCCGTCAGTGAACTTTCCGGGACTTGTTTCACGGATGTACCGGTTCCGCTATTTGGTCAGGAATACCAGTTCGGAATCGCCAGAGTCCACCGGGCGACGCCGGTGCAGCAGTGACTCACGCAGTGCCGCGATTGTTTCCGGCCAAAGCGGACAGCGACGATCGACCCCGGTTTTCTGCCGGCCGTAGTCGATCCAGCCATCGCTCAGGTCGATAACGTTTCGCGGCAGGTTGGAGATATCGCTGTTGCCGAATCCGCAGTTTGCTCCCAGCAGCATCATCGCGTCCCACGGCTGGCGGGCCTGTGCCAGCATCAACCTCAGTTCAGCCGATTCGAACATCAGCTCCCCGTGCGTGTTTCGCTTGTCCTGACGAAGACGGCGAAGCACCTTCACGCCGGGTTGCCTGAAGCTGCCTCCGAAGTCTGGCAGATGCTCGATCAGTTCTTTCTGCGCGGCGAACCGGAACAGAGTCTTTGTCTGTCTGATTTCGCGACCTGTCATCCTGGGTCCCCAGGTCGCTGGAAACGAGTGTCGAAACGCCGAAAAGTGGGATGGTTTCAGTGTCGCCGCGACGGTCTCCTTTCCGAAGAACCCGATGACACGTTCGCATGTCATGAGGTAGTCGGCAAACGTGCGGGCAGCCAGCTCGCCGACCTTGCGTCGTTGGGCGGTCAGGAACTGATTGCATAGGTCGCGCACGGTGCGACCGCCGGAAGCTGCGGCCGCGCCGAGAATTCGTGGGTTCTCGCCGACCAGAAATTGGAATCGTTGCGGCAGGAAATCGCCTCATTGCGGCAACCGGACGGCTTCGTTCACCGAACGAACACGCCTTTCCGCTGATTTTCCTGGTCCATTGGCCGCTGGCGTGTGGAAAAAGCAGGAAATCACGATAAGGTTTCGCGGGCCTGATTCTTCACGTTCGACAGGCCGCTGCTGATTTGTTTCTTTCAGGCAGATGGGCTGCGGGAATCGAGGAATGATTCTGAGATTCGCAGGAAACTCAGACATCCAGCCGGAATCAACGCCAGAGGGCGTAGCTCAGTTGGTAGAGCAACGGACTTTTAATCCGTAGGTCCAGGGTTCGA
>CAZHET010000671.1:0-3165 GCA_964531585.1 uncultured Planctomycetaceae bacterium | reverse complement strand
TCGAACAGATCCTGAATCATTCGCTGCATACTTGTGAGCTGTTGGCCCTTGTCCAGAAATTCTTCGGAACCCAGGTCTGAGATGGCTCGGACGCCCATCAGCAGTACATAGGGACGCCTGAGAATTTCGACGGCTTCGTCGAGTTGCTCGGGAGTCCGCGGGGGCCCGTGCCAGCGCGTGTCGCGGGCTGTGTGCAGCGCTGCGGAAGCCGCCTGCATTTCTGTTGCCGCCGCCTGGACAAGATTCCGCACCGCGTCAATTCGAGCCGAGTCTGTGTCGGACGAAACAGCCATTTTGCTGGCGTTGTTTTGGGTGTTGCGAGCGATTCGCAGTCGCTCCGGGGCACCTTCCTGCCAGATGTGGGCCTGATCGAGAAACTGAGCAATGACCGTCGCTTTATCCTGAGGACCAAGGGCCAGAGCGGTCATCACATGCGACGGTGCGCGCGAGACGTGGTTGCAGACGAATCGCACGCTTTGGAAGCCCTGCAGCATTGATTCCGGCGCGTGATCCGCGGCCACGGCCGGCACCGCCCAGTCAAGTTCCTGCGTGGGCACATGAATCGTTGCGCCACCGACCGGAACTTCCAGCGAATCACGCCTCGGATTCAATAACAGGACGGATGGCATCCAGCCGGACAGCAGCCTGTTCAGATCCTGAATCAGGGCGTCGCCGGAACGAACGGAGTTGGTGTAGATGGCATTGTTCAGCGCAGAAATCGGCCGTGCGAGTCCCGCAAACGGTGTGAACCGGGACGCCGTCGACGGCTTGGCACCGCTGTCGATTTCAACCAGCACAACGCCGCGTCTGCGAATTTCGCGCAGCACCTGCGCTTCGTCTCCGGTGGGGTCGGCGACGGCTGACCGGTGGAGGCCGAGGAACACGGCATGCAACGAATCGATACCCGTGTTGTCGACGACTCCGCCGTCAATGAGGCGCAGGTGAGCGGACTTCTGAACTCGCGTCGCGGCGTCTTCGTCGATGTTGCCGGCCGCTGCCGCCGGCGCGGTGTCGCCGGATACCGGAATCTCCGCAACATGAAATCCGAATGGAAAGTTCGACGACAGCCTCACGGCGCGAGCCAGCGTGCTGGCTTCGAGTTCCGGACCACCGAGCGCTCCGGCAGTGACGGGAGCGTAGACGTTCTCGCCGGCCAGCGGCGAGAATCGCGGTCTCGGCGACAGGCCGGCGCGAGCATGATCCCACAGTCCCGCGGGTAGCGGCGGTTGGCCGAAGATCACACGCCGTCCGGAATCGATGTCGGTCACATTCAGCAACACAAGCGGACGGCGTTTCATGTCATCGACTTCGAAGTCGCGATCCAGCCGTTGTCCCGTCCAGCCGAATTGACTTTGCCAGAACAGGTACAGCCCCTGACCGCGCGACGAAAACGGAGTGAGAAACCCGCGCAGCATCGGTGCCATGAAGTCAGCGGACATATCGTCCGCAAGTCCTTCGCGAAACGCCATGCGCGTGATGTCCGTGAGGCGCTGATCGGTTGCCGTGGCCGCAATCGCCTGAAGACGCCCCGCTGCGGAATCGTCATTTGCTGCGGAGCGTTCCGGCGATTCCGAGCTCAGTCCGGTGTCGTTCGCAGGTTCGCGACCACTGCCTGACGCGATTGCCGTCGCGGACTGCTCAGGCGTGTTCAGACGGCGAACCTGCGCCAGTACTTTTTCAAGCCGAGCGCTTTCTTCAGCGTCGGGATTCGAAGTTTCGCGCATCCATGCTTCGATCTGTTGATCCGTCCGCCGAATGAGTTCGCGGCGTCCGGTGAAGCGAAGCCGGTCGGTCGCGGCCGTGTTGACGTCGCCTCGCCAGCGCTGCTCGACGTAGTGCGCCGCCGCCATGCTGCCTCCGGAGACGCTGCTGATCATCAGGATGTGGTCGGCCCAGGCAGCGGAGTCGGCGGCGGCGATCTGCATTCCGGTCGACAGTTGCCGGTTCGGCGAAGGTTCGATCGGCGGCAGTGTCATCGGCTCCGTATCAAGCATCTGGAACACCAGCGAAGTGAACAGCGCAGCACGAGAACCTCCTCCGCTGGCGGCGACCAGAACGACCGGTCCTTCGGGCATTTCATTAAGGCGGGTTTTCAGGTGAGCCAGCCATCGGGCCGAAGACTCTTCGGGTGCCACGAGAGCTTCCGGTCTTCCGTCGCGAACGACTTCCCCGCCCTGGAACCATGCCAGGAGAATCAGGACCGCCACGGCAAACGCGCGTGCCGGCAGGACCGTGTAGCGATGGAAGAAGTCGATCACGCCGCCAAACACCGTGGCGGCAACGACGATGTGAATGAGCGCCCAGATCGTGTACAGACGCAGGCTCGCGAACGGCCATTCCAGAACCGCAGAGACCCAGAACAGCTCGCCGATCGCCGTCGTAACGAATACCCACGACAGCACGGCACCGAGTCGGTCCCAGCCCGAGCGGGCTTCGTGAGTGGACATGTCGAGCTGCGTCGATCCCCGCTGTGGCGGTTCGTTGTCGGAATCAGATGTCTGCGATCGACGCCGCAGGTTGCGAGTTTCCTGCGCCCACAGAACGACTTTCTTCGGGCCGATGATTTTTCCGTACAGCAGAAAGAAACCAACCAACGCAATCCAGATGGCCAGGCCTTTCAGAACTCCTCCCGCAAGCTGATACGGCAAGTTCAGGTCGAACGGAATCCACCACGCCAGACCCAGGCCCGCGCACATCATCAGCACCGGCAGAAAATAGCCGCGACGGCCCGACGAATATGGCTGCATGAGGTCGGCGATCGACACCAGCCAGTCATTGACGAACCGTGTCCAGCCGGTAATCCACCCGCGCGGCAGCGGCCACAGGATGTCGAGCAGTGTGACGACGTAAAATAGCGCCAGTAGCAGCACCAGCGAACCAAACAGCACACGCTCGAACCGATCGATCGGCCCCTGGCGGATCAGATGGCTGACCTGCGGAACAAACAGCAGACAATACAGACCGACGACGATCGCAAGGACAGTAAAGAACCGTTCATCGCACCAGCGCAGGCCGCGGGTCAGTGCGAGGAAGAGAAATCGAGGAATCGCGGTTACGGATCGCATAATCGGGCTCATCCGGGAAATGGGGGTGTTCGTTTAATGCGTTTCAGGCCCGGCGGGCCGACACACCGTTAGCCGGTGGCGTGAGCCACCGGTGAGGCAG
>CAZHET010000670.1:0-3169 GCA_964531585.1 uncultured Planctomycetaceae bacterium | reverse complement strand
GCCCTGTTGCTTAGATCATTTCCTTCAGCTTCTTCAGAGGTCGCACTTTGACCACTTTGGAGGCAGGCTTTGCTTTGATCATGATTTCCTCGCCCGTCAGCGGATTGCGACCGGGGCGAGCTTTCGTCGCTGGCTTATTGTGGACATAGACCTTCAGCATGCCTGGCAGGTTAAAGACGCCCGGTCCCTTCGTCAGGTCCTTTTCGATCAGCGATTCCAGCGCGTCCAGAACTGCCGTGACGTCTTTGCGGCTCAGCTCCGTCTCTTCAGCAAGAGCATTCAGGATTTCAGACTTGGAACGCGGTTTAGCCGTGGCCATTCGTTAACGACTCCTTCATGAGTTTTTGCCGGATCTCGTCGGACCAAGGGTACTGGCGGACGAGAAATTCTTGTTTAAGCGGCCCGAAGTTAAGTCTGCGGAAAGCCTGCTGTCAACGCACGCGAATTGCTAAAACGCACAAAAATGGCAGTTTTTCTGCGGTCAAAGAGGAAGCCGGGAACCGCTCTTGACGACGCGATTCCAGGCAGTTTCGCCGCCGAAAGGACCGGGCTTGGTTGCTCCGGGAGCCGAAACCGAGTGAGATTCGCCCCATTGAATCGCGCACGACGCGCCGGACGAAACGGATCCGCCGGTTCGCCAGCCATACGTCACGATGCCGTCGCCGGGCATCGTTGCAGAACTTCCGACAGCATTGCATTGCCGCATGACCCTTCGCATCATCGGTGGCTCATTCCGCCGACGCCTGCTGACAACTCCGCACGGGATGACGACACGGCCTTACACAGACCGCGTGCGGCAGATCGTGTTCGATCGGCTGGATGACTGCCTTGAACAAGCTCGCGTCGCCGATATCTTTTCCGGGGTTGGCACGATGGGACTGGAATCGCTGAGCCGGGGAGCCTCAACCTGCGTGTTTCTGGAATCAGACAGGACGGTCTACGCGGCTCTGCGAAAAAACGTGGAGCTGCTGGCCGGCGATTTTCAGACGGTCTGCTGGAAAACCAACGTCCACCGATCGTCTTTTCGGCCCAAAGGAAATGATGCCTGTCTGCCGTATTCGCTGATTTTCTTCGACCCGCCGTACATTCAGTGTCCGTTGCTGGAGGCAGGCCGGCCTTTGGGAGACGCGATGAAACGTCTGGCCGCAACCGCCGTCACCACGGACGACGCGACGCTGGTCCTGCGAACTCCTGAGCGTTTCGACCTTCCCGCCATTCCCAGGTGGACAACTGAAGATTGCTGGCAGCTTTCCTCCATGAAAATCTGGATTCTGACAAGGACTGCGGCCGGCGTTTCCGATGATCCCGTTTCAGATTCGGATGATCCCGCTACATCTGATTAAATTCCGACAGGAGACCCACCCATGACCGTCGACACGCAACCAGAACAGTTCACGTTTCAGGCCGAAATCAGCCGGCTGCTGCATCTGTTGTCAGAGTCGCTGTACCAGAACAAGGAGATCACGATCCGTGAGCTGGTCTCCAACGCTTCTGACGCTCTGGACAAGCTGCGGCACGAGTCACTGACCAGTGCTGACATCGATGTCTCCGATCTGCGAATTACTGTCGAACCCGGCAAGGACGAAAAGCTGCTGATCATCCGCGACAACGGGATCGGGATGACTCGTGAGGAACTGATTCAAAACCTTGGCACGATTGCTCACAGCGGCTCGCTGGAATTTCTGCAGAAGCTTCAGAAAAGCGGCAGCAAGGACGATGCTGTCTCGCTGATCGGGCAATTCGGCGTCGGCTTTTATTCATCGTTCATGCTGGCCGACCGCGTCGAAGTACGTACCCGCAGCTTCCGCGAAGAAACCGGCTGGGTCTGGGAATCCACCGGCGACGGTTCGTTCACCGTCACCGAATCTCCCGATGCCACCGAACGAGGCACAGAGATTCGTCTGCACCTGAAGAAAGGCCGTGAAGAATTCACCGAAGTCACGCGTCTGAAGTACATCCTGAAGAAGTATTCGACCTTCGTGCCGCATCCGATTTACGTCGAGAACGAGCACATCAACAACCAGCCGCCGATCTGGGTCGAACCGAAATCGTCGCTGAAGGAAGAGCAGTACCACAACTTTTTTGAGTACCTGACGCATTTTCCGGGGCGGAAACCGATGTGGTACCTGCACCTGTCGTCCGATTCGCCGTTTCAGTTCCACAGCATTCTGTTCTGCCCGGAATCCAATCTGGAACGCATGGGCTTCGGCCGGGCGGAGCATGGTCTGCATCTTTGCGCGAAGCGGATTCTGGTGCAGAATGACAACCGCGACCTGCTGCCGGACTACCTGCGATTCCTGCGGGGCATCGTGGATTCTGCCGACCTGCCGCTGAACGTGTCGCGGGAGGCTCTGCAGGACAACACGATTTTCCGCAAAATGCAGAAGGTCATCACGAAGAAGGTGCTGGACCACCTGGATTCGATCGCCACCGACGACGCGAACGCGTATGCAGAGTTCTACAGGGACTTCGGTTCGATTCTCCGCGAAGGCGTTGGTTCTGACTTCGATCACCGGGAACGCCTGGCGAAGCTGCTGCGCTTCGAATCGACTCGCAGCGACGCGGAACACGGGATCGTTTCCCTGGCCGAATATGTCGAACGTGCGGCGGATGACCAGAAGCAGATCTACTTTGTGACCGGCACGGAGCGATCTTCGGTGCTGCGGGATCCCAATCTGGAAATCTTTCGCGCACGCAACATTGAAGTGCTGATCCTGACCGATCCCGTCGATGAGTACGTTCTGGCGAATCTTGGCCAGTTTCAGGATCACAAGCTGGTGTCGATCGATTCGGCCGATGTCGAACTGCCGGAAGCCGCCTCGTCCGCCGACGCTGAGACGAAATCCGAAGACGACACCCCCAGGTCCGAAGACACGCCCGCAAACTTCGACAAAGTCCTGAAGCTGATCAAAGACGAACTCGGAGATCAGGTCGAAGACGTGAAGCAGTCTAAACGCCTGACCGAAAGCGCGTGCTGTCTGGTCAACGCCAAAGGATCACTGAGCACGACGATGCAGAAGGTTCTGCAACTGAATACTCCGGATTTCGAGCTGCAGAAAATGATCCTGGAAATTAACCCAAAGGCTCCTTTGATCCGGCGGCTGAGCGAAATCGCGGTCAATGATGACAACACCGGGTTTATCAGGAACTGCGGCCGACAGCTCTACGA
>CAZHET010000669.1:0-3170 GCA_964531585.1 uncultured Planctomycetaceae bacterium | reverse complement strand
TGTGGCTGAGCGCGGCGAACTTCGATACTGTCCGCAGCGGCGATAGCGTCCTGCATGGGCTGAGCCCCGAAACTGCGTGTGTTTCCGAGCGAGGCGATATATTCGACGCGTTCCCTGGCAAACTGGTTGCCGGGATCCTGACGAATCGCCATCCGGTACATGGATTCGGCCTGAGTCAGGTCTCCCTGATTCTCAAACACACGAGCGATCGCGGTCAGTCGTTCCGCGGGGGGACTGGCGTTCTGTCCCGAACCGGGAGTTGTGACCAGTGCTTCCATGACCGCGCAGCCCGTGCCGGACGCTGACAGCAGTAGACCTAACAGAAAGCAGAATGCAGGACGCTTCAACGGCATTGTGAGATCCCCCAAGTCCATTCTCGAACCGGTAGAGCCCCCGGATCGATTCTCTGGTCAAAGCTGGCCGGCGAAAGTCGCCGTCCGCCCCGGACAGTCGTCACTTCGCAGGCCCGAAAAGAACTCCGCGTCAAAGCCGGCCGCAGGGGAGAATCCCTGTAACAGGCGCTGTGCAGACAATCCCTTCCACCGTTGTATTGATCGGTCGACGTACTTTCGGAAAATACGTCGAACCGCGAAAATTTCGCGCAACGGATAGAAATCGCTATGGACACAGACAATCCTTTTTGCACTGCCGGAATAGACTCAAGTTGCAGCACCGCCAGCATCATGCGATGGCTCATATGAAAGATCGTCGATGACCGGACCTGCGTGGTTTGCGGCAGTGACTTCACTATTGGCGTGGCTGTACGTTTTTCGTCGATGTCTGCATCTGAAGGCACTTGTAAGCGACCTGACCCTGCTTGCCGCATGGAAGTGGACCGTCGCCGCGATCCTGGCCGAAGCCGGACTGCTTGCGGCACGCATTGCTCTGCCGGCGATGCCACGCCAGACGGATTCCGCTGCGCAGTACCTGGTCGTTACGCTCACCATGGTGCCGCTGATCGTCGTGCTGGGCGCGCGGCGTCCCGGACAGCGCGCATGGCCATGGTTTGTGGTGGTGCCGCTGATCGCCGTGCTGCAATGGTCCGCCCTCACCGAGCTCGTTGCCGGCAGGGACACGGTGCCTGTGGAGATCCCAACGCCCACAATCATTGGCTGGCTGTTCGTGTTACTCATGGGCGGTGGCAACTACGTCGGCACCCGCCTGACATTTGCTGCACTGCTGGCAGGCAGCGGAATGATCTGCCTGCTGCTGCCGGTGACGGAATGGATTGCGTTCCCCGGCGGCGGCTTCACGCTGGCGGGGAGTCTGCTGCTGGCAGCCTCCGCCGCGAGAGTCTCAGCCCGGTTTTCCGGCAGCATGGAAATGGGTCAGCCGTCCGGCGGAACACGCGGTTCAGAACCACCGGTCAACGTACTGTGGGCGGATTTTCGCGATCTGTACGGCATGGTCTGGGCAAGGCGTGTGGTCGACCGTGTGAACCAATTCGCCGCACGCGAACAATGGGATGTCGCACTTACGACTGACGGCTTCCGAGCACTTCAAGGCGATCAGACGCAGGTCGGCGCGGCATCGTCACTCGACCGGGCGACTCAGGTGCTGTGCTGGGTCTTGCGGCGATTCTGCGACGACGCGTTCTTCTCCCGATACCTGCGGAACGTTCCACGTCAGGCTGAAGCCCCGCCGGCAGCGAACAGCAGCGCACCGATCAGCGGCCCGCGTCGAATCTGACCACGCCGTAGCCTCGAACCCTTTGTCCTGGGCGAGCCGATCCGGGGAAGCCCGCGCCTCTGACACGGCACGCAACTTGCCCCATCTGCCCTGTTCGTGCCGCTCTCACCGGGATTGACCACTTTTCCGGCGATCGAATACACTGTCACGATTGGACTTACGGCGATCCGCGGCACATCGGCGGTTGTGCGACCGCCTGTCGTTGTGGCAGACCTCTTACGGAACAGAAAACGCGTTATGGAGCTTCTGGAAAAGGTCGGCGACTTCTTCAACGCCACCACCGCGAAATTTGAACGCGGAATCACCAACCTGTTCGGGTCATCCAACGAACGGCGAATCAAGAAACTCGGCTTCGTCCGCGACAAGGACGGCAACACGACGATCACGCCCGGCACGCTGCTGGATCGGATCAATTCGCTCGAACCGCAGTGGAAGCAGAAAACGGACGACGATCTGAAGCAGACCGCATCGCTCTTCCGTGAGCGGCTGCGCGCCGGCGAATCCGTGGACGACCTGCTTCCGGAAGCCTTTGCGGCCGTGCGTGAATCGGGTCGCCGGTTTCTGGGAATGCGCCACTACGACGTACAGATGATCGGCGGGCATATTTTGCACAGCGGCATGATCGCCGAGATGGTCACCGGCGAAGGGAAAACGCTTGTCGCCACGCTGCCCACGTTTCTGAACGCGCTGGCGGGCAAGGTTCACGTCATTACCGTGAACGACTACCTGGCACGTCGCGACATGGAATGGATGGGACCCATTCACCTGAATCTGGGCCTGACGATCGGAGCCATCCAGTCCAACATGGGACCGCAGGAACGCCAGAAGCATTACGCCTGCGACATCACTTACGGCACCAGCAACCAGTTCGGCTTTGACTATCTGCGCGACAATATGAAGCCGACGAAAGAGCTGCAGGTGCAGGGACGCCTGGACTACGCGATCGTCGACGAAATTGACAATATCCTGATTGATGAAGCGCGAACGCCGCTGATCATCTCCGGCCCGGCTCACGACAATCTGGACAAGTACCCCAAAGCCAACTCAGTCGCCATCCAGCTGCGTGCGGGAGTTGATTTTGAAGTCAAGGAAAAGGAGCACACCTGCCACCTGACCGAAGACGGTGTCCGCCGCGCGGAAGAACTCGCGGGCGTCGAAAGCTTTTATACGGCGGGCAATATGGAATGGCCGCACCTGATCGACAACGCGCTGCGTGCCCACTACCTGTACAAGCGCGACGTCAACTATGTGGTGGAACGCGACGAAATTATCATTGTCGACGAAAACACCGGCCGCAAGATGGAGGGCCGCCAGTGGAGCGACGGACTGCACCAGGCTGTCGAAGCCAAAGAAGGCGTCAAGGTCAAGGAAGAGTCCCAGACGCTGGCTACGATCACGCTGCAGAACTACTTCAAACTGTATGGCAAACTGGCTGGCATGACGGGAACTGCCATGACCGAGGCGGAAGAGTTCTGGAAGAT
>CAZHET010000668.1:0-3198 GCA_964531585.1 uncultured Planctomycetaceae bacterium | reverse complement strand
TCGCCGCCGGCAAAATTCGCACCGGGCAGCAGATCGTGCTGACGCGCAAGGATGGTTCGCTGACGAAAGCAAAGATCGACCAGGTGCAGCTCTTCAGCAACCTCGGCCGCACCGACACGGACGTTGCTCACGCCGGAGACATTGTCGCGGTCATCGGACTGCCCGACCCGGAAATCGGCGACACCGTTGCTGACCCGGAACGCCCGATCGCTCTGGAACGCATTGAAATCGACCAGCCGACGCTGTCGATGAAGTTCACAATCAACAGCTCACCGCTGGCTGGTCAGCACGGTAAGTTTGTGACCAGTCGCAACCTGCGGGAACGCTTGTATCGCGAACTGCAGTCCAACGTGGCATTGCAGGTCGAAGAAACTGACGACAAGGACTCGTTCAAGGTTTCGGGCCGGGGCATTCTTCACCTGGCAGTCCTGATCGAAACAATGCGGCGCGAAGGTTATGAGCTGTCGGTCGGCAAGCCGGAAGTTATCGTTCGGGAAATCAATGGCAGGAAATGCGAACCTTACGAACAGCTTGTCGTCGATGTTCCGACGGCTGACGTCGGGCCGGTGATGGAACTGGTGGGGGCTCGTCGAGGTCAGGCGAAGGAAATGACGGCGTCCGGCACCGGGATGACTCACCTGAAGTTCAGCATTCCGGCTCGCGGACTCATCGGACTGAGAACCCGCATGCTGAATGCGACTCGCGGCGAGGCGATTATGCATCATCGTTTTGACGAATACCGGCCGATTGAAGGTGACGTGCCGTCTCGTCAGAACGGCGTGCTGATCTCGCAGATCGGCGGCAAGGCGGTGGCCTACGCATTGTGGAAGCTGCAGGAACGAGCGGACATGTTCGTGAATCCGGGCGAGGACGTGTACGAAGGCATGATCATCGGCGAGAACGCTCGCGAGAATGACATGACCGTAAACCCGGTTCGCGAAAAGAAGCTGACGAATATCCGATCGTCCGGAGCCGACGACGCCATCCTGCTGCGTCCGCCGCGCGAAATGACCCTCGAAGCTGCTCTGGAATACATCGAGTGGGATGAGTACGTCGAAGTCACGCCGCAGGTCATTCGCCTGCGCAAGACGCACCTGACAGAAAACGCCCGCAAGCGATTCGCGCGAAACTGACACCGGCTGTCTCCGATCTCGGTAGCGGCCTCGTGACGCGGTTCGGGGCGGACCGTGGCGTGGCGCGCGTAAGCGTATTGCATGAGCTTCGCCTCCGAACCTGCCTGCGCCGGTGAAGATTCGAAGCATCCGGACTGCGTCCCTTGTTCGCGCCGAATTCGCGGAAGTGTAAGACGAGCGGCAGGTGGGAATATACCTGTACGATGGCCTTCCAAGACCGTCGATGCAGTCCTGACGACGGCCTTGGAAGGCCATCGTACCGGAACACGACGAGTGGGAACTCACCTGCCGCTCGCCTAATGCCGGGACTGCATCGTCGGAACTACAGCGATAGGTCGACGAAGACGAGTCGGTGATCGGATGCTCCGCCGTCGCGCGGACCCAGCAGGTTCGGGTTGCCGAGTTCGTTGAGTTCCGCAACGTCGGGCCAGAACACTTCGGCGTTCAGCACCTTGAGATTTGCCGACGGCAGCACATAGTCGACGCGCAGGTTCCCCGGGGATCTGTCGCCGAAGTCAGCGGTGTCCGCGGCGGGATCACCGCGGTGAGTTGCGTTCGCCTGGCCCTGGACACGAGCGGCTTCGGCGGCACCGCTGCTTGTCGGAACCGGCACTGCTCCGATCAGCGGACTGTTGAGCAGCATTGCGGCCGGGTTGCCGGTGTTGTCGCCGTCGTGAGGATCCGCGTTGAGGTCTCCCAGAATCACGAACTTCGTTCCGGGTTTCAGTCCGCCCGACGCCACGGTCGGAGTACGGTTGCCGGCGGCGGTCCATTCGTTGTCGTCGTAGATGTAGCGTGCTGCCGCCACATAGTCGGCCCAGAACCGGATCTCGTCGTGATTTCGCCGACCATTGCGATCCACGAGCGTGGGGTTTTCGAAGTCAGTTTCGCGGCCGTCGTCGAAGACCGGAGGCGTCGGATGACTGGCCAGCATGTGAATGATCTGTCCGCCGATATCCACCGGAATGTCCCAGTGGCTTTTTGACGACAGACGCACCACGTCCAGTTCCGCGGGGGTAAAAAACGAGCTTCTATCACCGTCGCCGTCGGAATCCGCCGGGTCGGGCGGCAGCAGACTGTCGGGCATGTCCTTCCACAGGAATTTCTGAAACGTGCGAATTTCTGCTGCGACGATCGGATACTTTGAAAGCAGCACCATTCCGTACTGGCCCGGAAAATCCCCGAAGCCAAACGCATCATTGCCGCCGGAAATCATTCCGTCGTTATTCAGATCCATGCCCGACGGGACTCCCGTATTCGACGGCGCGGTGAAGTGAAAGTCGTATTGAATCGGCTCGCATCCATTCTGCGATACCTGCAGATAGTTCTTTCGGAACAGCCGCAGAGCTTCGCTGTCGGCGGCGACACTCTGGTCATCGAAATCGAACTCGTTGATCAGCAGGACGTCAGGTCGAGTTCTCTGAATGATCTCCGCGACGGCTTGCGCCTGACGGTTGTCCGGTGTTTGCAGGTCGCTTATCAGCGTGCCGGCAGCCGCTCGGTTCAGCGAAGCGTTGAACGTAGCAATGCGGACGGAAGTCTGCTTGTCCTGCAGGAATGTGGTAAGAATCGGGCCTGCTTGCGAAGTCCCTGCATCGAAGCGTTCGCGCGGCAGACTTGCTGACGAGTCGTCATCCGGTGCCTGAGCGGGTTCGGAATCGGAAGTCTGACCACTCTCAGACGCACTGTCAAAGGCGGCTTTGGCAGCGGCTTCGACGTCCATCAGTTGCTGCCGCAGCAGAGTGGTTTCAAGGCCGAGTTCGGCACAGCGGTCGATTGCGGCCTCTGCTTCGGGCAGCCGCTGCTGAGCAAGCAGGATTCTGGCCTGAGTTTCGTGAAACGAAGCGTACTCCGGACGGCCAGTGACCGCGCGGTTCGCCAGGGCGTTTGCTTCGTCGAGAATCACCGCGGCTTCTTGGGGCGTCAGTTGGTTGTATGCCATCGGCGCGTCGGTCGAAGGCTTGTTCGGCCATGTGCGCTTTGTGCTGGTCTATGCGCTCGGTGGGCTGACCGGGTCGCTGGCCAGTATCCTGTTCAATGACGCGCTGACGCTCGACGGCGTGCG
>CAZHET010000667.1:0-3229 GCA_964531585.1 uncultured Planctomycetaceae bacterium | reverse complement strand
CTGGTGTTCACGAAGCAGTGAACTGCAAGGTCCGACTGATCCGTCATATTCGTCCGATCCTGCAGGCCGTTGACGGTCGTTAGTCCGTCAGCGTTCCCTTTGACGAGGGGACCCCCGGCTGACGCGGGTCGATTGTGATGGCCTGCCGCAACGCTCGAGCAGTGGCTTTGAACGTGCCTTCAGAGATGTGGTGGCTGTTCGTGCCGTGGTGCAGCAGCAGGTGCAGATTCATCATCACGTTCGAAGCGACGGCGTTCCAGAATTCCTGCACGAGTTCCGTGTCGAACTCACCGATCTTCTCGGTCGGAAATTCCACTCGATAGACGAACGCGAATCGGCCGCTGAGATCCAGCGCTGACGTTACCAGAGTCTCTTCCATCGGCAGCGTCATGCTGCCGTAGCGAGTGATACCGCGCTTGTCGCCGATCGCTTCGCGGATCGCTCGACCGAGGCAAATGCCGACATCTTCCACCGTGTGGTGATGATCGACGTTCAGGTCTCCCGTGGCCTGAACCTTCAGGTCGAACAGGCCGTGCCGGGCGAACAGCGTCAGCATGTGGTCGAAGAATCCGACGCCAGTGCTGATCTCGCTCTCGCCGCTTCCGTCAAGTTCGATCGAAAGACGGATCTGAGTTTCAGCGGTGTTGCGGGTGATTTCGGCGGTGCGTGGCATGTGATGTGGGAGCTTTCTGCTGCCGAATCCAGCCGCCGCCGAGCACTCGGTCGCCTGCGTAGAATACGGCGGCCTGGCCGGGAGCGACGCCGAGAATCGGTTCGTCCGTTGCGATTTCCGCGAGATCATCAGCTCGCAGCCGAACGGTACAGGGTTCCGACTTTGCCTGGTAGCGAACTTTCACGTCGCAGCGAAACTCGTCGGACTCAACATCCGCCAGCCAGTTCAAACCGTCAACTTCGATCGAAGCGGACGCCAGTTCTTCCCGCTGGCCGAGCACCACCTGTCGCGATTCGGCGTCGACACGCAAAACGAAACGAGGTTCGCCGAATGTGATGCCCAGACCTTTTCGCTGACCGACCGTGAATTTCTCATAGCCGTCGTGCTGCCCGAGCACGTTGCCGGAGCTGTCGACGAAGTCTCCCGCCGTGCCTTCGTGGCCGCGATACTCCTTCAGGAAGCCGGCGTAGTCATTGTTCGGGACGAAGCAGATCTCGTAGCTGTCCTTCTTCTGAGCAACCCGCAGCCCGGCGTCTTCCGCAAACGCGCGGATGTCGGGCTTCTGAAATTCACCGACAGGCAGCAGGATCTTCGGCAGCAGATCGCGGTCAATTCCGAACAGCACGTACGACTGATCCTTGTTCGCGTCGACTCCGCAATGCAGGCTGTAACGCCCCGTCGCATCATCCTTCAGAATGCGAGCGTAGTGGCCGGTGGCGATATGGTCAGCTCCGACCTGCTGAGCAAAATGCCACAACTTGCCGAACTTCAGCCAGTTGTTGCACTGCACGCAAGGATTGGGAGTTCGCCCCGCCAGATATTCGTCGGCGAAGTAATCCTTGATGCGGCGGAACGAGTCCTGGAAGTTCAGCGAATGGAACGGAATGCCCAGTTCGTCGGCGACTCGACGAGCATCCGCGGCATCTTCCGCGCTGCAGCAGCCCTGTCGGTGAACGGGCGCGTCGGCGATCGGCAGCAGCCCGCCGCCCGAGACAGCGCAGCCCGAGACAGCGCAGGCCGCCTTTTCGGTTTCTCCCGAACGCATGAACAGCCCGATGACGTCGTAACCCTGCCGGTGCAGCAGAACCGCCGCCGCGGAACTGTCAACACCACCACTCATTGCAAGCACGACTCGACGCGACATGACATTCCGTCTCAAAAGGTTCGCAAACACCGCAGGACTCTTTATGCCCCGGCGTCAGAAGTCAAGTCCCATCCGGCAAACGACCACCAGCCCTGAGGCACCTCGCAACATCGTAGCGCGCCGGAGAAACGGGGACGGGCACCGAGCGGAAGATCGTCGAATACCGGTGGCGTCCGCAAGGCGGGCTCGCAGCCAGTCCCCCTGTTCTCCGGGTCCGCGGCGACGATGCAGGAATTCTTCAGCGACTCTCGCTCGGTGACGCAGACGAAGCCGGCGACACCCGAGTTCCCATGTGATCGCCAATGTGTGCGTAGAGTTCGCGGTGGAGTCGGGAATTTTCCACCAGATCGTCGTCGAAGCGAATTCTGCCGGGTTCGAAAATGGTGATTGTGGACGAACCTCCAAAGCGGAAATAGCCCTTCTCGTCTCCTTTCGCCACGGAAACACCGGGTTCGAAAGTCTGGCGGATGCTGCCAACACAGGTGGCTCCGATTTCGATCAGCAGAATCGTGCCGAAGACTTCCGTCTGCAGTTTCGTGATGGTCCGCTTGTTTGTGGCCAGAATATTTATGTTCTGACACAAAGCGATGGGATTCACCGAATACAGCGGCCCGTTGATCAGCCGCGCGGCTCCGGGCACTCCCGCAGCTGGAAAATGGAAGCGGTGATAGTCAACAGGACACAGCCGCGACAGCACAAGGCTGCCCTCCGCGAACTGATCCGCGAGCACATCATCATCCAGCAGCTGACGAAGGCTGAACATCTCGCCTTTCACGAACAAGCCGTCATTCTGCGAGAGATTGGGAAGACAAAGATGTCGACCATCAGCCGGAAACACGACAGTCTCCGGATTGGCATCGATGGGCCTTGCTTCCGGTTTCAGCTTTCGACAAAAGAATTCGTTGAAGCTGGCAAAGTCGGTGACGTCATTCAGAAATTCAGAAGTATCCAGGCCATATTCCGTGATGAACGGACGAATTCTTTGCCGCGTCGACGGCTGATCCATCCGCCATCCGTACCAATGCGAAAACACGGCGCGTTTCACGACGGCGTTCAGCGAAATTCGACCGGGCAGAGTTCCGTAGGTCCATCGCAGAGCTTTGTCGCCGTAGACTTTTTCTACGCACTCCTGTTTGCGGTATCGATCGTAAAGGACGATTTCATCCAAGGTCACGAAAGGGGCATTCTACTGTTGTCGTTTCTTTGGCCTGCCCCTCGGTCGCAGCGAGGATTCAAGGCCGAGTCTTGCAGCCGTTTTCACCTGCCAGCGAGTATCACCGAACGGCGTACCGCGAGCAAGGCTGTGTCGCAGGGCCTTCAGTTCGGCTTCTGTTTCCACTCCGTTGACATTCCACTGCGTTGACATGGCGAGTCCACTGAGCGGGCTTCAGGATCGGGCCGTCCCAAAGAAG
>CAZHET010000666.1:0-3237 GCA_964531585.1 uncultured Planctomycetaceae bacterium | reverse complement strand
TTTGAGCCTGAACGCTTCGCGTCGATGTCCACCGCGGAAATCAAGGCCCTGCTGGTCGAAACCAGCAAGGACTTTCTGACGACGAGGCCGGACAGCAGGCTGGTCGAAGCGCGTCTGCTGGAACTGTTACCGGATTCCGAGAACGAATCCGCTCGCGTCACGCCTGAACAGGCAGATGCACTCGCCAAATGGGCCGACACGGAACTGCAGTGGTCGGTCAACAAAGACAAGATCGTCAACCTGCGGCCTGCGGAAGCGCGAGCCCAGTTCACTCAGGGGATCGAACAGTTCTACCGTCCCGAAATGCGGCAGACAGAACGATCCGTGCTGCTGGAGATTCTCGACACGGCCTGGAAAGATCACCTCTATTACATGGGCCATCTGCGACAGGGCATCGGTTTCGTCGGCTACGCTCAGAAGGATCCCAAGACGGAGTATAAGCGTGAAGGTCGCAAGGCATTTAATGCCATGTGGGATCGGGTTGCCGAACAGGTGACTCAGACAATCTTTCGAATCGAACAGGAAAGCCCGGCGTTCGTCGGCTCTCTCTGGCAGATCACTGCAACAAAGCATGACGTCGCGCCCCCTGTGGACGACGCTGCGGAGTATCAGACCAGCGGGCCGGAACCCGGCGAACCGAACAGGGCGATCGATCCAATTGTCAATAACACTCCCAAAGTTGGCCGCAACGATCCGTGTCCCTGCGGCAGCGGAAAGAAGTACAAGAAATGCTGCGGGTGAACCTGCGTCAGTCCTTTTTCCGTGGTCGCCAGACTTTTCGAAATTCGGTCGGCCACAGGCGGGACGGCTGAGTTCCGGCGACTCCGGCCACCAGAACGGGCGACATGCGGATTCTCCTGAACCTGATCTACGCCGCGTTGCTGCTGTGTCTGTCGCCCGTGATCCTGTGGCGAATGATTCGGCATGGTCGCTATCGTCGCGGGCTCGCGGAAAAGCTGCTGGGTCGACTGCCACGGCTGCCTGATGACAAACCCGTCGTGTGGTTTCATGCGGTCAGCGTCGGTGAAGTGCTGCAACTGCAGAAAGTGGTCGCCGCCTTTCGCAGTCGCGGCGGAGACCAGTTTCGTATCCTGGTCACCACATCGACTGACACGGGCTTTGAACTGGCTGCGACGCGCTTCGAAGGCTGCGTGATCTCCTGGTTTCCGCTGGACTTCAGTTGGGCGGTGCGAGCCGCTATTCGCCGGACTCATCCGGCGCTGCTGGTTCTGATGGAACTCGAACTTTGGCCGAATCTGCTGAGTGAGTGCCGTGATTCCGGAGTGAAGACGGCACTTATCAACGCCCGCATGAGCGACCGCAGCTTTCGCGGCTACCACCACATTCGACGATTCATCGCTCCACTATTTCGGGAATTCTGCATCGTTGCCGCTCAGTCGGATGCATCGGCGGAAAAGCTGGTCGAACTGGGGACGACAGCGGCCGCGACATCAGTGACCGGTTCAGTCAAATTCGATGGCGCGTCGCTGGACCGGAACAATTCCGCGACACTGGGGCTCAGGGCTGCTCTGGGGATCGGCGATGATGAAGCCGTGTTTGTCGCCGGAAGTACGCAGTCGCCGGAAGAACAACTGGCGCTCGACGCCTGGCGGTCCGTGCGTCGCAGCTATCCAAAACTGCGGCTGATCGTTGTTCCGCGACACCGCGAACGGTTCGAAGAGGTGGCGTCGCTGGTCAAAGGACCCGGCAGTTCGCTGCTTCGGCGCACGCAGACCACCGATGCACCGGCCTCTCAGTCTGACAGCAGCACTGTGATCCTGCTGGACACTCTGGGCGAACTGGCAGCCTGCTGGGGACTGGCCGACATCGCTTTTGTTGGAGGCAGCTTTGGCAATCGCGGCGGTCAGAACATGCTCGAACCGGCGGCCTGTGGAGCGGCGGTCATGTTCGGCCCGAATACTCGCAACTTCCGGGACATCGTGGCTCAGTTGAAGGCAGCCGATGCAGCGATCGAGCTGGCCGCGCCTGAAGATCTGGAACCAACTCTTTGCTCGCTGCTCGCCGATCGCGGCGTCACGACGGAATATGGCCAGCGAGCTCAGCAGTATGTCCTGTCCCAGCAGGGGGCGATCGATCGCACAGTTGACCTGCTGCTGTCCGAGTGCGCCAGTGTCAGCGCATGAAGCTGTCAGGACGTGAAGCTGCCTTGCATGAAAAGGCCCGGCTCGCTGTTGAGCGGCCGGGCCTGTTGACGCAACGGAAATGCATCCGACGGATTTTGGTCGTCCCCGCGGATGATCGGTTCAGTCCTGTTCAGTCAGTGCAGGTTCGATCGCACGCACGGTGCCGCGGCGGCGGGAAAACCGCCTGCCACGTGTGTGAGCCAGGCCGCGGGAAATCTTGCGAAGGGCTTCATTCACGGCTCCGTAGACGCTGCCGCTGCGAGTTGCAGCGACAACCGTTCCTCGCCCTGACACGTGAGCCGCAATGCGGCAGGCAATCTCATCACCCGCGCGGCGCGGCTGCGGAGACAGCGACACGGTCATGCCTTCGATTCGATCCACCGCGTGTGCCAGTATGTCATCAATCGCGCTTTGCACGAACGAAATCCGCCTTGCCGAACGTTCCTGAGAACCCGTGCGAACATCCAGTTTCATGACTGACCTTTCTGCAACTGAGCCAAGAGTTCGTTTCGATCCCGCGAGACGCCCGTGCGAACACCGGCGTCCCCGTTTCCGACGCACATTCTCCCGGTGAACGACCGGTCAGCGGAGCACGGATTTCGAAAAATCCGCCGTCGGCAAAGTTTCCGGAAAAAGTTGGCAGATTCCGTTTGCCAGGCGGCAGTTCGTGATTCTCCGGGCCACGCGGTTACTCGCGATGTTCCTGCAGTTGCGACGTGTACTCCTCAGGAATCTCGATCGACCGCAGCGGCTGGCCATGTTCCACGATGCAGCACACCGTCTTCATCGTGCCTGCTGCGATCGCTCGATCTGCGACCGAAAACTGCACATCGAACGTCAGCGACTTCAGGCCAATGCGCTGAACCGTCAGCCGCGCGGTCACGATCTCGTTGTAGTACGCTGGCGACGTAAACCGACACTGGGCGGAAACTCGCGGCCAGCCCAGCGTCGAGCCATCGTGCCTGTGATTGACGATCGTCAAATTCAGCGCACGAAAGAACTCGTGTTCAACCTGTTCCATCCAGCGGTAGAAGTTCGAAAAGTGAACGATGCCTGCCATGTCGGTTTCGCAGAACTCGACGCGCCGGCTGGT
>CAZHET010000665.1:0-3237 GCA_964531585.1 uncultured Planctomycetaceae bacterium | reverse complement strand
ACGCTGGAAAAGGTTCACGTGGAGCTTGATCCGGGCGCGGCGGTCATCTTCCACGGAAATACGCTGCATCGATCTGACCAGAACAAAAGCGAACACGCTCGCTGGGCATTCATCTGCTGCTACAACACAAAGCACAATGACCCGTTTAAGTCGTCGAAACATCCAAACTATTCGCCGCTCGAACGCTGGCCCGCGGATCGCATCGCGGAGATTGGACGGACGCAACTACAGCAGTTGGCGAGCGCTGGGTAGCTGCGGCTGCGCAGTCTCACTTTGCTTTCGCGACACCCTTTCGACAACCCGCGAGTTTCCGGTTCAGACGCCTCACGACAGTTGCTTCGTCCTCGGCGAGGCCGAGCTAAAAATCGAAACTCAATCGCGTGACTGCTGAACTTGCTGACCAGATCCGTAGTGCCGGCCGGTCCATCGGCTTCGATCGCATTGGCATTGCCGCCGCTGTGACTCCGCCTGGGTTTCATCCGCTGCTCGAATGGCTGGCGAACGGCTACGCGGCCGACATGGACTGGATCGAACGCCGGCAGGATGCGTACAAACATCCGAATGGAGTCATGCCGGGAACTCGCAGCGTGATCGTCGCCGCGATGAACTACCACAGCCGTGAACCGGAATCGCGCGAGGCGATTCCTATCGAGTCGAATTTATCGGGCACGGCAGCGAAGGGACCAGTGTCCCGTCGTGCAGAAACCTTATCGGGTTCAGAAGGCCATCAGGCAACGGCGCGAGTTTCACGGTACGCGTGGGGTTCCGAAGACTACCACTCGGTGCTGCGACGGCGGCTCAGTCAATTGGCGAACGTCATTCATGAAACTGCGCCGCAAGCACGCACGCGCGTCGTCGTTGATACGGCTCCGCTGCTGGAACGTGATTTCGCCCGGCTGGCGGGCATTGGCTGGTTCGGCAAGAACACGATGCTCATCAGCCGCGACATCGGCAGTTGGTTCTTTCTCGGAGCCATCCTGACCGACCTCGATCTTCCCGCCGACGAACCGTACGCAGCCGACTATTGCGGCACGTGTACTCGCTGCCTTGAAGCGTGCCCGACCGATGCGTTTCCCGAACCGGGTGTGCTCGATGCCAGTCGCTGCATCAGCTACCTGACGATCGAACGCCGCGACAGGCCGATTCCGCTGGAGCTGCTTCCCGGGATGGGACAGTGGATTTTTGGCTGCGACATTTGCCAGGACGTGTGCCCGTGGAACCGGTTCGCTCCGGCAACCAGCGACGCGGCATTTGTCGCTCGCCCCGACCTGCGTTTGCCGGACTGCGCCGAGCTGCTGGCGCTTTCCGAGGAACAGTTCGTCGAGCGTTTTCGCGGCACGCCTCTGCAGCGAACCGGCCGAAATGCCATTCTGCGAAACGCGGCGATCGCACTGGGGAACGCCGGTGACGTTTCGGCAATCGCGCAATTGCAGCAATCACTCAGCGACGGGTCACCGCTCGTGCGCGAGGCTGCGGCGTGGGCGTTGAACCGCATCAACAGCGCGACATAAGGCGGCAACGTGTCACTCATGCACCCGCCGTAAAGATGGCCTGCCAGGGCGGTCTGCATCGTACCGACGGCCGCAGAGGTCATCGTGCGGGCACGGTCGCAGGCCGGGCCGAGCGGAGCGAGTTCCGGCATTCGCGCGATTCGTATGATGAGTCACTGATGCCATCGCAGCGAATTCGACGGCTTTGGAATGTCATCACACGGGCAGGCCCAAAACGCCGCTTGGCGAACGGCCTTGTTACACCGCCGCCGGGTCTGCTCGGCGTTCGGCGGGGCACAGTTCGCGAACGACACGCACCATGCCTGCGGCGTCGAGCCCCAGTTCGGCGAGCAACTCGTCGCGATCGCCGTGCTCGATGAACTCGTCCGGAAGTGCCAGCACTCGCACCCGATCGGTGCGTTCGCCCAGCCGATTGGCGGCTTCCAGAACCGCGCTGCCGAAACCGCCTGCCGCGGCGTTTTCCTCGATCGTGATTACGAAGCCGGATTCCACGGCTCGGCGCACCATGCCTTCGTCGATCGGTTTTGCGAAACGTGCATTTACGACACCAACATCCATGCCGTCGGAACGCAGACGCTCAGCGGCTTCGACAGCTCGCGGCAGCAGGGCTCCGAAGACCAGAATGTTGCCGTCTTCACCCCACGACAGGACTTCGGACCGCCCGAGTTCGATCGCGGCGACATTGCGTTCGACGGTTTCCGCGTCGGTCTTCGGATATCGCAGCGACACCGGCGAAGGATGCTTCAGAGCAAAATCCAGCATCGGCTGCACGTCCAGCGTGTCACCCGGAGCCATCACGACCATGTTCGGGAACACGCGCATGTAGCTGTTATCGAAGACACCGTGATGAGTCGGCCCGTCAGGCCCGCACAAACCGGCCCGGTCGAGACAGAATGTCACGGGAAGGTTCTGCAGAGCCACTTCCTGAAAGATCTGATCAAAGCTGCGCTGCAGAAATGTGCTGTAGATGTCAACGATGGGCCTCATACCGGACTTCGCCATTCCCGCGGCGAATGCGACGGCATGACTTTCGCAAATGCCTGTATCGAAAAAGCGGTCGGGGAATTCGCTGCGAATGCGGTCCAGTTTGTTACCGGCACACATCGCGGCCGTCAGCACGCAGACCTTCTCGTTCTGCTGCATCGCGGCGTAGATCGCATCCGAAACGATGTTGGTATACGCAACGCTTTTGTCTTTCGCGACGGGGACGATTTCATTCTGCTCATCGCGTTTGAACGGAGCGGGAGTGTGAAACTTCACCGGGTCTTCGCACGCAGGCTCGAAGCCGTGTCCCTTCTCGGTGAATACATGCAGCAGCACGGGGCCGCGCACATCCTTGACCATATTCAGGTAGCGCTGCAGCGACTGAATATCGTGGCCGTCGACCGGACCGATGTAGCGGAAACCCATTTCCTCGAACAACATCCCGCCGTGCAGAAACGTTTTGAGTGCGTCGCGGAACTGTCCCAGCATGTGTTCCATAGGTTCACCGACGACAGGAACCTTATTCAGCAGCCATGACACATCCCGCTTCAGGCCGTTGTAGAACGGAGCGACGCGGGCTTTGTCCAGGTAACTGGCAACACCGCCGACTCGCGGACAGATGCCCATTTTGTTGTCGTTCAGGATAACCAGCAGGTCTTTCTTCAGCCCCGCCGCATTGTTCATTGCTTCAAAGACGATGCCGGAAGGAAGTGCCCCGTCACCGATCACGGCGACCGAGCGG
>CAZHET010000664.1:0-3246 GCA_964531585.1 uncultured Planctomycetaceae bacterium | reverse complement strand
CGACAAGAGTGAGTCTCAGGCGTCAACATTGGTAGCGCTCGCTGGTGACGCGGTATTGTTCCACGATGACAGTGAGGCGTACGCGCAGATCAGTGAGAACGGACACCGTGAAGTCTGGCGCATCGGGTCCAAAGCGTTTAAGTATTGGCTGCAGCGAAAGTATTGGATTGTGACAGCCAAAGCCGCGAACTCTCAGGCGCTGCAGGACGCAATCGGCGTGTTGCGAGGACAAGCGTTGTTTGAGGGGCTTCAGCGTAAAACAGCCGTTCGTATTTCCGGCAACGATGACACCATCTGGCTCGACCTGGCCAACGACAATTGGCAGGCCGTTCGTGTTGACAAATCCGGGTGGCGTGTCGTTGAAAATCCCGACGTAGCGTTTGTTCGTCCGCGTGGCGTACTTCCACTGCCGACACCAATATCCGGCGGTTCCCTGGATGAGTTGCGCGAGCTGGTCAACGTCGCATCTGATGACGACTGGATTCTGATTGTCGCCTGGCTTGTGGCCGCACTCCGCCCGTCTGGACCATATCCGGCGCTGAGTGTCAACGGCGAACAGGGCAGCGCGAAGAGTACGCTCTGCCGCATACTGCGGGCGATTGTCGATCCTAATGTGGCCGCATTACGAAGTGCGCCCCGCGACGAACGTGATTTGGTGATTGCTGGCAGCAACGGCCATGTCGTTGCGCTCGAGAATCTCTCCCGGATCCCAGATTGGCTCTCAGATGCATTGTGCAGACTATCAACTGGTGGCGGATTCGGCACAAGGGAGTTGTTCTCCGATGGCGAAGAGAAGCTATTCGAAGGCCAGCGTCCGGTGTTGCTGAACGGTATCAACGAGCTATGTACTCGCTCCGATTTATTGGATAGGGCCGTCTGCGTTTCACTCCCGACAATTCCGGAGCACAAGCGCACTACGGAATCCGCAGTGTGGGAACGCTTCGAACGCATCCGCGGCCGCATACTTGGGGCGCTGCTGGACGCTGTTTCGCAGGCATGTTCGGCCCGGGCTGACGTCCGGTTGACATCACTGCCGCGAATGGCGGACTTTGCCACGTGGATTGTGGCAGCCGAACCGGCGCTGCCATGCGACCCGGGCGCGTTTCTCGCTGCGTACCGGGCGAATCGCGACACAGCGAACGAATCAGCCATTGAATCGTCCATTCTGAGCGGCCCGTTGATGGAGTTCATGTATGGATTGTCAGACTGGCAGGGCAGCGCCACCGAACTCAAAACCGGCCTTGAAGAACATGCCGACGACCGCGTTGCGAAGTCGAAAGACTGGCCGAAGAAACCGCACCTGCTCTCTGGTGAGTTGAAGCGGATTGCCCCAAACCTGCGTCGCATGGGGATTGACATTGAATTCGGCAAGTCGGGCAAGCGGTTCATTCGGCTTCACAGAACGGGTACGCAAAACAGCGTCCGCAGCGTCCACAGCGCCCAAACGTGCAAAAACGCTGACGAAACCGGGACGCTACTGGACGCTACCGGACGCACTCCGGACGCTCTGGACGCAGGCAGCGTCCACAATTTTCCCAGTGTTTTACCGGGTTTGGACGCTCCGGACGCTCCGGACGCTGAATTGCAGTCATGTTCTGATGAGTTGCTGAACTGGGCTTCTGAGATACCTTGAGGGCCACGGAAATGAACATCATCATGGAACTCATGGACGTGCAGCAGACGGCCGAGTTTTTGCAATTGTCACCGCGAACGGTCGAGCGGTTGACGGGACGGGGTGAGCTGCCCGGATTCAGAAAAGTCGGCCGTAGTGCCCGGTGGGCGCAGTCAATTTTGCAGGCGTGGATTCTGGCCGGCTGTCCATCGGACTCCGAAGAATTCGAGTGGACTTTCCGTCAGGAAGCGACAGGTTCCGCTATCCGTGAAAGCGACGTTGCCAGCGATATGACGACCAGCACAATGCCGGTGACGACACGAATTTCCACACGGTAACTGAGGACATGGCAATGGCATCACTGACGCAACTGGCGGCCCTGTTTCGCCGTAAACAACTCGAACTCAACGACTATGTCGCCGCGGCGGCGGCAGGTGAGTCATACGACGCCGAAGCGGTTGTGGAAATTTTGCTTCGTGAGGGGAAGTCGGACACGGACTTCACATCGGCCGTTGAACTGATGCAAAAGCGGTTAGCGGCGGTGGCACTGCTGCAGTCCGGCGACGACACCTCGGGCAAGCTGACAGACATCCAAGCGGCTGCTGTGGCGGCCAAGGATGAGTACGAAGAAAAAATGCGGAAGCTTGGCGAGAAATTGGAACAGAAGCTGGCGGATTTGCAGGTCGATACCGCGGCCGTCATTGAACGGAAGTCTCAACTTCGTGCGGCGACACAATTCCTGATTTCGACGGCCGACCCTGAGTTGGTCGAGCAAGAGCGCGAAATGTCCGTGCTGCTGAGGATCGCACGTGAGAAGTTGCAGGCGGCACAGCGTGACGCAGCGCTTGCCGAGTACGGGATTGCGAATCCGCAAAAACACACGGACATCGACGCGGCAGAAATCTACGCAGCACAACTTCGGCAGCGACGTGACAGCATTCAGAGTGAAGTCGACCAATTGATGGCCGACCTGGAAGCGATCCGATCGGCAAAATTGGAGGCGTGACCGTGGCTGAGTATTGGAAAACTGAAGTTACCAATCTGCTGCGTGCCGTCAGCCCGGTGGATTTCAAGAGTACGCCGGTCTACATCCTCAGTCGCCGGGAACTGGATGATCGCTTTGACAATTCGAAGGAATGTGGCGCGTACACGTCGCCGGATCTGGACCTGCGACTTCAGGCAATTCTTGAAGCTCGCGGGGACTGGCAGGGCCGTGGATTCGGCTACATTGTATTCGAACACCAATTCAACCAGGACAACATCGCCGACTTCGAAAGGAGTATGTTGCTCTGCGCGTTGCACGAAGCGTGTCATCGGTTTCAGGCAGGACGTCCGGCAGTGTTGGGGGATCCACATCCAGCGATAACCGCGGCGTATCGGTCAGCATATAAGCCCGACGGTGAGAACATCCTCGGCCTTGACGACAACACACCACCGCGACCGCCCTGGCATCAGCACGGTCCGGACTTCATCCGGACCGCAGTTCATGTATCGCATCGTGCGAACGACATCGGGTTTCGCTGCAAGCCGGAATGGTTGTGGTTTCAGGAGGTCTACCGTCTGTCGCCCATTGAGCAATACGCGGAACTGCTGGCCGATGAGCCTTCACGACTGCGCGGAATGAGCCTGTTCGA
>CAZHET010000663.1:0-3247 GCA_964531585.1 uncultured Planctomycetaceae bacterium | reverse complement strand
GTGACGTCGTAGATTTTCAGCACGCGTTTTTCGTCGACGGGAGCGGCCGCTTCCAGCTTCGCGAGCGTCGCCTGCAGCCGCTGGTGATCGGCTTTGGTGGCGACCACTGACAGCCGTCTGGCGGATTCCTCGAACGTGATGGTTGCCCGCGGCAGCAGGGTCTGCAGCACCGAAACCGCATTTTTTCCCGACGCTTTGGTCAGCGGATAGAACTGCAGTTCAGGGAGTCCGTTGCTGGCGAATTCCGGCCCCAGTTGTTCCAGCAGACTGCGAATTGCCTGATGGTCAGCCAGCGATGCAACGGCGATCAGACTGCCGGTGCGGCTGTCCAGCGTCACGCGAGCGTCAGGCAACAGGTCCGTCACCAGCGTCCGCGCGGCGGCGGGGTCGATGTCGTCCAGTGGGTAAACTTCCAGTTGCTCGGCCCCGCGAGCCTGCTGTTCGGCCAGTAATTCTTCCAGCGATTTCTCGATGCGAGCGTGATCGGACGGCCGCGCCCAAGCGATCAGTCTGCGGCTGGCTTCGTCGTAGCGAAACTGACCGTCGGGAGAAATCAGTTCCATCGTCGCCAGCAGTTCTCGGGAGTTGCTGACGCGTGCCGGATACAGCTTGAGTTCCGGCTGAGTCTCCGGGCCCTGATTCGATTCCAGTTGCTCAACGATCATTTTTGCCTTGGCCTGTTCGGCGGGAACGGCGTTGACGGAAATCTGGCTGGCCGTTTCGTCGACAACAACGGTGCCGTTCAGGATCTGTTTCAGAACTTCGCCCGCCTGCGCCGGATTGGCGTGTTCAATCGGATAGACAACAAGCTCCGGTTTCGGTTCCGGCAGTTTGGGTTCGGGCTGTTTGGGTTTCGGGGGAATCGGAACCTGCTGAACGACCTGCTGGATCGCTCGCACGCTGCCCGCCGCGTCGGCGACCAGCAACTGCTGAGTGGCTTCGAGCGCTTCGGCTTTGCCGTACTTACCCAGCAGCGGCTGGATTTCCGCCAGAGTTCCTGCCGCCGGCCGGCCGTCGAGCGACATCAGGACGCTCACGAATTCGTAACGGCCCCGCTCAGCAAGTTCGTCGACGGGAACTCGCGGGATCGTGCCTTCAGGCAAGCCGTCCTTCAGGTTGACGCACATCAGCAATCGTTCGCGGCGAACCAGTGTGTAGCCTTTGGTCAACAGCCAGCCGTTGACCAGATCGATGGCTTCTGTGGGCGAATACTGTTTGCTGTCGGAATAGTTGAATGTGCCCGGCGGAGGTTCGTCCATGACCAGCGACAACCCGGCCTCCTCCGCCAGCCAGTCCAGCACGTCGGGCCACTTCTGAAAGCGAAAGTTAAACTTCAGCGTCGGTTCTTCGACAGTGTCAGCTTGCGCGTCCGCAGGCTGGGCGATCGCAGGCTGGGCGATCGCCGGTCCGGAATGCATTGTGGCAGCGAAGAGCATGACGCACAGAACGCCGCGCGAGCAGTGAAGGAGGCTGTTCATCGGTGGGTAATTTCGGAAAGCCGTCGGGGCGGGAAAACAGGCGACGGCGGGGCGGGAATTGCGGGAGCAGGACCTGTGGCGAATCGAATTCGCCACGAGACGTCTGCAGTCCGTAGGTTACCGGCCACCAGAGGAGTTCTCCAGCAGTTTTCGAAGGGCCGCGCATGGACAGCGAATTCTACAGACGCTCCGCCTGAATTCTGCAGGACGACGGAGTCCACGGGACTGGGTCCGAGTGCAGGCCAACGGCAGAACTCGCATTTCACGAACTCAGTCTCGTTGCCTGCCGGGCTGTTCGGCACGCGCGGTGTGTCAACGCACGGTCTGAGCCCGCGGCTCGACCATCGTCAGCGTCAGCAGCCAGGCTCCGCACACCAGCGCCGCGATGCCGACGAAGGGGACGACATAGCCAATCCGTTCCACAAGTTCGCCGATCAGTGGCGACAGAACGATCGGTGGAGTCATGCACAAGACGACCGTGCTGACGTAGATCGGATGATTGGCTCGTTCAGTGATCTCAAGCACATAGTTCATCTGCATGCGAAACGTCACCGGAACTGCTCCCAGCCAGACGAACGTCAGCCAGTACCAGTCTGCATCGAACCACCGATCGAGCACCAGCGGCAGCAGTGGAGCGAACACGGCGGCGAAGATCAGACACCGCAGCGCGCATCTCGTTCCGTAGGTATCGGCGAGCCGGCCGCTGACCCAACTGAACAGCGCTGCTCCGACATTCTGTGCGATCACCCAGATCATCAGCATTCCGCCGCTGTATCCTTCCTGGGAACGTCCGAGCCGCTGGTAGTGCGGAAACAATATCTGCGAACAGACAAACAACGCCGCTACGGTACACAACCGTCGCAGCGTCGGATCGACTCGCAGTCGGATGACCGAATCGCGCAAGTGCCGGCGTCGTGCTGTGCGCGGTTCCACAGAATCCGACTGCTCACGCAGAATAAACAACAGCAGACCGGCCAGAAAAAACATCGCACCCGTGAACAGAAAGATGCGGCTGAAGTGCGGCGGCTGATGTTCGGTCCACGGTTTCATCAGCAGCCACGCCATCGTCACCGCCGACAACGAACCGGCCGTGCCTGCAAAGCCAATCAGCCGTCCGCGCCGATCCGGTCGGATCAGTTTGCCGATAATGGTGCTGAACGTGGCCTGGTTGATTCCATGCAGGCAGAAGAACGCGCCGTATGCGGCCAGAAAGAACGTTGGCAACCACGCCGGTGCTTTGTCGCCAATAATCAGCAGCAGCGTTCCCAGCGCCAGAAAGGGTACACTCATCAACAGCGACGTCCACGTCAGCCAGCGAGACTTTCGCGGAGCGGCGCTGAGCCGGTCGGACAGCAGCAGCGGGGTGATGGATTGCCCAAAGCGGTTCAGCGGCGGCAGCATTCCGCGAATCCACCCGGACGGCGTGATGCTGTCCAGGAAGGCGGGCATGATGACGCTCTCCGTCTTGAAGATCCACGCGGTGCGAAACACGGCCTGCTGAGCGACCAGGACCAGCATGTTGTGCTGTTCGCGCTCCGCGTCACCGGCTCCCGGCGACGACCGAACCGGCTTCGATTCAGGATTCTGAGAGTCAGTGGATTCCATGACGTCGCGTGGCTGACCGCCTGATCCTGAAATGACGTGAATGGCACTTCGCGCCGCGTGCCCAGACATGTGCAGACATGAGTTGCCTCTTGTTACGGAACGGCACCGCAAGGCGAGCGGCAGATAAGGATTTACCGGCCACGATTCGCAGGTGAGCCGTCGGC
>CAZHET010000662.1:0-3248 GCA_964531585.1 uncultured Planctomycetaceae bacterium | reverse complement strand
GTGCAGCATTCCGGAACCATGCGGGTGCAGGTGACCTGCTTCTGAACAACACAGGGAACCCATCGCTTGCAGCAGACGGTGCGGCCAGGACACTGGACGCAGACCTTCTTCATGCAGCAGGGGTTGCACGGATCGGGAATGCACTGTTCAACAACCGGACCGGGAATCGTCTTGGTGTACGTTTCCCAGCGACCGCTGCATACGTCTTCCGTGTGAGTTTCAGTCACCGGCTTGAAGACCGTGTAGCTGCAGGTCTTGTAGCAGGTCTGAGTTTCCGTCTTCCATTCTGTGCAGCAGACGTCTTTGTAGCAGGTATTGTAAACCGGCTTGCAGACGTTGTAGCACACTTCACGGTAGCAAGTGGTGTAAACCGGCTTGCAGACGTTGTAGCACACGTCGCGATAGCACGTCTGATAGTGCGGCTTGCGAATGTTGCACGTGATCGTCTTGTAGCAGGTTTCATAAACCGGCCTGCACACCTGCTGTTGAACACAGCGGTAGTGCGTTTCGTACACGGGCTTGCACACCGTGTAGCACTCGTCCCGGTAGCAGGTGTCGTACACGTTGCGAGTGCAACTGACCGGTACCGTTTCGGTACACTGGTCAATCACCGTTCGCATGCAGGTGTACTGCTGCTGCTCCCAGACTACTTCTCTGACCGTGCGGTACTGCGGGGCGCAGCCACATTCAGCCGTTGTGAAATCGTTACAGCCGTTGCAGGCGGCGGTGGGACAGCATGAAAAACTGCCCGCTCCGCACAGCCCGGCCATAACCAGACCGCTGTTCAGCAGTACGGCAACTGCAGCAGCGGCTCCCAGCATGAGCCTCTTCATTGCCTGGTACCTCATCTTCTTAGGTTCGGTGTAAACGGAAGTCAGACCCGAAAGTCACTGATCGCTGAAAGATGTTTCGTCAACGCAGGCCCCGTAACTTCACAGCACGTTAGAACTGGCGAGATTTGCCGCACCAGAAGTCACTTCGTGTGGCAGATAACCGTCACAGGCGGTGCGGCTGACAAAAACGGCCGAAATAGAAACCCTCCGCCCACCGGCTGAGCCATCCGCAGCCGAAAGAACCACGTACCGCTGCGCCGCCTCACACAAAGGCACAAAGGCGCACGGGTACCACACCTTGCCGTTCAGGCAAGCTGTGCCGCGCAGCGGTCGGAATGCCTCATTAACGCGTGCTCAATCAAGGCCCGGAAGTTCTTTGCCATCCGCTGCCGCCATCAGGCTTTCCGACGGCTGCGCCGCACAGCTTCTGCGAAGATGTGGTACCCGGCATTGCTCTTTCGTTGAACCGGCAGCGTGTTCGAATTGCCGCGAATCGCGCTGATTGAAAAGCCGCCGCGGTCCCGCGACAATTCGCGCCGGAAACCAACCACGGAACACTTACGCTCACGGAGCGATCACGATGATCGACGTCAATACGGACGTTGGCACAGCACCGTCGCCGAACTCGCGGCCCTTCGCTCACCTGCATTGCCACACGCACTACAGCCTGCTCGACGGAGTCAACCGCATCCCGGATCTCGTCAAGCGAGTCAAAGAGTTCGGCATGAACTCCATCGCCATGACCGACCATGGCAACCTGTCCGGAGCGATGGAATTCTACCGCACCTGCCGGGCGAACGACGTCAACCCGATCATCGGCTACGAAGCCTATGTCGCTCCGGGCATGAGAACGGACCGCAGTGCCAGCCGGCAGAAGGAAGCTCAGTCGCACCTGACGCTGCTGGCGATGAACCGCAAGGGATTTGACAACCTGATTCGCATGGCCTCGGCCGCGTACCTGGAAGGCTTCCATTACAAGCCGCGCATCGACAAGGAACTGCTGGCGGAATTCAACGAAGGCATCATCTGCCTCAGCGGCTGCGCGTCCAGCGAGCTTTCGAAGGCACTACTGGCCGACAGGACCGATGAAGCGCGGCAACTGGTCGACTGGTACATGAAGACGTTCGGTGACCGCTTTTACATGGAAATTCAGGACGCGGGCTTCGAAATTCAGAAGCAGTGTCTGGAACTGACCGTGGACCTTGCCAACAGGATGGGCCTGCCACTGGTCGCCACCAACGACGCGCACTATCTGACTCGCGACGACGCGATGGTTCAGGACGTGCTGCTGTGCGTCAACACTCGCACCACGCGAGACGACCCGAAGCGCATGAAGATGAGCAACGACGGGTTGTACGTCTGCAGCCCCGACGAAATGTACGCCACGTTCAGCGGCCTGGAACACGCCGTCGCCCGGTCTCAGGAAATCGCTGACCGGGTCGACATCGAACTGCACGACCGCAAACTGTATCCGGTGTTTCGTCCGCCCGAAGGCAGGACCGATATCGAATACCTCAAGGACCTCTGCCACCAGCGAATGCACGAACGCTATGGCGACGAACTGACGGATGCTCACTGGAAACGCCTGGAATACGAACTGAGCGTCATCGAATCCAAAGGGTACGCCAGCTACTTTCTGATCGTGTGGGACTTCGTCGAATTCGCTCGCAAAAACGGCATCCCGTGCGGCGCGCGAGGTTCCGCTTGTGGAGCCATCGTGGCGTTTCTGCTGCGGCTCGGCGACGTCTGTCCGCTGAAGTACGACCTGCTGTTCGAACGATTCCTGGATCCCAGCCGCAACGAACCGCCGGATATCGACATCGACTTCTGCCGTGACCGCCGTCAGATGGTGATTGACTACACCAAAGAAAAATACGGCGAGATGAATGTCGCTCAGATCGGCACGTACGGCACTCTGAAAGCCAGGAACGCCATCCGCGACGTCGGCCGGGCGCTGAACGTTCCGCTGCCGCGAGTCAACGAGCTGGCCAAACTTGTTCCCGATACGCTGAACATCAAGCTGAAGGACGCACTGAAGGACAGCCCCGATCTGCAGGCCGCCTACGACGGCGATCCCGTCGCGCGGGAGCTGCTGGATTATGCGATGGCCGTTGAAGGGCTGGCTCGCAGCAGCGGAACTCACGCGGCCGGAGTCGTCGTTGCCGACGTCCCTCTGAACGAAGTCGTGCCGCTGCAGAAGATCACCGGCAAGCAGGACATCATCACTCAGTGGGACGGTCCGACGATTGAATCCATCGGACTGCTGAAGATGGACTTTCTCGGCCTGCGCAACCTGACCATTCTGGACAAGGCCGTTCACAATGTTCAGCGCACGCACCCGGACTTTGACCTGGAACACGTCAAGAACAACCTGGACGACAAGGACACGTTCGCATTGTTGCAGCGAGGCGAAAC
>CAZHET010000661.1:2838-3250 GCA_964531585.1 uncultured Planctomycetaceae bacterium | reverse complement strand
GATCCGGGCGAGTGCGGGCTGTGGATCTTGAGTGCCATCAGCGCGATGGCTACGGAGCCGTCACGCTCCGACGTGACGAGCCGCGCACGAACGACGCACTTCGAACATCGCGATTCCGTCCGGAGTTCGGCTGCCCTCCGTCCGGACGATCGACCAACGCGACTACACGACCGCATCGCACCCGACTTGCTCACGGAAGGACTCATACCACCGCACATCCGCAGCCGTCTGAGCGTCCGCCCAGCCGCGTTCGTGAATCTCATCCAGGATCAGCCCGCATTCTGCCAGATGTCGACATGCCGTGTCCGTGTCCTCAGCGTCGGCAAACAGCATCGCGAGCTTCCCGTTCGAAACGAACACATCGCGGAGGGATTGGGGAGAGCGGCCAAACTCCGTCACGATCTCGCGACAG
>CAZHET010000661.1:0-2738 GCA_964531585.1 uncultured Planctomycetaceae bacterium | reverse complement strand
GATTCCAGATACAGGGACAGTGCGTCGCGTGAGGTGCCGTCAATCTCCAGCTGCGCCGTCCCCAAACCACGCATCGCGTCCGCAACTCGGTCCAGCGAGACACTCACATCGCGGAGGGATTGGGGAGAGCGGCCAAACTCCGTCACGATCTCGCGACAGATGTTCAGCGATTCCAGATACAGGGACAGTGCGTCGCGTGAGGTGCCGTCAATCTCCAGCTGCGACGTCCCCAAACCACGCATCGCGTCTGCAACTTTTTCCAGCGAGACACTCACATCGCGGAGGGATTCGGGAGAGCGGCCAAACTCCGTGACGATCTCGCGACGAACCTGCAGCGATTCCAGATACAGGGACAGTGCCGCTGAGCGGTCGCCGTTCGATGCATGCAACGTTGCCAGCCGTTCGCAGATCAGAGCAAAGTTGCGCCGCGTCGCGCGGTCGCTACCGCTTTGCCGAAGATGCTCGAACTGCCCGTGCAGTGACTCCAGCAACCGCTCCGCCAGATCGTAGCGGCGCAACTGCCAGAGAACATCGATGACTTGAACTTGCCAATAAACGTCGACAAGCGAATCGTCCCAACCGTCTGGTCTGGCCGTGGCGAATTCCACAGCAGACGCCAACGCCTGATCGTAGAAGATCGGTTCGCCCCAGCGGTAGCCGGACATGTCCAGTTTCACCAGCCGAGCCAGGGCGTTGCCGTAGATCTTCCATTGTTCGTCGCTGGTGGTTTGCGGGTCGATGGGGCGAAAGTGGTTGATGCAAATCCGCAGCGCATCACGACGTTCGGGAATCGTCAGATCTTCCGGGCCCAGCAAATCGACGTCTTCCGGTGCGTCCATCCGCCCGGCCAACAACCAGCCGGACAGCACACGGCTAAGAGCATCCCGCACGGCGGCGACTGTCTGTGTGTCTCGTGAGTAATTTCGCCGGGCCACTTCGCGGAAGATGTTCGAACGGAACTCGCACAGGTTGTAGCGGCTTTGTCCCTGGAATTCCTGCGGAATACCGTCAATCCAGTGATGCGGAGCTTCCGCCTGACGAATGGCTGCCAATGCCTGATCCGCATCCGGACCGTCTGCGAGCTGTTTCGCAATGGCCTGATTGATTTCGCACAGAAACCGACGCCCTTGTTCGCTGCTCCACCCCAAAGCATGACGAATGTCCCGAGGCAGCTTCTTGAAGCGGCGCTTGATGATGTCGTTTAGGTCGAACAGTTCGGTTTCGATGGTGCTGACAAATCCCGGTTTAATGGGCCCGGATGTGTCGCCGCCGACGAACGCGTCGTCCGGATCTTCCAGCAATAACTGCATCAGGTGTTCCAGCACGCGCGGGCTGCCGCCTTCCACAGAATTCCCTTCGCTGTCCACGGCTGCCGCTTCGGCTTTGTGCAGCAGCAGTTGCTGCTGAGCCTCGGTCAACCCCGGCAGTGTTTCTTTAATCCATGCCCGCAGATCTGTGGCGGGCAGTCCGGATACCTGTAGCTCGATAAATCCGCCAAATCCTTCACCCGGGGCAACTCGCTGCTTGAAATGAGCCAGCTTCAGCGGCGTGTTGTCAGTTTCCGGAAGCTGCAGATGTTTGTCCCATTCGTCGTCCCAGTGCGTCGCCACGACCAGCAGCGGCCATTTGCCCCGATGAGCTTCCCTCCACAGTTGTTGCACCAGCCGCAGTGTCAGCGGATCTCCCCAGTGAGCGTCGTCCAGAAACAGCACGACCGGAATCTGCGATGACGTCGTAGTGGAAAGATCCTTCTGGGTGCTGTCGAGAAACAGTCGCAGAGTATTCAGAAACTGATCGATGGTTTCTCGATCTGCCTGTTCTTTCGAGACCTGCACCGGTTCTTTGGCTTTGGCGGCAGCGGCCAGTCTCTTTTGGTTACCCGTCCACAATTCGCAGCCACCTTTGATCCAGCCAGGAATGTTGGCCAGCAATCCGACGCCGGGAATCATGCCGACACCCGTCATGCCCAGACTAAACGCCTTCCAGAACCAGTCGCCGTGAACTTCGCGGATATCGCGTTTCACGATCGCCTGCACGGCATGTGGCATCAGGTGCGGCAAAGCGTCTCGCAGAGCCTTCCCGGAATCTGCCGTTGCCAGTTGCTGGACGACTTCCGGCGTCGCGTTCTGCGGCACAGGGGCGGGTTCGTCAAACTTCATGCCCAGCCACAGAAAAGGAATGTCCGGGCGTTCGCGTTGATCGAAGATCGGGTTGACGCGTTCTTTGGTGGCTTCATTGATGATGAAGTCCGGCCAATAGCCCTGAGGATGCTCGGTGGACGGCTTGTCGACTTCCAGCGACAGCCAGCGGTAAAGTTCCTGAGCCAGTCGAGTCTTGCCGACTCCCGTCATGCCCTTCAACACCAGAAACTGAGGCAGCCCGGCCACGCTGCGACCGTAGGCTTCTCGCAGTTTTGGACTGCAATTCTTTGCGTCCGTAACATTTTTCCCGCCAGTTGTGAGAGTGCCCCGTTGTCACCGAATTGCCTTTCGTTCTGTCAGTGCCGCATGGTTGTGGCCAGAAAGGAAACGATTTCTGAGCGACGCCGGATTCAATATTCGCTCGGAATCCGACGAGCCGACCCAGCTCTGAGGACGATCGTAATCGTCTGCGGAATTCATCCGGCCATTGCAGTTCAAAGCACGCACGTTGAGCTGCCCTCGATTGGTACTCACGCTGCGACAGCCGGAACGAGATCCTACCTGGACAGCGCCAGGTTCCGTGAGCGGCAAGGCGCT
>CAZHET010000660.1:0-3270 GCA_964531585.1 uncultured Planctomycetaceae bacterium | reverse complement strand
CGCGAACTCGACCGTCACCGCCTTCGGATCGGACGCCTGCGGAATGGCTCGCCGGTACAGAATTTCCGCCTGCTGCAGTTCACCGGCCGCAGCGGCAGCGGACGCGCGCTGAAGGTAATCCGCAGCCAGTCGCTGACGATTCTGCGGCAGTCGAGTCGCCAGCCCGGCCCAGATCAGCAGTGCCGTGACGGCCACAGCGGGCAGCGCCAGCAGCAGCTTCGTCAGTGACCGAGTCGCCAGCCAGCGCACGCAGAAACCGGTCACGCCACGAGCAAACGTCAGCGGACTGACCTTGAAGTACAGCAGGCTGCGAATCACGGACTATCCTTCCAGTGCTTCAGCACGAGCCGCAGGCAGTCGTCGAACAGCACGCGATCTGCAGCCGTCTCCGCAGCCAGCGGCGCGGCGTTGCGGCTGACGGAAAGCTGCAACTGCCAGACGAGATCGCTGTCAGAATCTTCGCGCTCTGCCATTCGTCCGGCAACAGCCTGCAGCACGTTACCGGAAGACACATCGCGCGGCACCGGCATTTTTTCCGCCGTGTTCAGGAATCCGCAAAAGAACAGCGACAGGTGCTCGCGCTGGTCGTTGGTCATTTCCACGCGAACAACCTCGCCGTAGAACTCTGTATCCAGTATGCGCCACGAACCCTGGTCGTCATCCGTATCACTCACAAAGTCGCTTCGCGCATCATGCCATCCGCGGAACGGTCCGCTGACTGAGACCTTCACCTGCCGTTCGTCGTCCTGCAGCGTCCAGATTCGGGTCGGCACCTGCGAGTTGTCATCGACTTGCGCTGCCGTACCAGGCTCCACCGTACCAGGCTCCACCGTACCAGGCTCCACCGTTTCAAAACTGACGATGCCATGTTGCATTCGGCCTGCAGAGAAGAAATCTTCACCGAGCGACTGAAACGCCGGATGCGAAACGACACGAACCGAGTGTGCCGGGGATCTCAACGGTCGTGAGCCGGAGAATCTCGCCAGCAGCACATTCGATGCGGACGCCGCCACAAGCAGCACCGACAGCACACACAATAGTCGCCGCCGGTTCAGCCGCAGGCCGCTCTTCCGGCCGTGACTGGTACCGGGCAGAGCTTCGCGATCCGTGGTTGTGAACAGGTTCCACAACGTAATCGGTGTCAGCACAACGGATCCGGATTTCTCGACAACGTTTCCATCCGGTGTGCTGATGGGATCCAGGAAGAATCTCAGCAGCTTCAGTGTGGAGCCGATCATTGCGATGGAAAAGCCCAGCACCACGCAGCCAAGGATCGTGTGTGGATTTCCTTCCGACAGATCCACGCCGTACCAGGCAGCAGCGATGGCGATCGTGCTGATCCGCAGGATGTTGCTGACGATGCTCCACCAGGCGACCGAAACCAGCAACAGCACAGCGACAATTGTCCGAGGACGTGTTGCGGCGACATAGAGCAGTGACACGGCCATCAGCGTGTAGAACGAACTGACTCCGCTGCAGGCTTCTTCAACAAAGAGCCTGCGGTTGGCGAATTCCAGCACATTGCCGCTCATCAGGTGATCGATGTGAACGGAATCCAGAACCGCGCTGGCTCCCTTCGACGAAAGCCGCTGCAGCTTCTGCACCAGCGTTCCGTCGAACCCCATCGGCAGCGGAATGAGAATCACCAGTGCTCGCCACAGCGCGCGGAAGTCCGGCAATTCCGCCAGCAACGCTTCTCCCAGCAGGAATGCCGAAACGACAGCCAGCCAGGGCAAATTCAGGTAAACGTAGAGTCCCAGCGTCAGCAGGCTGAGTCCCGCGGCGACGAAGCCGGTATGCCAGTGCTGACGTGTCAGGTCGGTAGCGTCCATCCGTCGCTGCCATGCCAGACACAGGATGGCTCCCAGCAGCACCGGAAAGAACTGGAAGTAGTCGCGCTGCCACAGGTAGCGACTGTGATGAAGCAGCGGCACGGCATAGGCAGCGACAGCGCAACCTAAGAACAGACCCCACTGAGCATCGGGCAGCAATCGTGATCTGCGGTGACCAGCCGACATCACACAGCGTTTGCTGAAGTTTCAACGGACGGGGACTGTTGCCTGCGACGTCGCAGTCGAGAGAGGCCAAATCCGCCAATCAGCAATGTGGCCAGCACGATACTCGACGGTTCCGGCACTGCGGTGACCGTGACGCCGGTAATCGAACCGATGTTCAGCGGATTACCAATATCATCCGTGAAAAACGTTGCCGCCGCAGGGTCGTCGTCCAGCGTGATAAATGACTGGTCTCCGATCACTGCGGCAGCATCGGCAACGAACTGCATGCGAGCCAGCAGGAAGGGAACTCCCATCACCGGTGTTACTCCGGCAACCAGCGATGCGTCGTAGACGGCGGTGAAGGGATCAGGAATCGTCACGCCATCGGGTGTCGGTGGAATCCCGGGAGTTGCGATCTCGGCATTGTCACCGAAGACATAGCCGGATGCAGAATTTCGGTACGGTGCGACGCCGGACTGATCCGTGAACGTCATTGCCGAACCACCAACCGTTGGCGTTGAAGAGAACTGAGCGAAATACGTGTTCAGGTTGTCGGTACCATCGCTGCTGATTTCCGCATCGACGGTGAAAACCTCTCCTGGCCTCACGGTGAAGAAGGAACTCTTGCTCGCGTCGCCGGTCCGAAACAGCCTGATCGCCAGATCCGCCGACGCTGAAGGAGCAGCCAGCAGCAGGCACAATGTTACCAGTGCAGCAAATGTCGTTTTCATGAGCTTACCCGCTGAAAGTAAAGAACGATTGAACCGGACTTCGAACTCGAATGCTGTTCGGCCACGCATCAGGTGCCCGGCAACACCCTCTGTTCGCAGACCCACTGAGGCCGTATGCACCTTCTGAAATTTTGATCACGACGGACTCGGAGGACCATTAGAGCAACAGGTTCGGGAGCTCCGGGCAAGTCAGTATTTTCGAGTGCCCTGCCAGCTTCCCAGGCTGCGCATTGTCAACGGTCCGTGTTAAGGATCTGTTAGTCAGAAAGGGAGTTTCGATCAATTCCTGCATCCAGCATCGCTCCAGGGTTTGCCCGGGCAAAGAAGAAGTCCAGTGCATTGACGACGCCGTCTCCGTTCACGTCGGCATCAGGATCGTCCCGGAAGATGATGCCTCGCCGGATTCTGTTGATGTCATCTGAGTCGACATCGCCATCACCGTCGGCGCCTCCCTGAATCCGGTGGAAGGTCTGCACCGTTTCAAAACGTACGCGCCCATTCTGCGCAGGGGTAGCGCCGTTTGGGAGGGCGGTGGGCTGAGT
>CAZHET010000659.1:0-3271 GCA_964531585.1 uncultured Planctomycetaceae bacterium | reverse complement strand
TTTCGCGTTCCTGCGTATCGCAGTTTCTTAGTTCCGGGCGCACCTGCTGCCAGGCGGCGATCACGGCATCGCATTCGCGCTGCAGACGGTTGCGGTCGCGATTTGACAGCAATGACTGTTCCAGCTCGTGGCACCGGTTGACCAGCGCCTGAGCCTTTGTCACCAGCGCACGGTCGTGATTGCCCGGCCGTCGCTGCCATGTTTGAATTGCCGTCACCAGATGTTCGGCCAGGTTCTCCAGCGACGACGCGCTCTGCACCAAAGCCGTGCGGTCGAAGCTCAGCGTGATTCCCAGAGTCTCCCGCAGCGAATGCAGCGACTGGCTGATCGAGCGTACCTTCGCCTGCGTGCGAGCGTCCCGTGTCGGTTCCAGATAGTACGCCAGCAGCTTCCAGGATTCGTCGGCGTAGACCCACGCTTCGGCAACGGCCTGCGGACTTTCGTCACGGTGGATCACGTCGTCGAGATTCTGCAGTGAACCATACGCCGCGTCGGCGGTGGCCGCGATAGATTCGTTGTCTGGCAGACTGATCATCTGCTCCAGCGTGATCGTCCGAAACAATTCGGCCATTTCTCCTTCGGCGTCGTGAACCAGATGCAGCAGCAGACTCTTGTCAATGCTTATGGGCAGGCGAAGCAGCCGGTGCAGTGCTCGTAACGTTTCCTGAATCCGCTGCGAACTTCGCACAACAGAATGACCCGAGTACGCTCGCACGTCATCCTGAATGGCCATCCATTCGTCGTACAAAGCTTTGTATTCCGCAACGGCAGTCGCAAAGGGAACTCCCGAAGACACCAGGTTCGCGAAGTAATCCGCTTTCTGATTCAGCCGTCGCATCTTCGGCGACAGACGGCGGCCGATTCCCGCAGGCGGAGCCGCCCGGTCCAGCTCATCGCTGAGGTCTCGCAGATATGCCGTCAGCACGTACGCCGCGCGGCTGAGTTCCTGCGCGTCAAACTGTTCCTGAATCCCCAGCAGTGCACAATACTGCGTGTCAAGCTGATCGATGCGAGTCAGCGCGCTGTCGACGGTACCGCTGAGTCCGCGACACTGACGCAGTTGATGAGACAGCGTCTGCCATTCGCTGTTGAGCCCCCGGAACCCTTCCAGCAATGCCCGATGATCGTTCTGAACATCCGCCTGTTGTTTCAGCGCTGTCGCCGTCGCCTGAAACCGGATGGCGTCCGGAACTCGCTGCCGCACTTCGAAGTTGCGCCGACCTTCCGTATTCAACAGCGCCGACAGGGCGGCCGCTTCCTGAGATACCGATGCGACGATTGGCCGAAGCTGCTGCATCTCCACCGTGACCTGAGGCCGCCCTCCCTGCGGCTGACGGAAGGGGTCTCGCGGTGCTCCCCGTCGGTCCGATCGCTCGAGCTGCGATTCAATCAACGCGCGAAGCAGCCCTTTCGCGATGTCCTCACGACTTTGTGCATGCCCTCGTGGCGACCACAGCGATCCGCTGAGGATGAGTACGGCCAGACTTAATCGAAACGAGGCGCGAAGCCACATAGCACCAGTCCTTGAGAGAGTCAGTGAGCCCCGTCGCCAGTCTACGAGTCCGGCGGTGATTGAACAAACGCCCAACTTCAGCGGTTGAGCCCGGCAGACAGATCCAACATTTCCTCGCGGATCACGCCGCGCATGTCCATTTCGAATTCAATGTCGACAATCGGCGGGCGGGAATAGTACCACTGAACACCTCGGTGAGTGATCGCTGGCAATCGCGACAGCAGCACGTCGTCCAGCAGCGGACGCAGCGGATGAGCCGTATAGACGTCAATTGCTGACAGCAGTTCACCGGTTCCGCCAAGACCCGCAAGTCGCGAATTCATGATCTCCGCAACGCACTGAGCCTTCTCGATGAGCGCGTCGGGCGTCGTCTCACCGACTCGCACGATACGGCGTTCCGCCAGCTCGCCATCCGGCAATTCACCTCCGCCGGCAACAACGAACGTCGGGCGATTTGCCGTCGACGGGCGAACGTACGAGAACGCATGCAGCAGCGGTTCACTCGGCGCGTCGGCGACGGGAGCCACATTCGTGCGAGCCACCGGGTTGATGCCGTCCACCATCATGTCCCAGCCGGCCAGCAGGCGTCGGTAATCATTGTTGAAATCGATGAAGCCCTGCAGCGAATAAGGTTTGGGGCACCGCAGTTCAACGCCGCAAAGATTGCGGATGGTCAGCTTGTGCGACTCGAGCCAGCCGCGGGCCGCCGTCATACCGTCGTGCCACGGCAGTGATCTCTGCAGCGTTGCGTGTACGATCTCGAACCCGGACATCGCGACGACGCCGGATGAATAGGGAGCGATTCCGGGAAGAAACCGGTATCCTCCGGCCTCGTTGGATTTCAGTTGTTCCGTTGTCATGGAAATTTTTTACAAGCCTCAGACTATGCGACGGGACGTCGATCCCGCCCCTGAGGTTCGGCAGGATCGGAGTTCCGTCGTACGAAAAACGGGAATTCGCATTCAAAAGGGCACGGCGTCATGGATCAATCCGCCATTGAACAAATGTTGCGGCAATCGCTGAGCGACGGCAAGCTGTCGCGAGCGGAAAAGTCGACACTCAGGTCAATTCTGAATTCTGACGCCGATTCGGAACACGAGCGCAATCTGCTGCGCAGTCGCGCGTTCGAGATCACCCGGTCGTCGCTGCTGGGACCGAACGCGAAGAAGGCCGTCGACTGGCTGGAAGACGTCACATCCGTCCTGCTGCAGGCCGAACGTCCGGCTGTCAACGACGCAGGCAAACCCGTCAGCGAAGTTCATTTCAGTCCCGGTGACGACTGCCGGATGCGCATTCAGGAACTGCTGCGGCTGACACGTTCTACGGCTGAAATCTGCGTCTTCACGATCACCGATGATCGCATCACTGAAGCAATCATCGATGCGGCAGCACGCGGCGTGAAGGTACGAATCATCAGTGACAACGAAAAAGCCTTCGATCCCGGCAGCGACATGCACCGCCTGAACGCGGCGCGGATTCCCGTGCGGATGGACGCGACACCCAATCACATGCACCACAAGTTCGCGATCTTTGACGGCCGGATCGCGGTGTCGGGCAGCTACAACTGGACTCGTTCCGCCGCTGAACACAACGAAGAAAACATCATCGTCACGAATGACGCAAAGATCGTCCGGGAATTCGTCCGGCAGTTCGAGCGGCTGTGGCCGACGATGGAGCGGATAAGAGAATCGTAGCTGGTGTCGGTCGGCGTCAGACGCGCGGCTTGAGGCGAGCGGCAGATAAGGCTTTACCGGTCAT
>CAZHET010000658.1:0-3272 GCA_964531585.1 uncultured Planctomycetaceae bacterium | reverse complement strand
GCGACATTGAGGTGCTGCTCATTGATGACGGTTCGACGGACAGCACTGTGGCAATTGCTGAGGAATTCTGCAATCGGCTGTCGATGCAGATTATCCGCCGGACGCACGTTGGCAATTGGGTGAGCAGCGTCAACATCGGGCTGGCTCAGGCCGGCGGTCAGTACCTGTGTATTCTCCACCAGGATGATATTTGGGAACCGCACCGGCTGAGCATCATTCGGCAGGTGCTGACGGAGCATCCCGAGGCAGCCATCGTGATGCATCCGTCATACTTCATCGACAAATATGGTCGCCGTGTCGGACGCTGGAGTTGCCCGTTGCCGAGGCAGCCGGACCTGCTGTCTCGCGATATCGTGTGGGAACGTCTGCTGGTCCAGAATTTCGTCGCTTCCTGTGCTCCTGTGTTTCGCAGAGATGCGGCGCTGCAGACTGGCCCTCTGGATGAAGCACTGTGGTACACCGCCGACTGGGACTACTGGCTGAAGCTCGCGGCGCGGGGCAAAACGTTATTCTGCCCCGAGACACTGCTGTGCGTGCGAGTTCACCGAACATCTCAAACCCACATGCGAGCGGTCAACAACGACGGCTTTCGGCAACAATATGAAATCGTGCTGGATCGATACCTTGCAGCATGGGGAACGGAAAGCTCATCGCGCCAGCCAATCGCGCGACGCGCGAGGTACTCAGCGGAACTGAACATCGCACTTGCCGCCCGGGTAGCCGGCACAGCACTGCCGTGGCCGAAAATACTCGCCGGTTGCTTTTGGCTCGGCCCCGCTGGCATCTGGCGCTACCTGCGCGACTCGCGTATCCACGAACGTACATTCAGCCGAATGCGGGCAGGTCTTGGATAGACGAGAAACATGGGCAGACCAAGTCGGCTATCGCCATGCCTGCCAGACTCTTCGCGGTCACGATGGATCGGACATTACACCACCAATGTTTGGGAAACAAGTGAGCATGCCTCCACGCAACCACTTCGTTATCACGGGTACCGGGAGAACCGGCACGACGTTTCTCATCGAATTGCTGACAAATCTCGGGCTTGAAACCGGATTCAGACCAGCAGAACTCTCGTCGAAAAAATCAAAGAATGCACGCGCCGGATTTGAGCATGACATGAGGTCGAAGGATTGTCCGTATATTATTAAGGCCCGTGGTTCTGCGATTATGCTGGCGAGGTGATCGATCGAGACGACATCGTCATCGACCACGTGTTCGTTCCGGTGTGTCTTGCATCCACTGACAGCTATCGCGCGTGGCCGCGCAATAAAACTGGATATTACCCACAGGATGGGCACTAATTCGAATACCCAGGCAGCGGAATATGCACACAGGCTTCTGACTCTCGGGTCTGCGAGGTGGAAGCGAGTTCTTGATGTTCAAAGGCCCTACCGCTGGAACCTGAAACGACTCAATCCCGGTTTCATGCTTGACGTTGGTTGCGGGATTGGCCGAAATCTCATGCACGTCGAAGGAGTCGGAATAGACCACAATTCGCACGCACTCGATATCTCACGCGATCGTGGTCTGACGGTCTATCTCCCAGAGGACTTTGCGCTCAGTCCTGACGGCATACCGGGTTCTTTCGATAGGATGCTTGTCTCGCATGTGCTTGAACACATGAGCTTCACCGAAGGTCTCTTACTGGTTGAGCGGTACCTGCCGTACATTAAGCCCAATGGAATGGTCATTCTGATTTGTCCTCAGGAGGCGGGATACGATTCGGACGACACTCATGTCGAGTTCATTGACTTCCCGAAAATGGAACGCCTTTGCTGTGAACTCATGCTTCGCGCGGAGAGACGTTATTCATTCCCGTTTCCGCGATTGACGGGTCGATACTTCAAGTTCAATGAGTTCGTCGTATGTGCCAGAAAAGCCACGCTCTGACCCTCGTGGCAAATATCACCGACTCATTCCATCGTGTGTACTCGGCATTGCGATGCGACGATGGTACGCCTGCGGATGAGTTCGCAACGTTTTGGGCCGAAACCGTCCTCCAAAAAGCCGCCTGAAACAATCCGATTGTCACAACACACTGAATGCGGTCGGTTTGCGTAAACTGGAGGCACGGAAGCAGGAAATCTCCGAAACGAGTTTCTCCGGCCAGACGCAGGCGTTCACGACGTTGAACATCCAACTATCACCGAGATTGCTCCAATTCAACCCTCGCCATAAGGCCAATACGCACGAGACGTCGTGTGAGCACCTGCCGCGACCGCACGGAGGCTGGCGGTCTTTCGCGATTCGCAGGTCATCGAACTATTTGCCAGCCGCGTGCGCCCCCATCTTCGTTTGACACAGACCGGCCCAGCCGAAATGGTCATGCTGGAGCACGGTTAAATCTTCGCGCTGCGGGGCGAATCGGCTTGCCATCGTCAGCCGCTGATTCGATGGTGCCGCATGTCTCTTCGCGAAACGGAAGGTCACGGTGCAGGTTTCGCTGACACGACGCGGATCTCGGTCACGACGCAGTCGTCTTCGTTGGTGAACGCGGCTGTGCGGTCGGATTGGGTGATGGTGGCGGCTCGGTGTTGGCAGAGGTGTTGGTAGAGGCGGGTGAGGTTGTGGCCGTGGAGTTCTACCTTGTCTGGGCCGAAGGTCAGGGTGATTGTTGTCGACGGGTCCGGGGAATGGATGTGGGTCAGCAGGGAGTACGGGAAGACTTCGACTGCGCCGCTGGCCTGGTGCAGGGCCAGCATCATTTGGGGGTGGCGGCTGATGCGGCCGTGGGCGAAGGCGGTGTAGTCTTCGTCGGGAATACTGTTCGCGGGACCTTCGCTGTCGCGAGTAGCCTCGGCCGTTGTGTCGGCGGTGAAGTCCGGCAGGACGGTGGGCCGCGGCGTGTTCGGATCTGCGGCGGGCCGGCGCGGGCGGATGCCGGGGTCCAGCAGTCGGTCCAGTGTGTGGCTATCGCTCATGGATCAGCTCCGGGATCAGGTGCTGTTCGCGAGCCACGCTGCGGGACGTGTCCGGTGCCTGTTGCCTCGGCTTTCCTTGGCGGCGAACGATCTCCTGCTGCTTTCGGTGACGCTGGTTTCGCTGCAGCAGCGCCTGCGGGTTGGTGAGGGACGCGAAGACTTCGCTGGCGGTGGATTTTTCGGACGTGCTTTGGATCACGTCGCGGAGATCGGCCTTGTTGTCGGTGTAGATGCGGGCGGACTGGCGGCCTCGGGAGGCGGACACGTAGAACTGCTGGCTGCTGGCGGCGGGGAAGGATTCGGCGGACTCCGCGAGGAACACGTGGTCGACGGTGCGGCCCTGGCTGG
>CAZHET010000657.1:0-3275 GCA_964531585.1 uncultured Planctomycetaceae bacterium | reverse complement strand
GGCTGGCATGGACGATGCCGGCGGGTCCGGTATCGCCAGTTATGACGTGTTCGTTTCCGAAAACGGCGGCGAGTTTACTCCACTGCTGCTCGCGACAACTCAAACGTCAACTTCATTTACCGGTAGCTTCGGCAGCACGTACGAGTTCTACAGCGTGGCTCGCGATCTGGTGGGGCATATCGAAGCCGTGCCACCAGTGGCTGACGCCATGACGACGCTTGTCGATGCCTCATTGACGGCGGATGCAGGCGGTCCCTATTTCGTGGACGAAGGCGGAAGTGTTGTACTTGCAGGTTCGGGCACAGACGCTCGCGGTGGCACAGCCACACTGACATTCGAATGGGACTTCGACGGTGATGGTGATTTCGACGACGCCACCGGAGCAACTCCAACATTCGATGCCGTGCTGTTCGACGGCCCGAGCAGCGTCACAGTGGGTCTGCGAGTCACCAGCGACCTGAATGTCGTCACGACAGACACGGCTTCGATCACGGTCAACAACGTGGCTCCGGATCTCGGAGCTGACGAACCGGACGAAACGCTGGCGTCGTTTGTGTTCTCTCGCACAATCGACTTCACCGATCCCGCTGCGGCGGACGCTCACTTGGTGACGGTCAACTACGGCGATGGTGGCGGCGAGCAAACGATCAATGTTCCCGTTGGCGACCGATCCTTCGATCTGGACCACTCGTTTCTGACGAACGGCACGTTCACCGTGACGGTGTCGGTTCAGGACGACGACGGTGCCTCCGACAGCGAAACGTTTGTCGTGACCATTGAAACCGGCGGCCAGAACGAAGCTCCGGTCATCGAAACGCTCGGTAGTGATGCCACACTGGAAGCCAAGGCACTGCCGGGCGAAGTTGTGACGATCAGCGGAACGTTCACCGACACCGACGCCGGCGACGTTCACACGGCCACGGTCGACTGGGGCGATGGCAGTCCGATCGTAACGGTCAGCGTCGACCAGCCGAACGACTCGTTCACCGGCGAACACGCTTACTCGATCGGCGGAATGTTCACGATCACCGTGACGCTTTCCGACGGAACAGATTCTGTCAGCGCAATGACAACAGCCGTCGTGACGGGAGTCGGATTGAACAACGGCGTGCTGCAACTGGTTGGCACCGACCGGGCGGACCGGTTCCACATTCATCGACACCAGTCGAGTATTGTGGTGCGGGCTCGGTTGAACGGAATCCACTGGAAGCGATTCGCGTTCGACTCAGCCAACGTCGTCGGGATTCTCGTTCATGCCTGTGGCGGAAACGACTCGGTGCATGTGGCTCAATCGATCGTCGTTCCGGCAACGATCTTCGGCGGAGCAGGCCGAGATGTACTTGTCGGCGGCGGCGCGGACGATCTCATAGACGGAGGTCCGGGGCACGACCTGCTGTTCGGTGGTGCTGGCAATGACACACTGCTGGGCGGTGACGGGGCGGACGTTCTGGACGGCGGCTACGGCGACGATCTGCTGGACGGCGGCAACGGCAACGACGTGCTGGTGGGACAGTCGGGCGACGATATCCTGCTGGGAGGAAACGGTCGCGATGTGCTGCTCGGCGGTTCCGGCCGCGATGTGGTAGTGGGCGGACGAGGTTCCGATGTGTTGTTCGGAACTTCCGGCGATGACATCCTGATTGCGGGGTTTGTGGCGTTCGCCGATTCGCATTCAGCGTTGAAGCAGGTGCGCGAGGAATGGACATCCGACCGCGATTACGAAACGCGGGTTCGCAATCTGTCCGGAGTCGCCAGCGGTCCGCGAGCAAACGGCGATACGTTTCTGACAGCCGGCGGCACGGTTCGAACCGACGATCACTGCGACGTACTGTTCGGAGGCTCCGGCCGCGACTGGTTCTTCTTCGAACGCAACCGCGACCTGGGCTTCGTCGGCCTGGATGAGATCTTCGCCAACGAACTCGGTGAGCTGCTGGAATGACGCCAGCCGAGAGCCGAATATTTGACCGTCGTGTGGACGCGTTCAGGATTTCCCGGTGTAATGCTCCACCAAATTGCGGACAGTGACCAGGCGGCATGAAAACGGTTTGTCGAATAGTTCAGTGCCCCGATCTGCGCAAAGTGTCGCAGGCGAAATGCGACGCCGGAAGATTCCACAGGCGTGCTTCAGAAAGTCTTTCGCACGGTCCACTTACCCATTGCGGATCTTCGCCGCGACAGACCCGCAGCGAGCAACGCGATTATCGACGTGTCCGTCGACAGTATCACCAACCGCAGTTGTTCGGACCACAGACGATAACAGAGCGGTTCGCTGACGCGGACGAGTGTTCGAATTGTCGCATTGGATGGTTCTTCCCATGAAGTCGAATTCTCTGGCAATCTGCCGACCGCGCGGCCAGGCCGATCTGACCACCGCTGCGGGCGCGGAATCGCTCGCCGACCTGTACCGCGATTCGCTTCTGAACAACGTCGTGCCGTTCTGGCTGAAGCATGGAGTCGATGATGAATGTGGCGGCATCATCACCGGACTCGATCGCGACGGCACGATTCTCGACACCGACAAAGGGATGTGGCAGCAATGCCGCTGGCTCTGGCTGCTGGGGGAACTCTGCAATCACGTCGAACCGCGCGAGGAGTGGCTGCAACCGGCATTGCGGACGGTGGAGTTCATCGAGCGATTCGGCTTCGATCCGGACGACGGCCGTATGTGGTTTCAGGTGACTCGCGACGGCCAGCCGCTGCGAAAACGCCGCTATGCGTTTACCGAAAGCTTCGCCGCGATCGGCTTCGGTGAACTCGCGCGAGCCACCGGCGATCGGCGATTCGCGGAACTGGCCGAACGCTGCTTCAACGCCTTTGTGAGTCATCAGCCGGCACCAAAATTTACCAGTGTGCGGCCGACAAAAAGTCTCGGCGTGCCAATGATCACGATCGCGACGGCTCAGGAACTTCGCCACTCCATCAACCTGCAATCGGCCGTCGAATGGATTGACCTGAGCATCGAAATCATTCGTCGCGACTTTCTCAAGCCGGATCTCCGCTGCGTGATGGAAACCGTGGCCATCTGCGGTGACATCGTCGATCACTTCGACGCGCGAACTCTGAACCCCGGCCATTCCATTGAAGCGGCCTGGTTTCTGATGCTGGAAGGACGCCATCGAAACTGCGCGTCACTTGTCAGAACCGGCTGCGAAATGCTGGACTGGATGTGGGAACGAGGCTGGGACCGCGAATACGGCGGGCTGCGGTATTTCGTCGACGTGTATGGTCATCCGGTTCAGGAATACTGGCACGACATGAAGTTCTGGTGGCCTCAC
>CAZHET010000656.1:715-3305 GCA_964531585.1 uncultured Planctomycetaceae bacterium | reverse complement strand
CCGAATATTGCAGCGACTCACCGGCTCCCTGCAGAGTCTTGTAGACTTTTCGCAGCCGCTTTGCATCGGATACATCGTAACAGATCAGGTAGACGTTTTTCATGGGAGTGATTCGCAGTGTGCGAAGTATCTGAAAAAGGGGTCAGACCCTCTCCGGGCAATTTGGTTCTGCCGCCCTCCACGCCCTCCAAAGGGTCAGACCCCTTTTTCAGATCGCCTCTAGCTGCGCTGATCCAGCGCGACGTAGTCGCGTTCCGTCGCGCCGGTGTAAATCTGGCGAGGTCGGTAGATGCGTGACGCCTCGTCCTCCCGAAGTTCCTTCCAGTGAGCCAGCCAGCCGGGAAGGCGGCCGATCGCAAACATCACCGTGAACATATTGGTCGGGATGCCCATCGCGCGGTACAGAATACCGCTGTAGAAATCCACGTTGGGATACAAGCGTCGTTCCACAAAGTACTCATCCTCCAGGGCGATCCGTTCGAGGTTCTGCGCGATTTGCAGCAGCGGGTCGTCGATCCCCAGTTCGTTCAGCACATCCGCGCTCATCTTCTTCAGAATCGTGGCGCGGGGATCAAAATTCTTGTAGACACGATGGCCGAATCCCATCAGGCGAAACCCGTCGTCCTTGTCCTTGGCTCGTTTGACCCACTTTTCATAATCGCCACCGTCGGCATGAATCATCTCCAGCATTTCCAGCACGGCCTGATTGGCGCCGCCGTGCAGTGGCCCCCAAAGGGCACAGATCCCTGCGGAAATCGCGGCGAAGATATTTGCCCGGCTGCTGCCGACCATTCGAACCGTTGACGTGCTGCAGTTTTGTTCGTGGTCGGCATGCAGAATCAGCAGCATGTTCAGAGCCTTCACCAGCACGGGATTCACCGTGTACTGTTCGGCCGGAACAGCAAACATCATGTGCAGGAAATTGGCACAGTAGGACAGGCTGTTCTGAGGATAAATCGTGGGCTGACCAACCGATTTCTTGTACGCGTAGGCCGCCAGAGTGCGCACCTTGGCGATTAGACGTACGATATTCGTGTCGTGACTGGATTCCTCGGTTTCGGGGTAATAGGTCGACAACGACGCCACCATCGCCGACAGAATCGCCATCGGGTGAGCCTTCGTCGGGAAACCCTCGAAGAACTTCTTCATGTCTTCGTGGATCATGCTGTGATAGGTCAGCTGGGCGCGAAACGCCTTCAACTGCACCGCATCGGGAAGTTCGCCATACAGCAGAAGATAGGATGTTTCGACAAAGTCAGACCTCTCCGCAAGCTGCTCAATCGGGTAGCCGCGATAACGCAGAATTCCGCGTTCGCCGTCGATGTAGCAGACCTGGCTTTGGCAGGCTCCTGTGCTGGTAAAGCCGGGGTCGAGCGTGATGGCTCCGGAGGTCGATCGCAACGAGCTGATGTCGACTCCGACCTCATTTTCGGAACCGCGAATAACCGGGAACTCATAAACCTTGCCGTCTAAACTCAAAGTCGCCGTCGTCATCGATTATCAGTTCCTGCTGTATCGCGCCGGTTGAGTCATTCTGCCCGAGAAATTCGTGCGCCTACGGTATCAAGCGAACGTCAAAAGTAAACTCACAGAACCGGAACGCCGGAATTCAGGAATATGGTGTCAGCAGCCGCCATTCGGGGTGACTTTGCAGCCAGAATTCGACTCGATCCAGTCGCTGGAGCGCGTCCGGAATGAAATTCAGTGCCTGCTGCAGACGGTCATCCGGTTCAGCGCAGCTAAACCGCAGGAACCCGGCTCCCGCCTGGCCGAAGCATTCGCCCCCGAGACACGCGATTCCGAACGAGTCATCTGCACCTTCCAGCAGATACATCGCCAGACCATGACTGGTGATCTGGAGGCGGTTGCAGACCTCGGTCACATCCGGAAACACGTAAAACGTTGCGGCGGGGTCCAGTGTCCGGAAGCCGTCGATTTGGTTCAGCCCCTCCGTCAGCATGACCACCTTGCGACGAAACTTCTGCATCGCGGAGTCTCGTTCCGCGGAATCCTGTTCCAGAGCTGCCTTGCCGGCAAGCTGTACGAGCGGCGGCGTGCAGGACAGCGCCGAATTGATCATTTTCCCCATCACTTCGATCACGGCCGGCGACGAGACACAGAACCCCAGTCTCCAGCCGCTCATGCTGTACGATTTGCTGAACGTGTACGCCGCCACGCACTGCTCCAGCATTCCCGGAAGCGCGGTGAGCGAATGATGTCGGCCGTTCCAGACCATGTGGCAGTACGGTTCGTCACAAAACACTGCCACGTCGCGTCCCCGGACGACGTCAGCGATATCATGCAGATCCTCTTCGGTGGTGACGCCGCCGGTCGGGTTGTGCGGTGAATTCAGAAACACGGCCTTCGGCGAAGGATCCGTACTCAGAAAGTGCTCGATGTCGGATGCCTGAGGCCGGAACTGCGTCTCCTGTCGCAGAGATTTCAGCACCGTTCGAGCCGATCGACGGTCAATGTTCGGCTGATACGTTGGAAAATGCGGACTGAAGATCAGCACGCCGTCGCCGGGATTCAGAAACGCTTCGCAGAAATACTGTTCGAAGATTTTCGCGCCCGGACCAACCGCGATGTT
>CAZHET010000656.1:0-705 GCA_964531585.1 uncultured Planctomycetaceae bacterium | reverse complement strand
CCCCGCCCACGCGCCCGCGCTGCGCCAGCGACGCGATGTTCGCCGCCGTCGCGGGAATTCGGAACTCACGTTGCACAAAGGCGGCCGCTGCTTCACGAAACTCCGGCAGACCCGGCGAAGGGCAGTAGTGCGACACGTGGTCGTGAATCGCCTGCACGCCCGCGGCGCGTGCGTTTTCCGGAGTCGGGAACGGACTGTCGCCGATTTCCAGTTCCACGATGTCTTTGCCCGCCGCCTTGAGCCGTTTTGCGACGGCCAGCACTGAAAACGCCGACTCGACGGTCAGTGACTTCGCAAACTCGCTCAGTGTGGCACTCATTCCAGTTCTCCGCCGCGGCAATCCGACATGGGCGACGCATTGCAGTGTAGCACGCGCAGGTCGTCAACTGACCAACGTCGCGCGCGAACCTGTGTTCGTCATTCCCGCGCAGAGTCCTGCCCTCGCGAAGGCGAAGGCGGGAACCCAGCGTGGACGCCGCGCGCGAACGTGGTCGGTGCGTTGCGGAACCTGGTATCGCCGTTTGCCGGAACCTATAATCAGCACCGGGAATTCCAGTCCCCGATACCGCCGAACGTGGCGACGAGTTTCACCCAATGAATTTCACGACGGTAGTTCCATGAGCCTGGCTCCGACATCAATCGACATCGAATACCCCGACAGCGACGGACAACCGGTGGCGGAAAACACACTTCAGTTCGAATGGA
>CAZHET010000655.1:0-3314 GCA_964531585.1 uncultured Planctomycetaceae bacterium | reverse complement strand
TTGAGCGACACGCGCTGGATATTGTCGACGTCGAGCAGCTTGATATCCACGGCGGTTCACTGCGGATCTTTGCCGCTCACACGGGATGCTGTGAACCCTCGGCGAGTGTCGCCCGGCTGCTGGACGAGGAAGCAGCATGGGTATTCAGTCAGGCCCACCACGCTGGCTTCACACACAAAGTCACGGAACTTCGACGATCATTGACAACAGAACTTGCCCGCCTGAAGGACAGCGGAAAAAGAATCGCGGTCTACGGAGCGTCGGCCAAGGGCAGTACACTGCTGAACTACTTCGGCATCGGCCGGGAAACAATAGACTATGTGGTCGACCGCAGCACCGCCAAGCAGGGACGGTATACACCGGGGACCAGGCTCAGGATCCATGCTCCGGAACGATTGAACGAAGATCGCCCTGATTATTGTCTGTTGCTGACATGGAACTTCGCTGACGAAATCCTGCACCAGCAGCAGCATTATCGGGACAATGGCGGAAAGTTCATTATTCCGGTTCCCACTGTCCGGGTAGCCTGAGGCACACATGCGGTTTGCGCCAACCAGATTCGACTCCGCCTGGCTGATCACGCCGGACCGAATTGAGGATGATCGGGGCTTCTTAGCCCGCACCTGGTGCGAGGAAGAGTTTGCTGCACACAACATCTTCTCACGTGTGGCTCAGTGCAATGTCTCGTTCAACAAAGCTGCCGGAACACTTCGCGGTTTGCACTGGCAGGCGGAGCCCGCAGCAGAAGCGAAACTTGTGCGATGTACGGCAGGTGCCATCTTTGACGTGATCGTCGATGTGCGGCCCGCTTCCCAAACCTTCGCCTGCTGGGAGGGATTCGAGCTTTCCTCGGCAAACCGAAACATGTTGTATATCCCGGAAGGGTTCGCTCACGGCTTCGTCACGATTGAGGATAACAGTGAAGTGTTTTATCAGATGTCTGAGCCGTACGCAGCCGGGCTTTCACGAGGCCTGAACTGGGCCGACAAGACGATCGGAATTGACTGGCACTACCCAGTGCGAGTGATTTCGGCGCGCGACAGGACTCTGCCGGCACTTGCCGAAATATTTCCGGCACTGGATTCTGCAGGAGTTCTCCGGTCGTGCTGATTGCACACGAAACTGCCCGAATTTCGCGATATGCAGATATCGACGAATCAGTGCGCGGGACTCAAATACGAATCGGCCGCGACTCTATGATAGATTCGTTCGTGCGCATTAAATGTGCCGGGGGCATTGAGGATGTCGTTATTGGTGAGCGGTGCTACATCAATTCCGGCACAGTCATCTACTCGGGCAACGGGATCTGTATCGGCGATGACGTACTCATCGCAGCAAACTGCACTCTGGCACCGGTGAATCACGCCTATAAATCAAGGTCCACCACAATCCGCGAACAGGGATTTCTTCCCGGCAAGGGAGGAATTACCATTGAAGACGATGTGTGGATCGGAGCCGGCAGCGTCGTGCTGGACGGAGCCGTGATCCGTCGCGGAGCCGTTGTGGGAGCGTGTTCGCTCATCCGTGGCGAGCTGGCGGAATTCGGGATCTACGCAGGCACCCCTCTGCGGCGTCAGGGGGACCGCTCATGAAGTACACGATCCTCGGCAGCCGTGGATTCATCGGATCTCATGTGACCGCGCTCGTCGCGAGCAGCGGCCATGATCTCTGGTGCCCCCGTCGAACCGAGCGGCTCGATACGCAGCATGCGGGACACATCATTTATTGTGTCGGCATGACGGCAGACTTTCGTCAACATCCGCACCAGACCATCGATGCGCATGTTACTTTTCTGCAGCATGTCCTGAAAACAGCAGACTTCGATTCGCTGACATACCTGTCGTCGACCCGCGTCTACCAGCATACAGACCGTGAAGTTGTGCATGAAGACACGCCGCTGGTCGCGACGTCTCAGAATGCTGGGGACCTGTACAATCTGTCCAAGCTCCTTGGAGAGAACCTGCTGCTGCAACACGATGGCTGCGTTCGGGTGGCCCGGTTGTCGAATGTTGTTGGCCATGATGTCATGTCGGCCAACTTTCTGTTCAGCGTCATCCGGGACTGCGTACTCCGCGGTGAGGTGTGTCTGCAGCAGACACTTGCGTCAGCGAAGGATTACGTCGACATTCAGTACGTTGCGGAGCTTCTGCTGCGGCTGGGACCATTCGGCACACAGCAGGTCTACAACATTGCATCCGGATACAACGTATCGCATTCGCAGATTATTGACCGCCTCACCGAACTGACAGGTGCCCAGATGACGGTGTCTGCAGACGCCACTCCGTATATTTTTCCACGGATCGACACCCGCAGAGTCCAGCGTGAGTTTCAGCTTCGTTCGGCCGACGTTGTCGAGCAACTTCCCGACCTTGTGGACTGCGTGCGACAGCATTACAGGACCGCTGCATGAGAATTGACTACGAGAAGCAGGTTGTCGAAGTAACGGACCAGACGGGCGTGCTTCGCGCGTACCCGTTTGAGAGCGCGGAGGCTTTTCGTGAGATCTCCAGGGCGTGGCTGCGCATCGGCTGGGACACGAAGTATGTCTACAGCTTTACCTGGCTGGGACGCCCGATCATTCAGTTGCCGGACGATATGATTCGCCTGCAGGAATTGATTTGCACCGTCAGACCGGATGTCATTATTGAAACGGGAATTGCTCACGGGGGATCACTTGTGTTTTCCGCCAGTCTGTGCCGGATGCTGGGAAAGGGACGCGTGATCGGCGTTGATATCGAAATTCGGCCGCACAATCGCATGGCAATTGAGAACCACCCGATGGCGCCGCTAATCACTATGTTCGAAGGTGACTCGGCAGGAGACAGTATCGTCGAACAGGTTCGTAGTCAGCTTCAGCCCGAAGAGTCCGTTCTGGTGTTTCTTGACAGTTGCCATACGCGCGACCATGTGATGCGCGAACTTGAAGCGTATGGTCCGTTGGTTACCCCCGGGTCATACATCGTCGCGATGGACGGAATTATGCAGGACGTCGTCGGTGCGCCTCGCACGGAGCCCGATTGGGGTGTCAACAATCCCCAGACAGCGGTCGCTGACTTCCTGAAACTGCACCCTGAGTTTGTCCTGGAGGAACCGGCCTTCCTGTTCAACGAAGGGCTGATTTCCGAACGGGTTACTTACTGGCCCAATTGCTTTCTGAAGCGCTGCGCCTGAACCTCTTCAGACGGCATTCAGCGCTGCGAGTTTCTGACTTACAAATCAAGGCAGACGGAGTCGGCATGAGTCACGCCGTGGATGAACCTCTGACGTTCTGTGTTCCAACGCGCAACCGTCCGGAATTTCTGCACCGCATGCTT
>CAZHET010000654.1:0-3314 GCA_964531585.1 uncultured Planctomycetaceae bacterium | reverse complement strand
TGATCGGTCTCGGCTCGCTGTTTGCCTACCATCGCAACCGGATGGCAACGTGGTTCTACCTGATTCACTCGTTCAGGAGCATTGAGGGGACCGCAGCGGCTCAAGTGATGAGAGTGCTGGGTCACCTACCGAATAACCCTTATGCCTTCTGGCACGGCGGCAACATTATCGACGCCGACGTTGAATCGAGTGCAAAGAAACTCTTGGCGAAAGCGTTCGGTCGAGTGGAAGTGCTGAAACTCATTGGCTTCGTCGATGAGTTCGGCTTCTCAGCAGGCTCATCGGGATACATTGTTTCCACCATCGTGTTTGCTGTCGAAGACGCACGCACCATTTTGGAGGGCATCGCATTTGATACCGGCATCTCCGAAGATCAACGGCAGAACGCCATGTTTCTGTTGATTCACTACGCCCAATTCGGTTTCGTCGAGTTCTGTATCGACGCAATCGACCGTTATGTGTCTTTGTTTCAAGCTAAGGAAGACTGCGATCTGTTTGTCTCGATGAGAGAGACACTGACAAGTACAGGTTTTCTCGGCTACATCGGCACGTGATCTCCGATGGCTAACGGAATCGGTCCTCGCTCTTCACTTTCTGAATGTCCTGTCAGTGAGCGCTTAAAACCAGCCACGGATGCGCGGGTGAAAACCGGCCATTGAAGGGGTTGGGTATGTTGACCGATTTCGGCACCAAGGGTGCCGGGAGGAGTCCGCGTGTCCAACCGACTGTCAATGGCGACCACTCAGAACATCGAGATGCTGCACCGTTCCGGGCATTCCAACCGGGAAATTGCAGTACTTTTGAAAATTGACCGGGGAACGGTCAACAGCTTCGTGCGGCGGCTGAAGGCTGAAACGGCGGCTCAGAACGCGGCGGGGCCGGCGGTCGGGGAAGTTCAAAACCGGCCAAACGCGCTGACCGGGTCCGAGGCCTCGGAAGCCCCCGGTTCGGAGCAAAACCGGCCAGATGCGCTCACCGGGTCGGACACGCTTCCGGCCGACGCCGAAACGCCCGCTCGCAGCGGTCCGAAGAGTCAGTGCAGCGGCTACAGCGAGGTCATCGAAAGGAAGCTCGACGAGGGGCTGTCGGCCGTCCGCATTCACCAGGATCTGAAACGCGAACATGGCTTTGCAGGAAGTTATCACAGCGTTCGCCGGTTCATCCGCAGTCTGGGAACGAAGACACCGCTGCCGTTCCGCCGGATGGAAACGGAGCCGGGCGAGGAAGCTCAGATCGACTTCGGCACGGCTGCTTATGTGATCGCGCCGGGCGGCACAATCAAGCGGCGGCCGTGGATGTTCCGGATTGTGCTGAGCTGTTCACGGAAAGCCTATAGCGAAGTTGTCTGGCGGCAGACCACGGACAACTTCATCGCCGCCATCGAGAATGCGTTTCACTACTTCGGAGGCGTGCCAAAAACTCTCGTCATCGACAATTTGAAGGCAGCCGTCACACGAGCCGACTGGTTTGATCCGGAGATCCATCCGAAGCTGCAGTCATTCGCCGCTCATTATGGAACGGCCATTGTTCCGACCAGGCCCTATACACCGGAACATAAGGGCAAAGTCGAAAGCAGTGTGAAGTACGCGAAGAACAATGCTTTGAAGGGGCATACATTCGACAGCCTCGCCGCTCAGAATGAACACCTTCTGGAATGGGAAGCCACGGTCGCCGACACGCGGATTCACGGCACCACGAAGAAGCAGGTTCGCAAACAGTTCGACGAACTGGACCGGCGTGCTCTGCTGCCATTGCCGCGGGACCGGTTCGCCAATTTCCACGAGTCACGGCGATCCGTCAGCCGCGACGGTCACTTCGAAGTGGGTAAGGCTTTCTACTCCGCTCCGCCGGAATACATCGGTCGCCGTATCTGGGTTCGCTGGGACGCGCGGCTGGTGCGGGCGTTCAACGATCAGTGGAAACAGATCGCTCTGCACAGCCGCATGGAGCCGGGGCGGTTCCGCACGGATGCGTGCCACATTCCGAAGGAAAAGGTCTCGACCGTCGAACGCGGTACGGATGCTCTGCTCAGGCAAATTGCTGCCATCGGGCCGAATTCGAAGGCCTGGAGCGAACTGGTGATCGCCTCCCGGGGCGTGCCGGGAATCCGCGTGCTGGTGGGCCTGAAAGCGCTTGCCGGGAAGCACACCTCGGACGCATTGGAACGCGCCTGCGGCACCGCGGTGAGCTACGGAGCCTGCCGTCTGAAAAGCATCCGCAATCTGCTGCAGCGACCGGCTCCCCAGGAACAGCAGGCTCTGAGCTTCCTCGAAGAACACCCGATTATCCGCCCGTTGTCGGATTACTCTCTCGACTCCCTGAACGCCTTTCGAAAGGAACGTACTCATGAACGCGACACTCCGTGAACAACTCAAGGAACTGCGACTCAGCGGACTCTCACAGTCCCTGGAAGCGAGGCTCCAGGAAGCCCGGTCCTCGAAGCTGGACTATGCCGAGTTCCTGGAAGTCATCCTGGAAGATGAAATGGTGGTCCGCCGCGACCGGCAGATCGACCGCCGCACCAAAGCGGCGGCCTTCCGGGATCAGAAATGCCTCGATGATTTCGACTTTGACTTCAATACATCGGTGAAACGCAAACAAATCTATGATCTGGCCGCCGGAGACTTCGTTCGCAAACACCACGATGCAATTCTGGTCGGACCACCGGGCGTCGGGAAAAGTCATATTGTCCAGAGCATTGGCCGCCAACTGATCCGGGCAGGCTATACAGTGTACTATCGCAGCATCTTCGATTGTGTTCGTGACTTCCTGCACGACGAAGCCTTCGAGGGACATGACCGGATATTGAACCGCTATTTGAAACCCGACCTGCTGATCCTGGACGACATGGGAATGAAGCAGCTTCCGAAGAAGAGCGGCGAGTTCCTGTTCGAGATCATCATGCGTCGTCACGAGCTGCGTTCAACGATCATGACGAGCAACCGGCCACTGGAGGACTGGGGCAAACTGATCGGCGACGTTCCGGCCGCGACGGCGATTCTGGATCGCTTCCTGCAGGACGCGGAACTGATTCAGATCACGGGCCGCAGCTTCAGACTGCGAGGCCGCCAGGCCGATAACAGTAATGAGAACTCAGTGAGTTCCCCGTCCGGCGACTCATCCAAAACCGGCCAAACCCGCGCACCGGGTCGAGCCGGCAAGAGCACGAAAAAAACCAGCAAATAACGCCCGATTTCTCAAAACCCCTGGCCGGTTTTGACCCGCAAATCACTGGCCGGTTTTAACCCGCAAACTGACATTAAGGCGTCATGTTGTGCCCGACACAGGTTTCGATCCTGAGCTTCCACTGGTGC
>CAZHET010000653.1:1339-3327 GCA_964531585.1 uncultured Planctomycetaceae bacterium | reverse complement strand
CAAATGACTACTTCCGAAACGTCTGAACCTTGTGAGCCAGGTGTCCAGCGCTTCCGCCCGCGTTCATCGCCATGTTGCCGCCATCCATCGGAATAATGGCTCCGGTGATCCATTTTGATGCGTCGGATGCCAGTAACACGGCGAGTCCCTTGATGTCATCGGGCATGCCCAGGCGTCCGGCTGGAATGCCTCTCAGGAAGCGTTCCTCCAGAGTTGGGTCATCCTGCATGCGGGCAATCAGGGAAGGATTCGTCACCTGAGCCGGCGTGACACAGTTGACTCGCACGCCACGGTGACTCCATTCGGTGCTGAGCTCCCGCGTCATCTGCAGAACGGCTCCCATGGCCATGCTGTACGCAATGTGTCCGCGACCCAAAGCCGTGCTGCTGGCGAGCGAACCGATGTTCATGATCGAGCCGCCGTTTTGTTTCAACATGCGGCGTCCCGCCTGTTGGCACATGGCGAAGCGACCGACGACCAGATTTTGGAAAACGCGATGCAGGTCCTCAATCGACAGGTCTTCCGGCTTTGACAGGCAGCCATCGCCAGCGATGTTGCCCAGAAAATCGACTCGACCAAATTCCGCATCGATCTGATGAAACAATTCGGCAACGGCATCGGGATCAGAGACGTTCGTATCCGCAACCAGAACCCGGCGTCCATGAGCTTTGATTGTTTCTCCGGTTGCTTCCGCGCCGGCGAGATTTCGATCGACCAGCACGACATCGGCACCGTGTTCGGCAAGGGCGATGGCCGTCGCCTGTCCCAAGCCCTGAGCGGCTCCGGAAACGACCGCGACTTTGCCGGAAAGATCGAACATTGATTTTATCATCTCACGCTTCCTTTTCTGCAGAATCATTCGGAACGCCAATCACCAGGACGGCTCCCACAAACAGAATTCCGGCCATCGACCACAGTCCGAAACTTCCCAGAATATTGGCACCCAGAAATCCGCCGATGTTTCCGACGGAGTTGATCATCGCGATACCACCTGCCGCAGCCGCACCGGTCAGGAACGCGGTTGGTAATGTCCAGAACACCGGCAGCATGCTCATCATTCCCGTCTGAGCAATACACAGCCCGGCAAACGCCACCACGGGCGACGGTGCCCACGCCGTCAGGCTCCAGCCGATCGCAGCCATCAACGCCGCCGCTGCAAGGTGACCTTTCCGTTCATTCCTTCGATCGGAACTGATGCCAAACAGTGTCATCCCAAAAACGGAACACAGCGGCGGCAGAGCACTCAGCAGGCCGATTTGAAATGTACTGGCCGTCGTGAACTGTGCTTCGATGAGTTTCGGGAAATAGGCGCCGCCGGCGTTCGAACCGACTGCAACCGTGAAGTAGATTGCGATCAGGAGCCAAACTCGCCATTGAAGAATTGCCCCCAGACGGTCGGCGTTGTGACGTTGTTGTCGTTGTTGTTCTTCGCGGTGCATATGGTCGACCAGCCATTCGCGTTCTTCGGTCGAAAGCCACGCCGCGTCTTTGGGATAATCTGTCAGGTAAGCCAGCGTGACGAATCCCAGCACAACTGACGGCATGCCTTCCAGTAGAAACAACCACTGCCATCCGTGCATTCCCTGGACTGTGTCGAGGTACTGCATAATCGCACCGGAAACCGGATTTCCGAACACGCTCGACAGCCCGATGGCCAGCATGAAGAACGCTGTCATCTTTGCCCGTTGTTGTGCGGGAAACCAATAACTCAGATAAAGAATGATGCCAGGAAAGAAGCCCGCTTCAGCTACTCCCAGCAGAATGCGAAGTGCGTAGAACGTCCACTGATCCGTCACAAACATCGTGCAGCAGGAGACCAGTCCCCAACTGATCATGATGCGAGCAATCCATTTCCTCGCCCCGAAGCGATGCAGCAGGAGGTTGCTCGGCACTTCAAAGACGATATAGCCGAGATAGAAGATGCCGTAGCCCAGATTGAACATTGCTTCCGTCAGGCCAAGGTCGTCCTGCATTCGCAGTCGCGCAAA
>CAZHET010000653.1:0-1239 GCA_964531585.1 uncultured Planctomycetaceae bacterium | reverse complement strand
ACAATCGCTCGCCCCGGGCCGCCGTGACAATCGCGAATCTTCACCGCAGCAAACAGAAAGTACGCCTCTTTGTCCTGGGGAATGCTTCCCACGTTTTGCAGAAACTCAACACCAACCATCTCACGACTACCAAGAGCCCAGTACGTCATCAGCGCGCGGCGAGCATCCACGCCGCCGAGATCCGGCGCGTCTGTGGCCACGCAGCGAATGCCTTTGCTCTTCAGATACACGACGGCATCAGCGCCGACCGCCGGCCAACCTTCGCTTTTGCCCTGCAATGGATCAGACCACAAACCGGCATCATTCGGCTGTAGTCGCAGATGCTTGTCCAGATGCCCGGTGTGAAACAGCACCACGTCGCCCGGCTTCAACTCGCCATCTGTTTTTTCCGCCGCTTCAATATGAGCGGGTGTGATCTCCGGCGACGCGGGCCATGTCTTCGCTGCGGTTGTGCCGACTAAAGAGCGAACATCAATGACTCGCACTCGCCCCGCAGTCCAATTCAACGGCACTTTTTCTGTTGTCATTGCGCTGGTACCACGCGGGCCATACTTCTGTTCGTATTCCTGCAGCCAGCCACGAACTTCCGGAGCGTATGCGGGATGTTGCTCCTTAGTCGGCAGAGCGAACGAAGGCGGCACCAGATGCGAACCTGCCATTGAATCCATCAGGTGCGTATGATGCCACATGTCCAGATATTCCGAATACAGGAAGTCGACTTTCAGATACACCTGACGATGATTGCCCGTGCCGATGCCCGGCGACGTCAGCGAATATTTGGGCGACAACGTGGGCGACAGATCGATGACGCGTTTGTTTTTGCACGAGTCGATCAAGCGTTGCGGCAACTCACCTCCGGTTATCGCAAACGCACGACCTTCGCTGTACGGTCCGCCTTCGTGTTTCGGCGCAAGCATGCAGTAGAACGCTCCGGTGGGCGGCAATGTTCCTAGATTCGTTGCTCCTTCTGTCCAGATCATGCCGTGCTTCAGACCGGCATAGTGCGTGGGTTCCGCCAGATCCGGCAGCGGACCCATGCTGGCGCTGTCGGTGCCGAGCGTCATCACACCTCGAGTTGCCAGAAACTCCATGCAGTCCGGATCGGGATCAGGATAGCCGGGCGATTTGCGATCAAGAGCATCCGCGATGTACCGGCTGCCTTCTGGAAACGGCTGGTAATATTTATCCGAATAGTCACTGCGAAACAGAACCACATCGCCGAACTGCAGTTTCCGGTGT
>CAZHET010000652.1:0-3338 GCA_964531585.1 uncultured Planctomycetaceae bacterium | reverse complement strand
GAGCTGCGTGACGAAGCAGATTCCTTACACAACCTGCCGCATCGTCAAGCAGCAGTGTACTCGCAAAGTGCCGTACACGACCTGCCGTCAGGTTTGTGAAACGAAAATGGTGACTCGCACGAAGTGCATTCCTCGCAACGTGCCTGTCACGATGACCCGCTGCGTACCGCGAGTCGTCTGCCGTCAAGTGCCCTGCGATCCCTGCATCCCGAGCTGTGGTGCTCCGGTTGGACCGTCCTGCGGTGCTCCGGCAAGCTGTGGCTGCAACTAACAGGTTGCACCGCGTTGCCTGCAGCCTGACTGTTCGGTAACAGACTCATCTTCGAGGGGAAGTCCGCATGACGTGGACTTCCCCTTTTTTCGTTGAGTCCCGCGTCCGGCAGATCCGATTTCGTCAACGCGGACACTGACAGCGTCCGTCACAGTTCACAACCGCTGCACCCTGAAATCGTCAAGCAGTGCTACATGATTCCGGCGGGTGGAGCAGCCCCAGTCGCGACGCGGCCAGTTTTGCGGCACCGGTGGCGGCTTCTTCCGGGAATTCCGCGACGCGGACCGGAACCCGGAACCGGCTGGCCACGGCCCTGACCAGCAGCGGATTGCTGCGAGATGCGTTGCCCGCCATTACGACCTGTCGCAGCGGTCTCGGAGCGTGTTCGCCAGCTCGCTGACACACGTCAAACATGCTGTCGGCGATGCCATTCAAAATTGCCAAAGCCACGGTCGACGGCGTGAAATTCCTGGTTGAAATTCCGCGGAACAGGCCTCGTCGATCCGGTTCCGGGCGAGTTCCGGAAAAGTACGGTTCGCACGTCAGGCCGTCCGTCGCGGTCGTCTGTTCCATCTGCCGCTGCAGAGTCTCCCACACTTCGGCCTCTGAACGCTGCACTCCAAACTCCGCGAGCCACCGGCGAACTGTCTGATTCAGCCATGCCAGTGAATTTCCGCCCACCAGGCCGGCTCCGACCAGCATGAAGCGCTGCTCGTCGTCCGCGGGCGAAAGTGCTGGCAGGCAGCGAGTTTCCATTCCGTCGACACGCACGAAGTCGCTCGTTCGCCACACGATCTGGCCGCCAGTCCCGATGTTGATCAGGACGGCACCGGGGTCTTCGGGAAGAGCACTCAGCACGGCCGCCTGGTTGTCGCCGACTGCGTTGCCGATCAGAGTGCCCGGCTGCAGTCCGGTGCGCTCGGCCATCGCTTCGGTCAGTCTCCCGATTGTTCGTCCTGACGGCAGAACCCGCGGCAGCCAGTCCGGATTCACTTCCGCCGCGGCCAGCAGGTCGGCGTTCCATCGGCTGATCGTCAGGTCAACCAGCCCCGACGACGCCGCGTGAGTCGGGTCGGTGACTGCTGGCTCGCCGGTCAGTTCTGAAGCGATCCAGCCGGCAACAAAGCTGACGCTGCGGCAGGTCGTCGGCCATTGCCGCAGTCGCTGCAGCGCGAACACGGTGGTTCCCAGAAATCCGGGCGACAACCGGCAGCCGGACTTGCTCAGTGCTGCCTCCGGACAGCGTTCGTGAAGCTGTTCAAGCAGTGTGACGGAACTGCCAGCATCTGTCGCGACAATTCGCTTGTCCTGCCAGGTAATGACGTTGCCGATCGGGGCCTGGTGCTTGTCCAGCAGCACGGTGCTGTGCATCTGTCCGGTCAGGCCGATCGCTTTCACGTCAGCCGGGTTGACGGCTTCTGCGAGACTTTGCAGCACGCCGATCGCCGTCGACAGCAGGCAGTCCGGATCCTGTTCGGCATATCCGTCGGGCAGGTCGGGAACGCTGGCATGATGAGTTCTCGACACCGCACTCTGCACGCGGCCCGTTTCGTCAATTGCTACGCCGGAAACACTGGTGGTGCCGATGTCCAGCCCGAGAATAATTGTTGCCATGCGATGAATGGTGGCAGCGGCCCGCATTGGCGGTGAAGTACGATGACGCCCGGAATATCCGTCGCCCCGCGACGGATTTCAAGTGACCGGGTTTCTGGGGTCGTGTGGTGATTTGAAGTCGAATCAAGGGCCGGAGTTGCCGACCGCTGCGTCACTGGATTCCCGCATGCGCGGGAATGACGACGACGCCAGCGACGGCTGGCACGCTGGTGCTGTCGACACGGGATTCCCGCATGCGCGGGAATGACGATGTCGCGTCATCCCCGCGGAGGCGGGTCTTGTCCACAGAGCGGCAGGAGTCCGGACGGTGTGTTACTCGCTTCGGCTTCCGGCGAATCGCGCGATGCCGCACAACAGATTGCGATCAGGTGACTCGGGGAAGCGGTCCAGCAGGCGGACGGCCCTGTGGCAGAGTTCGGCCGCCGTTGCCGTCGCCGATTGAATGCCGCGCTGCACGCATTCGTGACCGCGCAGCTCATCGACGGTGTCAGCCTCATGCCCCTGAAAAATTACGGCCCGCAGTTGTTCGCGCTGAAAGTCGTCGGCGAAACGCAAAGCTCGCAGCAGCGGCAGAGTCAGGCGGCCGTTTTGCAGATCGTTGGCTTCGTCCTTGCCCGTTGAGGAACTCGGCAGCGCCAGATCCAGCACGTCGTCGGCAATCTGAAACGCCAGACCCAGCCGCAGACCGAACAGCCGCGCCACTTGCTGATCACGCTGCGACGCATTCGCCGCTCGAGCACCCAGCAGGCAACTGAGTCCAAACAACTGCCCGGTCTTGTCGCGAATGATGCGGAAGTAGTGCAGTTCCGACGTGGAACGGTCAAGTCGCGCGGCCGTCTGGTTCAGTTCTCCTTCGCATGTCCTGTCGGTGGCCAGACCGATCAGTCGGCAGGCTTCGGCGTCCCCCGTTGCGGCGGCCAGGTGGAATGCCTTCGAAAACAGATAATCTCCCAGCAGCACGCTGGTATCGGTGTTCCAGCGGCGGTGAACGGTTGCCACGTGACGGCGAGTATCCGCGTCGTCGATGACATCGTCGTGTACCAATGTCGCCGTGTGAATCATCTCGACGACGGCTGCCAGAGTCGCTGCGTTGTGATTCCCCGCGGCGGACGCATCGTCGCCGGCCATCATGCGGTGAGTCAGCAGCAGCAGCATGGGCCGGATCTGCTTGCCGCGGAAACGAGACACGTGCCGGGTGACGTCGTTGACAAAGCCGCTGGAACTTCGCAGTCGGTGGTTCAGAATTTCGTTGACGGCACGCAGGTCGTCGGCCAGATGCTGCTGCAGCGCCTGCTTCAAATCGTGAACGACCGCCGCGGTGCCGGCCGTGTCTTCCGGCAGCAGTTGAGCGGTGCCAGGCAGCGTTCCGGTGTTGGTGGCCGAATTCATCGCATGTTTCCGTATTCGCCGGTTCTCACTGAGCCGGTTCTCCATGAGCCGGTTCTCCATGAGC
>CAZHET010000651.1:0-3341 GCA_964531585.1 uncultured Planctomycetaceae bacterium | reverse complement strand
AATTCAGTGATTCAATGGCGGCTCCTCATCAGGCGGTGGCAGTGAACGTCCCGACGCCGGAAAGGGGCCGATGCGAAACAGGTCTTCAGATTCGTGACCGGGTGTTTCAAAGGCGTCTGCCGCGAATCCTGCGGTGATCTCGCACCTGACGCTGTGACGTCGGGCCAGTGACTTGAAGAGCGACTGTGAAGCGAAGTTCGAAGGCGTCACCGTGGCTTCGACGAACCGCATTCCCGAGGTCAGCCCGCGCTGCACGAGGTCGTCCAGCATCCTGCTCGCGAGCCCATCTCCGCGAGCGACTTCTGCCACAGCAATCTGCCAGACAAACAGCACATCCGGATGACGGGGCGGTCGATACGCCGTTGCGAATCCCACCAGTATGTCACCGTGTTCGGCAACGACGCAGGTTTCATCAAAATCGCGGGCGAGCAGCAGATACGCGTAGTCGGAGTTGACATCGAGCGTCCGACTTGCGGCAGCAAGCCTTACCATGACTTGCGCATCGGCGACTGTCGGCGTTCTAAGTGAAGTCATAAGGTTCGTCGCCAGTGCGGTCATCTCATTTGAATCGCCGAGCGGCCCGGTCACACTGACCGTTGTCGATTGTGGAGAATGATCAACATAAGTGGCCAAGGCCACCGGTCCCAGCCGCCAGTTGCTTTCGCGGACTCACAGCCTCGTCCAGCCAGTGACAGTCCACGACAGTGACAGTCCACGACAGTGACAGTCCACGACAGTGACAGGTATCAGCTCATCTGCCGCCCGCCTTTTTCCTGGTCGTGGTATCACAACACAAACACCGCCGAGTGAGTGGCTGCGTCTGTGTTGCGACCCGACCTGGGTGAAGCAGAGAATCTCGGGATCAGGATTTGACGTCATCAGGATCAGGATCGCTGATCCGGAATTCGACAATGCCGTCAGTTATTTGCCGGCTGGTTCTGGTGTGTCCGGCGGAACCTGCTTTAGCGCGAGCTGCGCTCCCTGCTCGGTCACTTGCGCATCGAGAACACGATCCGTCAGCGCCTCGGCCATCGCCGGTTCGACCAGCAGCACAACTTTCTCACCGTGCTTGTAAGCCGCATCGCCTTCGCGCGGCTGATCGACTCGCGGTTCCAGCGCCTGGCCGTTAGAGACTAAACGGATGGCCGCGCCATCCGGCGCTTTGGACAGCATGGCATCCAGTTGCGCGGCGGCAGGTTTTGTGACGGTCAGCATGACAATCTCCTTGTCGAGTGAGAATCGGTTGAGGTGAGCCGAACTGGAAACTTCCCGTAGTCGACTTGTGACCAGGTTATTTCGCAGCAACGGGAACTGCGGCCGGCTGGATGGCCTCCATACTCGTCGATGTCGGCATCACCAAAGTCTCCGTTGGTTTCAAAGATGTCCCACGGCGGAACGACTTCCGCCCTGCGACCGGCAACGGTCAACGCCGCGGCCATCAACGCGGCGCTTTGCTGTTCTCCCGTCGTGAGCAGTGCGTCGACGGCGTGAACAGGTGGCTGCTCCGTCAGGTCCCGCATCTTCAGGAGCAATTGATCCGTCGTTCCCGCCTGAGCCGAAACCACGATCACAATGTCTTCCTCGCGATCCGCCAGACCGGCGGCGATTCTGTGAAAGTCTTCATGCGATGCCAGGCTGGTGCCTCCAAACTTCAGTACCGAAATGGGCATAATGACTCTGCAACGATCCTGTTTTCGCTGACTCAGATTTCCGTCACGGTCTCGCACCGGCGTGCGAAACCAACAATCACGATGGCCATACGCAAAACCGATGCCATCCCGCGTGCCTCTGCCGTGATCTCCTGTTGTCGCCACGAGGCCGCCCGGTCACCACTCGTGCAGCCACGACATTTTGTCGCGTCAGCAACTTTGACTGCGTCAGATTGTCGCACCTGATGCCTGTGATCGATGTGTTGCGTGCCGGTCCCATTGCTGTTTCGACTCTCGCGGGGTATCAAGGCGCGTGGAGCGCATCATGATCATGAAAGGAAAAGACGTTGTTTTCCGATCGACGCTGGCGGCATCGCTGTCGATTGGTGTCGCAATGTTTGCCGTGTTGCTCATCGGCTTGTGGGGAGCGTGGCGAGACCTGTCGGAGATCAGAGCGGCTTTCCTCCGGTCGGAAATCGGGCGACTGCGGTCTCACGGGATTCGCACGGTCGCGCGGCTCGAAAGCGAGCTGGATACTGCCGGCACCAAAGCCAGCCTCGCGTCGCTGCAGGGCACCGCCTGGCTGCAGCGATTCTGGAATCGCGTGATTCCTCAGGAACGGCAGCGTCTTTACGCGGCGGTGGTCACGTTGTCCGGCCGCGTCGTGATGCACAGCAATGAGCGGCTCATCGGAGGTCAGCTCGAAGAGTCCTGGCAGAATGCCCCCGTCCCTGGCATCTCTGAGTTCGCTGATGTCGTCGTGACACGAAGCGCAGCGCTCAGCGGCGGACGTTCGGCCTTCGACATCGTTATTCCTATCGAACTGAACGGGCAGGTTGCAGGCTTCTACCACTCAGGCTTTGACGAGTCATGGATAGACGAAGAGATCGCCGAGCGGCAGGCGTCGGTGCGCAACCGCTGGGTGTTTCTCATCGGTGCCGTGTTTTTGGTTATTCTGCTCGCAACCGTTGCCCTGCATCGAATTAACCGGCACTACGCGGCCCTGCAGCAGGCCATCAGCATGGCCCACGTCAAACAGCTTTCCGACCTGGGGCGACTGGTGGGAGCGCTTGCACACGAAATCCGTAACCCTCTCAACGCGATCCGGCTGAATCTGCATGCGTTGAGAAGCGTGCTGTTGGGTAAAGGCAGTCTTTCGCAAAACGAAATCGAACTGGCCGTCGAAGAATCGAACAGCGAGATCGACCGGCTCAGTGAACTCATGAAAACAATGCTCGGCTATGTCCGACCGGATCAGCCGGTCGAGGAACGTGTCAATCTGAATTCCGAGATCGACGCCATCAGCGGCTTTCTGTCACAGATCATGGAACGCGATCAAATTGATTTTCAGGTCCATCTGCCGGACGAACCGGTCCACGTGATGGTTGATTCGGATCGTCTAAGACAAACATTGCTCAACCTGTTGAACAATGCGCGAGAAGCCGCCGGGCACGGTGGGCGTGTGTCGTTGAGTCTTCAATCGGACGCATCAGGAAACTCCGCGGCGGAAATCATTGTCGCCGACAACGGCCCAGGTGTTCCGCCCGCCGATCGCGGCCGAATCTTCGAGCCGTTTTATTCGACTCGCGAAACAGGCACCGGACTTGGACTTGCTCTCGCACAGCGATTCGTCGAAGAGGCCGGCGGGACGGTTTCCTGCGATGACCCGTCTTCTGTTGGAAATGAGACCGG
>CAZHET010000650.1:514-3343 GCA_964531585.1 uncultured Planctomycetaceae bacterium | reverse complement strand
TGTATTTCGGATGGTGCCGGCGAAGCGGCGATCTGTGTCAACGACCACGCGGGCAGCAGTCGCTCGTATTCCGCGGAAAACTGTCGCAAAGCTTCCGGAGCCTGCGGCTGCGTCTGAAACCAAACGATTGCCAGGCCGGCGACGAACAGCCATTCGAACCCCGACAACGTCAGCCGTCGTCCCGCCACTGCCGCGTACAACCCCCAGCTCGCCGCCAGAGCCAGCGCGATCGTGATCAGAAACCGGTGTCCCCACGCTTCGCGCCCGCCCATGATGAACGGCAGCACGAACACCAGCAGCGCCAGCAGAAAATCCACGGCACGCAGCAGCAGTTCGGGAAGCCGGTTCGGCGAGTCCCCGGCCGGGCTGGTGCGATCGCGGTGGCCGCGACGAACACGCGGCGCGCCGGAAGCGGAAGTCGGAAATGAGGCAGGAGGTGACATCTTGTCGAGTCAAATGCAGGGGAGGCACAGAGTCATTACGCGGCCTTTCGGTCGTTACGGGATGTCTGGCCCGCCGCGATCATTGACAGGCTGTTTGAGACATCTTCTTCCGTTGCTTCGTGGTAGCCGTAGCCATATCCATAGCCGTAGCCATAGCCGTCGGCGTCTTTCTGCGACAGCGCGTTGACGACAATGCCCAGCAGCTCGCAGCCGTGAGTCCTGACTGATTCCGCCGCTCGAATCACGCCGCGGCGACGGTCCTTATCCGGCCGCACGACCATGACCACGGCGTCGACAAGGCGACCAACGATCAACGGATCACTGACAGCCAGCACCGGCGGAGCGTCGATAATGATCTGTTCGTAGCGAGTCTCCGCCCAGGCGAGCAGGTTCGAAAATCGCTCGCCGGCGAGCAGTTCCGCCGGATTCACCGGGCGCGGTCCGCAGGAAATGACGTCCAGACCGCTGACCGCCGTCGTTCGCACATTCGCGCGAGCAGACTCGTCCAGATCGTCGTGACCACGCAGTATCTGCGACAGTCCCAGATCGTCGCGCAAGCCGAGCAGTGTGGACAGCCCCGGTCGCCGCATGTCCGCGTCGATGACCAGCGTCTTACGGCCGGACTGCGCAAACGCGGTCGCCATGTTGGAGGAAATCGTGGTTTTGCCGTCGCCGGGCTCGGTACTCGTGCAGACGATTCTCCGGGTCTCTGTTGACGAAAACTCGATGCTGGTCCGCAGCGCCCGAAACGATTCCGCTTCGGTGCTGTTCGGGCGGGCGTGAGTCATCACGGCGTTGAATCCGTCGCCGTTCAGTTCCTCCAGACGAGGAACCATCGCCAGCACCTGAGTATCAAGCTGCAGCTTGAGTTCTTCGGGCGTACGGAAGCGGTCGTCCATGATGTCCAGCACCCAGATCACCGACACACCGCAAAGCGACCCCAGAAACAGCGACAGAAACGCGGTGACGACAAGCCGGGGTGACACGGCGACATTGGACACTCGCGGCCGTGTCGATACTTCTGTGCGAATGGCCGTGTCTTTATTCATGTCAATCTCGAAGACTTTCTTCGTCAGTTCGTCCATCAGCAGCATGCGCCGTTCGATCTCCCGGTCGATGTCCCGAATCAGGCTCAGCGTTTTCGTCAGTTCCTGAGCCCGGCCCTGTTCGAACGAAATCTGCTGGAACAGGTCGGCCTGAGCCTGCTCGGCGGTCTGCAGCCGCTGTCTGGCCATCAGCAGCAGTCGCGGTGCCAGATGAACGCTGGACATTTCCCGGAACAACTGCCGCCGCTTTTCCGGCAGCGTGCGCAGGTGTTCCTGATTGATCAGAATCTGGGACTGCAGCCGCGTGACCGTGTCATGGTTCGGTCCGTACTTGGACAGGGCATCGCGCAGTTCCGCCTGCAGCCTCAGCACGTCCTGAGTCAGCCGTTCCTGCTCGATGGCATCGCTGCCGCCCATACCGATGGACTGCTCGATCAGTCCCTGACCGATACTGTCGTCGGTATTCAGCAGATACTGCAGGACATCCTCACCATTCTGCATCGCGTAGTGAATGGAATTGACCATGCTCTTCGCGTTGTAAGTTTCCTGCTGAGCCTTCGACCATTCATCGGCCAGTCGCCGGACCTTTTCGCCGACCATGTTCAAAGATTCGTCCGGCTTGCCAGTGTCGATCAGTTCCGGAGCCGAAGCGCGTAACTGGTCGCGATGCAGCTTCAGTTCCTGAAGTTCGGCGATGATGCGCGCCTCACTATCATTCAGCGTCTCCAGGTTGTCTTCCGATGAGCCCTGGTGTGTCTGATTGATGAAGCTTTCATAGGCGCTCAGCAGCGCTGCCAGCACCGCGGCCGCGGTGCGCGGGTCTTCGGAACGGTAGCTCAGGTCCAGCACGTTGGTGTTGAACGCTGACGACACCGACAGACGCTTGCGGATCGCTTCGATCCATCGTTCCTTGGGAACTCCGACCAGGTCAGTGCGAAACTGTTCGGGCAGCCTTCGCAGCGCACCTTCGATGACTTCTTCTTCTGACATCAGCTTCTTGAACGTCGGCATGTCCCGCGACAGGTTGCCGGCCCCCTGACCACCGTCGTCATTGAGTCCCTTGCCGAGCTTGGAGATATACAGCGAGGCTGTCGACTGATAAATCCGCGGGGCCGTCACGTAGTACAGCGTGCCGATGACGCAGGCCACGACGATGCTGGCCAGCAGAATTCCGCTGCGCAGGCGCACTGTGCGCAGGAACCGCACCAGAGCGTGCAGGGACGACGCCAGTGCGTCCTGTTCGACGGTGCCATGCCCCGGATTCGTGTTTGAGAGTGACATGAAATTCGGCTTCCCTGCCGTTCGAAGTTTCGTCTGTTCGGCGGGAGGGCGAGGCTCCT
>CAZHET010000650.1:0-504 GCA_964531585.1 uncultured Planctomycetaceae bacterium | reverse complement strand
GAGCCGCTGCCGCGTCGGACGGCCGGTGGCACACGCGGCTCAGCAGGAGCTTCGCCCTCCCGGAAGGAATCTGTGACCGCGCGGTCGGCTAAAACAACGGAGCACTCCCGGAAACACCCAGTCGAATGATCTGCAGCGCGTCCAGCATGACCGTTGCCGGTGTCTGTTCCACCGACACGACGTCGCCCGGCCCCAGCCGGATATTGGAAGCGCCGCTGCGTTTTGCTTCCCGCAGGCTGACTTCGATGACTGCCGGATTGCTGCTGTTTGCCAGCGGACGGACAACGATCACTTTGTTGGCCAGTTGATTGGAAATCCCCGCTTCACCGATGGCATCCAGCAGCCGGAAGTCCTTGCCGACGGGAAATTCAACCGGGCCGGACTTCTTGACCAGTCCCATGACCGTCACAGGAGCCGGGTCGCGTTTTTCCACCATCACCATGCCGCCATCCCGCAACTGATACCGGCTGGCGGCAGAACTGTCCGTCGCGGCTTTGGTCAGGC
>CAZHET010000649.1:0-3344 GCA_964531585.1 uncultured Planctomycetaceae bacterium | reverse complement strand
CGATTTGCTACATCGCTTCGGCCTGTTGTTCCGGCGGTTCACTGGCGGAATTTCTTAGCAAGACGAACTCCGCCAGCACGGTTGGAAGTTCGAAGGTTGGATTCCGTTTGTCGCCGCTTCAGGCCGCTGCACTGATTTGTTCGTTGGCTCGCGCAGTGGAGCACGCTCACAGTCGAGGCGTGCTGCATCGTGACCTTAAGCCGTCAAACATTCTGTTCGACGCTGAGTCGCCTTCGGCAGACGATCTGGCGACGTCCGCACGCATCGTGGATTTTGGCCTGGCACGGACCATTGAGAATGACGGCGGCACGCGAACCGGAGTTGTGCTGGGCACGCCGGCGTATATGAGTCCCGAACAGGCAGCAGGAGACGTGCGTCAGTCGGGACCGGGAAGTGACGTCTATTCGCTGGGTGCCGTTCTGTACGAACTGCTGACCGGTCAGCCGCCGTTCCGGAAATCTTCGGATCTTGAAACCGTTCTGGCCGTTCGGCTTGAAGAACCGGCGGCTCCGCGTCGGCTGAATGCGGCGTGCCCGAAGGATCTGGAAGCCGTTTGTCTGAAGTGCCTGGAAAAGTCGCCGTCCGCACGCTATTCGACAGCCGCGCTGCTGGCTGAGGATCTGCAGCGGTTTCTTGACGGGATTCCGGTGTGCGCCCGCCCGACTCCGCGAATGACTCGCGTCTGGCGCTGGTGTCGACGACATCCCGTCGCCGCGATACTCGCCGCCACCGTTGCGCTGCTCGCCATTGTCGGCCCATTGATTGCTGTGAACCAAGCCCGACTCTACCACGCTGCGGAACACGCAGGCATGGAAACTCAGCAGTTGCTTTATGTCTCCGACATGAACCTGGCGTCACAGGATTGGGAAGACGGAAACACGGCGCGCGTGGGTGAACTGCTGTCGAGACATCTGCCACAACCCGGCCGAAAAGATCTTCGCGGCTTCGAGTGGTATTACCTGTGGAAGAAGTGGCACGATGCAAATCGGTCCACGGGTCTGGCGGAACCGGAAAGTGTGCAGGCGTTGACCATCTCGCCGGACGGATCAATCCTCGCGGTCGGCCGCACGGACGGCGTGATCAGTCTTTGGAACCTGCCAGGGAATTCGAAGCGGCAGGAACTCACAGGCCACATTGCCGGAGTTTACTCACTGACGTTTTCGCCGGACGGAACGATTCTCGCCAGCAGCGGTTTTGATGGAACGACTCGACTGTGGAATGTCGCGAACGGACAGGAAACTCACCGGTTCCCGGGCTCGTGGTGTGTTCGGTTTTCTCCCGATGGTCAACGCCTTGCATTTCGGTCAGCCGAGAACGACATCGCAGTGGTCGAAATGGAACGGGCCGCAGGAGTTTTCAATCCGGAGTCGCTTCGACCTGGCGAAACGCATGCACTCCGTCCCGGCGAGAACGGTGTCCTCGTGATTCAAAATGCTCACGAAGATTTCATTGTCGAACTCGCATTTGCCATTGACGGACCGCAGACGCTCGCTTCCACCAGCGGTGACGGATCGGTTCGGCTGTGGGATGTTGTCAGCGGTCAGAACCAGTTGACGTATTCCGGCCATGCCTCGCGAACCTGGGCTGTGGCATGGTCGAACACCACGCGTACGATCGCTTCCGGTGACGTTGACGGAGTCATTCGCTTGTGGAACGACCAGGGAAACGATCTGGCGAAATTGACCGGGCATTCGGGCACGATTCTGTCACTGGCATTTTCGCCGGACGACAGACAACTGACTTCGGCCAGCGCCGACCGCAAAGTCAGGCTGTGGGATTTGTCGACGCATCAATTGCTGACCGAGTTCACCGGCCACGCGGCGGAAGCTCACGCCGTCGCCTTTTCGCAGGACGGCGGACTTTTGTATTCCGGTGGCAATGATGGCGTTGTCAAAGTGTGGCAGACAGATTCCGGAGGCTCGGCCGATGTTTGGAGACACCCGAAGCCGGTTTCGTCTGTCGCTTTTTCACCAGACGGTCGCACGGTCGTGTCTTCCTGTCGAGATGGCCGGATTCGGCACTGGGAGACCGAAACCGGAGCGTTGGTGCGAGAACAAGCGGGCCATAGCGCCGGCGTGGCGACGGTTGTTTTCACGCAGTCGGGCGAGCAGCAGCAGCTTATTTCCACCGGGCCGGAATTCGCACTTGACGGCGTTTCCCCGCATATCGGGTCAATGAAACCTTCGGGAACTCTGAAGGTGTGGGATGACGCGGGATCCGATCCCGTACGTTCTTTTCCGGCAGGCTCAGGACACGATCTGCCGTTGCCCGTGGCTGCTTCCGGAGACATGATCGTCTGGCAGAATAACGACAACGACCTGGTTGTGTTTAACCTGCGGAGCAATCAGGAAGTGGTGAGACTACCGGCTGAGGACAATGTGTTCGTATTGGCGTTTTCGCCCGACGGCAGATTTCTTGCGGCTGGCCGACTTCAGCTTGCGGTTTATGATTTTTCGAACAACCATCGCCAATCGATTCTGGCAGAAGCCACCAGCCAGATCGATTCGCTGGCGTTCTCGGCCGACAGTTCCATCCTTGCGGTAGGATCTCATGACCGCAACATTTCCCTCTGGAGTCTGCCGCAGAACACCGGGAACGATCTGCCTGCTGAGCCCGATCGGTTCTTACGCGGCCACGCCGGAGCGGTGCTGAGTGTTCTCTTTGGGACCGATGGTCGAACATTGTTCTCAGCCGGTACCGACCGCACGATTCGCATTTGGGACTATCACACCGGACAACAGCGTGCGTCGCTGAAAGGTCACACCGACGATATCGAAGCGCTCGCACTTTCGCCGGACGGTCAGACTCTGGCATCTGCGGGATCTGACAACACGGTCAGGATCTGGCGAACGGCTTCGGAAAGCGACGTTCGCAATTTGCCGTAGCCGACCGACTGGTTTGACTGAACACGGGCGTCACGGCTGCGTTGGCATTTTCCTCCACCTCGTGGTTTGCACAGTCACTCTGCTGAGGTGCCGGTGTTAGTCGTTCTATCCCCGCGAGCCGGATTCACCATCACGGCGAGACGGACCGACAGGCCGTGCCACACACGTTGCCAGCCGCTGGATCGACTTCGCACTGCTTTCGACAATCCTGAGCCCTGCCGTATAATCCGCCGCCGCTCGACGCCCGACCGGCACGAGCCAATCCAGGCCAGTCGCAAAAGCCAATCTCCAGCCGCTCCCCAAATGCCCGAATCCGAAATCGTTATCCGCGGTGCTCGCGAGCACAACCTGCGAAACATCAGCCTTAGCCTGCCGCGGAACAAGCTGATTGTGATGACGGGAGTCAGCGGGTCGGGCAAAAGCTCGCTGGCGTTCGATACGCTCTACGCCGAAGGTCAG
>CAZHET010000648.1:0-3347 GCA_964531585.1 uncultured Planctomycetaceae bacterium | reverse complement strand
TGGCGGCGACACGACTGTTCAGCAGAAGACCGGCCTGGTGCTGGACGCATATTTCGCGGCTACAAAAGTCCAGTGGATTCTGGACAACGTAAAACATGCCCGCAGGAAGGCAGAGAAGGGCGAGCTGGCATTCGGCACAGTGGATTCGTGGCTGATCTGGAAGCTGACGGGCGGCAAGGTTCATATCACCGATGCCACCAATGCCGGTCGCACGATGCTGTTTAATATTCATACTTTGAACTGGGACGACGAACTGCTGGCGCTGTTCAACGTCCCGAAATCCGTGCTGCCCGAAGTCAGGTCATCCAGTGAGGTGTGCGCGACGACAAGCGTGTTCGGCGGGTCCATTCCCATTGCCGGAATTGCCGGTGACCAGCACGCCGCGCTGTTCGGCCAGGTATGTACGAAGCCGGGGATGGTCAAGAATACCTATGGCACCGGCTGCTTCATGCTGATGAACACGGGAACGAAGCCGGTTCCGTCCAGTCACAAGCTGCTGTCGACCATCGCATGGAAGATCGGCGATCGGACTGAGTACGCTCTGGAAGGCAGCATCTTCATCGCGGGAGCCGTCGTGCAGTGGCTGCGAGACGGCCTGGGCCTGCTGCGAACGTCGGAGGAAGTCGAGACTCTGGCGGCGATGGTCAGCGACACCGGCGGCGTGTATCTGGTGCCGGCGTTTGCGGGACTGGGAGCACCTCACTGGGATCCGTACGCGCGCGGGACGCTGGTCGGGATGACTCGTGGCACATCGGCGTCCCACATCGCTCGCGCCGCGCTGGAAAGCATTGCTTACCAGACGGCCGAAGTGCTGCAGGCGATGGAAGCGGATTCCGGCCTGAAGCTGAAACAACTGCGCGTGGACGGTGGAGCCTGCGTGAACAACCTGTTGATGCAGTTCCAGGCAGACATTCTGGGCGTTCCCGTGGTGCGTCCGCAGATTTCCGAAACGACCGCTCTGGGTGCCGCCTACCTGGCCGGACTGGCCGTCGGCTTCTGGAAGGATCAGAAGGAGATCGCGACACAGTGGCACGAAGACGCGAGGTTCACGTCAGCCATGAAGCCAGCCGCGCGAACGAAGCTGCTGGCAGGCTGGTCACGCGCTGTGGAGCGTGCAAAAGCCTGGGACGTCGTGTGATCGCTAACCCGGATTATTCACGACTTCGTACGACGGGACTCCGATCCCGTTGACTTGCCGCGACGGGATCGGATCCCGTCGTACAGTGGGCTTTTTCGCCACTCGACGTAAATCTGTTACTGGCACGTGTTACGTCATAATACGCGAGTCGCGTGAATAATCCGGACTAAAGGCGTGCGGCAGTTTCTGCCGATTCCGGCTGTCGAGTTCAGGAGGCAGTCGGGCGCATGTGCGAGTACGCCATCAGCACTTCGTACAGGTCGGCAGACACTTTGACGCGTTCGTCGGCCAGGTCGCTGAGCCACGCGCGGTCCCAGATGATTGCGTCGGCCAGAATGCGAGTCAGTTCTTCCAGCTCAATCGAAACTTCCGCGTCCGGAGCGTCAGTGGTGTGCAGAGTGTCTTCCCCGATGAACAATCTCAATCGTGGTCGCATCAGCAGTCCCTTTATCGATCGCGTCGACTTCTTCCGAGCCCGACAGCGTATTGCGACCATGCCGCCCCCGAATCGCTGTCCGGCCCCCTCACTTATTGCCGTACTGAAGTTATCGGGTTGGCTGAATGAACGCCTTCATCCGAAATTCCAATTGCAGGTTTCACGACGATTACCCGCATCAGGACTGATCATTGCGATTGCAGCGACGTCGTGTAAAAGTCTCGGCGACGCGGCTGTGACGTCGGTGGTGTCAGTATTTTCCCTTCGTTTCCGCGGCGCGGCAATTGCGTCGCGGCATTGACTGCCGGCGCAGAATTTTGCGGCGGCAGCGATTGCCTGACCGGCCGCCGTTCGTTTCAGAAGTTCGTTGCAGCGTCGTGGAACGCGGCCTGATCTGCCGCTCACGTTGTCGCGATTGCAACGACTGGCTCAGCACTTCCAACTGCTATGACAACGCCGCCCGCGAACAACTTTGTGCGCATGTTCATTGGTTGCCGAATTGAGATCACCGACAGGATTCAGGAAGTCCTGGATGATTTCGAATCAGGCTTCGCCGGTTTTCGTGTCGTGCCGCCACGAAACATGCACGTGACAGTTTGCTTCCTGGGAGACCTGCCTGCCGAAGCAGCTGCGGAATTTGTCGACTGCCTTGCTCAACACCTCGCCAACGTCAGCGCCTTCGACGCGACGATCAGCACGCCCGGCGGGTTTCCGTCGACGGAACGAGCGTCCATTGCCTGGCTGGGTGCCGGACCGCAGTCAGCATTTGCAGAACTGAATGCAAAGTGCGTGGAAGTGGCGGACGTCGTTGGCGTCAACACAGAAGACCGGCCGTTTCATCCGCACCTGACGATTGCCCGGCAACCGCGACCGCGACGTTCGCGTCGTCGCCGCACGACATCGACTGGTCGTGCTGACCTGAGGGAATTCGCCCAGCGCTGGTCCGGTGAGCCGATTTCCGTCCAACGAATCGACACCGTCACGGTGTATTCATCGGAACTGGCCGCCGGCGGTTCGATCTACACCCCACTACGCGAAATTCCACTGCGGCCCGAAAACGAGTCTCCTGCCACCGATGCTCCGCCTGCCGCACAACCCTGAATTCCCAGCCGCCCGCGCGCCGCAGCCGAAGATCCTGAGCGCCACGAATGAAGCGAACAGCGGCCACTGGGTGGAAATAGACGCTCAGCAACCGATCGTTGAAATTCAGGTATTCCAGCGATACGTCAACTCTACATCTCAACCGGTTCCAGTCGCACGACGAGTTGCCCTTCGAAGTCCGGCTCGATCTCGACTTCCGCCTGCAACTGCCGATTGCGATGTTGAAAAACAAGTTTGCGGGATTCATCCGGCGATACACAGTTGACGGTGAAGTGTTCGTCTTTGAGAAACACCTTTAAGACGGGGTCTAACGACAGGCCCGTGACCACCACAATACCAGCCAGCGGCTTTCCGTCCGGGTCCAGAACGGTTCCTTTCACATCGCGGCCTCGAACGACAAGCATGTCCTGTTCCAACACTTTCGTCCTGTCGAACAGCAGCGCAACCGGTGGATCAATCGGAGCCAGTGCCTTGCATCCGGACGTCGTCATGCTGAAGGCACCGCGGCCCGAATCGTATTGGAACGTGTGTTCGGTGTACTCAAGCCCCTCGGTATCCGCATCGCCGAGCACTTCTCTCACACGCTGCATATCGAGGCTCGGCGACGTGTAGATTTCCTGACGAGCAAACCATGCTTCCTGTGAGTGGTAGTTTTTGTCGCGGACCAGCAGG
>CAZHET010000647.1:0-3350 GCA_964531585.1 uncultured Planctomycetaceae bacterium | reverse complement strand
ACCCGTCGGCAGTCAGATCGATCGAGCGGATGCCGCCGCGCAGTCCTGGTTCGCCTGCGTCGGACGCTTTGGAGTCATCGTTGAGAACGATAAACGGCTGATCCGGCTGATCTGCGGGCAGGACAGTCAGCATGTATCGCGACCGGGATTGGCGAGGAGTAACCTGAGATACCGGACGTTCTTCGTCATGCGGTGCGACATCCGCCTGAGCTGCCGGGGCCACTTCTTTGCTGAAGCTGTCGTCGATCGCTTTCCTGAGCTGCTGATATTCCGTCCATTTCCAACGGCGAGCATAACGGTCCTTGCTGGTCGACAGAATGTCTTCCGTCGACGGTCCGATGAATGCGGCGGATGTCACAGCCGCGCCGTGGCCTTCCAGAGTCTCTTCAACCTGCACCGCCACAGCACCTGTCGAGTGCTGCACTCTCCACACTTTTACAGTGCGGTCATCCGACGCCGTAACAAACAGATTCCCGTCAGCGGAGAACACGATGGAATTGACAGGGCGGCTGTGCTCATCGGTCACTTGCCAGCCCGTCGCCTGATCGCGTGGTGACACAAACGGGAATGTGTTGCGTTCCTGAGCGGAGTTCAGTTGCAGACCGTTGGGTTTCAGTGGCAGCACCAGCAGGTCGCCATTGCGGGAATTGCCGACAACCAGCGTTCGGCCGTCGGGTGAGACCTGCATCGCATTTGGTGGCCGGTTCGTGCTGTCGCTGTACAACAACTGGCCGTGTCGCTGTGGGGGTTGCTGTGTCCCCTGAAGCTTGAGAGCCATGACCACTGCCGATCGGTCAGCCCGCGACCCCGCGATCAGCAGAATGTCGGCCCACGGCATCATCCGTAGCGATCGGACAGGTGTATCCGTTTCGTACGTCCACGCCGACGCACCCGTATTCGGCTGCCAGGCAGTGATCCGGCCCTGGTTGTCGCCAGTGATAAACAGTCCGCCAGCGGTTTCAATCGCGGTCAGTGTTGGTGGCTGAATGTTCGCGTCAACGTCCACCGTGAACGCTCGAAGGTCGCCGGTTTCGTAGTTCCAGACATGCAGACTGCTGCCGGCCGTCGCAAGGACTGTGGATCCATCAGCGAGGAGTTTCAGGTCGGTGACGTCGCCGGGAATCTGCTTCTGAGCACTAAAATTATCGGGAACCTCTCCTGCTCCGGACAGGCGACGGATCGTGATGTTGTTCTCACGATCGCACCAGACGACGGTAGTGCCGTCCGGACTCATCTGCTGGAACTCAACGGACGACCCGGTCTGCGTGGCGCGGCGAGAAAGCTGATTGAGTTGTCTTTCGAGTTCTATGCGACGCTCTTCCAGATCCTCCGGCGGCAGTTCCTGCGCATGGTTCGGATCATTGAGCTGGTCCAGCGCCGCGCGTATTTCGCTGATAGCTGCGTTGTAATTTCGCAGGACTGTTAGACTGTTGATTTCCGCTCGCTGCTTCGCCGTGTCGGCACGCGCAAGTGCAAGATTGGCCTCAGCCTCACGTCTTGCGGCATCGTCAGCTCGTCGTTGTGCATCGTCTGCCAGTCGCTGCGCCTCCTCGGCCGCACGCTGTGCTTCCATTGCCAGGCGCTCTGCAATCTTCTGCGCGGCAAGTGCCTCGTCCTTTTTCTTTTCCGCGTCCTGCGCAGCCTCTTCAGCGGCTTTCTGGTCCATTGCAGCCATCTTCGCGAGAGCTTCGGCCGCCACCTGCTTTGCTGCAGCATCCTTGGCCGCATTCTCGGCCTGCTGCTGCTTATCGACAGCGGCAAGGGCGAGACCTTCTGCTTCGCTCTTCAGTCTAACTGCGGCGTCCTTCTGCGACTCCATTTCCGACAAGCTGCCGTAAGCGTTTTCGAGTTTTGTCGCTTGGCCCCTAAAGATCACCGCGGCTGCCCCTGAACCCACCAGAATCGCTCCCAGCAGCCCGATCGTTGTCCACTTCTGCATCCCACGCCGGCGTTTGGCCTTTGTCAGTTTTGCTCCCAGAGCTTCGAAATCCCGGCCGGACTCGGTCGAGACCAGTTGCAGGCCCAGGTCGTAGTCGCCTCGATCGTGGGCCAGTTGAGCGTATTTCAGCTGAGCATTGTGCAGACCCTTCTTCGCGTAGAAGTTGTCCTGCCAGCCGACCAGAGCTTCGCGATACAGCGCCGTCGCCGTCTGGTAGCCGCTGTAGCCTTTCGCTTTGGATTTCTCGGTTTCGGCGATCACCGAGTCTGCTCGCTGAGACAGGTGACGGCTCTCTTCGTGCTGCAGATAGTCGCGCACGGCCACCTGGAATTCCTGCACGCTTTGGTAGCGGTCTTCCGGTTCCGTTTCCATCGCCTTGCGAGCGATGTCCAGCAATTCACTTTCGATATCTGTCGCGCGGATTTCGTTCGGACGCACGACCGAGTCGATGATCCGCATGACCGTCGTCTTGGATGACCCTTTTGGCGGAGCAGGGAACTCATGCGGCGGCAGGCCGGTTACGATTTCGAACAGCATTGCTCCCAGCAGATAGATGTCACTGTGTTTACCGATTTTCTCCGGCGGCCCGGTCCAGAGTTCGGGTGACATGTAGGCCGGCGTTCCTGCACCGAAGGAGGACGACGACGTGGAAAACTTCGACTGTCCCGCATCGGGAGCGGGGATCGCCAGACCCCAGTCCAGGACGACGACTTCGCCGAATTCGCCGAGCATGATGTTTTCAGGCTTCAGGTCGCGGTTCACAACGCCGTTGTGGTGAGCGTACGCGACGGCGTCGGCGACCTTCAGCAGAACGTCCAGGTTCTCTTCCTCCGTCATGGTCGTCACGTGTTTGTTCCACGGCTTTCCTTCGACGTGCTTCATCGAATAGAACGGGATGCCGCCATCGGTCTGACACAGGTCATGAATCGGAACGATGTTCGGATGCACCAGGTTGGCCGTCACCAGAGCTTCCGACAGGAACATCTCGCGACGCTGCCGGGTCATCTGGCTCATGCGATTACTTTTGGCCAAGTCCTTCTTTTCGCTCTCCGACAGCGGCTTCAGAGTCTTGATCGCCAGTTGACGGCTCAGCGACGTCTGTTTGGCGATGTAGACGATCCCCATGCCGCCTTCAGCCAGCTTCTGGATGATTTCGTAGTCGGCATCCGGAGCTTCAGAGAATGGTTCCTCACCCCGCACCGGCCGGCTGCGAATTCTCAGCGACCGATCCAGACCGTGGTGCGATGATTTGCCCATCAGCGACATCAGGCTGGACGGCCTTTTGTTGTCGTCGCCGTCCGATTCGGACTCGTCCGCAGTCATGTCCTCGGGATTCTGCCCCATCGACTGACTGAAGATCGTGGTCGCATCATCAATCGATCCGCTGTCCGCAACGGTGCCCGCCACGGCA
>CAZHET010000646.1:0-3351 GCA_964531585.1 uncultured Planctomycetaceae bacterium | reverse complement strand
GGAGTGCGCCAGCGTTCGTCACCGGTCGTCCGGTCGAACGCCATCATGAAGCTGTCGCCGGGCTTTTGACCTGGGTCCAGTTGATTCGCCTGCTGAGAATTGTGCAGGATCACCATGTCCTGATACACGATCGGCGAGGTTCCGAATCCGTGCTGGCTTTGCCAGGTGCCAAGGTCCCTGCTCCAGACTTCTTCGCCATCGTGAGACAGCGCCTTCAGCAGGGTTTCCTCCGGAGTCGACCAGGCCACGTAGACTCGCTCTTCATCAACAGCGGGCGTCGACGACGCGAAGCTGCTGCGAACATGAAGTTGATGAACCTTCGATTCGTACTCCTTTCGCCAAAGCTCGTCGCCACTGTTCGCATCAATGGCCAGCACGTAGCGCGTGGCCGTTTTCGGATCGGCGCTGAGCAGGAAGACATGATCGCCCCAGACAACGGGCGACGAATGACCGATGCCCGGCAGCGGCGTTTTGAAGTTGAAGTCAGCCTCGGACCATTCGACGGGAATCGTCACGGCTTCGCTGACGCCGGTGCCGTTGGGGCCTCGAAACCGAGTCCATTCCTGACCGTTGGTTTCAAGACCCATCAAGACAGGGGCGACGACCAGAAGCAGTGCGGCGGTGCGGTGAGACATAGCGATACCTCGCGGGAAGTGTAGCGGGCGGAGTGTTCGATGGCGGAGTGTGTCCGAAGATGATCTCACGAACTGTTGCCGCTTGTCCAGCGAGCCGCACGGGAACCAGCGAACCACATGAACCCGCGCTGGCTGCAGGAAACACGTCGCTGTCTGTGTGAAACATATCGCTTGCAACGTGACAGCACGGCCGTTGTAAGGTATCGCGAAGTTCACGCGTCCCTTCCGCCATTGTCAACATGCCAGTGAAGGAGTCGCCTGATGATCACAATCCGAAAAGCGTCCGACCGGGGCCACGCCGATCACGGCTGGTTGAACACATATCACACGTTTTCGTTCGGTTCCTACTTCGACGCTGCTCACACGGAGTTTCGTTCGCTGCGAGTCATGAACGAAGACTACATCGCTCCCGGCAAAGGCTTCGGAACTCACGCTCATGACAACATGGAAATTGTCACGTACGTGCTGGAAGGAGCTTTGGAACATCAGGATTCGATGGGAAACGGCGAGGTCCTGCGTCCGGGGGAATTCCAGCGCATGACCGCCGGAACGGGTATCACACACACACGAATTCAATCCGTCGGACAGCGACTCGGTTCACCTGTACCAGATCTGGCTGCGCCCCAGCAGCAGGGTCTTGTGCCGAGCTACGAGCAAAAGCGTTTCGATGACGGAACGATGCACAACAAACTGCGGCTGGTCGCTTCGCCAGGTGGTGAAGATGGCGCTCTGACGATTCATCAGGATGTGGCGATCTTTCTGGTCGACTGGACACAGGCCGTGAGCTTACTCACGAACTCACTGCCGGACGCCACGCGTGGCTGCAGGTCCTGCGAGGTTCCGCATCGCTCAACGGCACCGTCCTGAGAACGAGCGACGGAGCTGCCGTCAGCGATGAACGGACTCTGAAGATCGGGGCCGCCAGTGATGCCGAAGTGATGCTGTTCGACCTCGCCTGACCGGCGAAGCAGCCGACTCGCCCGGATTGTTCACGACTTCGTACGAGGGGACTCCGATCCCGTCGAATTGCCGCGACGGGATCGGAGTCCCCTCGAACAGTGTGCTGTTTGGCAACTCGACGTAAACCTGTCGCTGACACGTGCTGTGTCAGAACTCGCGAGTCGCGTGCATAATCCGGGCTCGGATTCGCCAACGGCCGCGTCGTGAAAGCGTCCCGGCAGAAACGGCCGATTTGAGACGTCGTGCCGAAATTCGCGCCGCGAAACGTGTGCGTTTCCAGACGAGCTGAGGAAGCAGGCAACCGAAGCCGGTCTCATTTCGAACCGGGAAGGTGCGGTTCGTTGGCTGTGGTTGGGCGCAGCGATCTTCCGGCCGTGGCTCCGCCGAGGCATCATGTTGCGTCGAGAACCGCCACCCCGAAGCGGGATCTCAGGCAGTGCGTCCAGGCTGCGATCGTTCGAAGAAAATTTATCAATCTGCCCGTGAGGCCCGTTATTCCGTGCGTCGATTCCTGCCTGCCATTCTGCTGCTGTTGCCAACGATCGTCCGAGGCCAGACGTCGGTCGAATTGTCGCCTGTTCCGCCGAACTTCGCGTCCCCGGAATCACTCTTCGATTCCGACGAACAGCCGGTCAGCCGCTTCAAGAAACAGGCAATTCAGACCGTGACTGTTTCCGGCGGCTGGCTGCGAGCCACCGACGACAACGACCTCAGCAGCAGCTTCTTCGAAACCTCAGTCGGTCTTGGCGTGCCGCTGGGCAACTTCGACAATATTCTTGGAGTGACGCCGTCGTTTCGACTGGACTTCATCGACGCCGCTGCGAATCTGGATGTTCCGTCCGAGCTATTCGAAGCGGGAGTCAGCTTCTTCTATCGCAAACCCATGAACGATCGCCTGAGTGCAATGGCGATCATCCGGCCATCGATTCGCAGCGACTTCACAACCAGTGACCAGGCATTTCGATTGTTTGGGCTTGGGTTGATCAACTGGAACTGCGTGCCGGAAGAACTCTCGCTGTCGTTCGGTGCTGTGGCACTTGGGCGCGCGGACCTGCCGCTGCTGCCTGCGGTGGGACTCACGTGGACTCCGAACACAAGAGCCCGCCTGGATCTGCGATTTCCGGAATCTCGCCTGTCGTACCGCCTCATGAAAGACGGCAGCCAGAGTGAGACGTGGAGCTACGTTTCCGCGGGCCTGGGCGGAAACACGTGGGCCGTCACCAGAGCCACGGGGCACACGGATGAATTATCACTCCGAGACATTCGACTGATGTTCGGTGTCGACCATATCGTGGACGGTGGTGGCGGCTGGTTTGCCGAATGCGGCTACGCCTTCAACCGCCGCATCGAGTACGAATCGACGGCCACGGAGGTGTCACTCAGCGACGGCGTGCTGCTGCAGGCCGGCTGGAGATACTGAAGTTGTCGACCAAAGTTGTCTGGTTCGGCTGAGCGACTTTTCAAAAGGCGAGCGGCAGATAAGGATTTACCGGCCACGATTCGCAGGTGAGCCGTCGGCGCTAGCCGCGGGTGTTGGCGTCCCGCGCCGATTCGCAGGTGAGCCGTCGGTGCTAGCCGCGGGTGTTGGCGTCCCGCGCCGATCCGCAATGACCCGGCGCTAGCCCGGATTATTCAAAGAGGTGACGAACCAAGAGCCTCCGAGCGGTGTTAAGTCATGGAAGAGCAAGGACTTAACCACTGACACGGAGGCTCCTGATGGTTTCGCAGAGTGAGTGGCGGCACACCTTCGGATTCT
>CAZHET010000645.1:0-3360 GCA_964531585.1 uncultured Planctomycetaceae bacterium | reverse complement strand
TGGCCGAAACCGGAGACTTCGCATCCGCGGTGCAACGCCAGGAGCAGGCAATTGAGAAGGCTCCGGCGGGTGCAGGAACTGCTTTGGAGTCGCGGCTGCAGAGCTATCGCAGCCGTAAGCCCCATCGGGATCAGTGAGTTCGCCGATCCGGATTCTGCAGCAGTGCGGAGAGTCGTGTCCACACCTGGCGGATCTCACGCCTGCTCGCGTTCGGCAAGGACAGCCGGCTTCCGCGATCAAGCCGAGTGATGATGGTCTGAACCAGTTCGGCCTGATCAAAGCCGGACCAGTTGCCGGCAACGGAGCGCAGATTGTCCCGGCAGACCGGATGCACTTCGTCGAAGAGGATCCGTTCGAGTTCGTCGACGTCATACGGCGACGCAGCCAGAGTCACGGCGATCTGCCGCAGTGCTTCTTCGTCAACCGGTGCGTCAAGGTAAAGGTTGGCAAACGCCGACCAGACTGGCGTTCGACCAGGGATTTCTTCGTGGCTGATCTTCACGGTATTCGCAACTCTGGCAGAAACTGACTGTGGCGACGGCGTGTTTCGCAGATTCGGCGACGCACACCGCCAGAGTCACCCTGCGACCAGGTGATCGTCGGACTGGTACGGAGTCGTCATGCGGCTGAGTCGGATCTCCGTCAGATCCAGGTGAGCGGATTCGAGATAGACTCCCATCAGACCGTCGTGAAATGTGCGGTCCGCCAGCGACAGGATCACGCAGTCGTTAATTGAAAACTCCAGATAGCTGCCGAAGGCGATTAGTTGCACGCGTGCCCGTCCGGCCTGTTCACTGAACCAGTAGCCACTTTGCAGCGATCGGAACTGCATCATGTTTTCACCGCCGCCGTCCGGGCCTGTCTTCCAGCTTCGCAACTGGGCGACTCCCTTGAACAGATCCAGCGACAGGTAATAACCGTCGTGCGTTTCCGGATCGATGCGAAACACCAGACCGCATTTCCCGAGCCCCTGCAGCGAAATCGAGGCCCGAAATCGAAAGCTGCCGAGGGGTTCATCAAACACAAACGCCTGAAAGCCGGCTTCGCTTTGCAGGTTCAGATGATTGCCGTCAACGCTGCAGTGCTGCTCGCCGATGCCGTGCTTCAGATAGTGAACGCAGCGAGTATCGACGTCGTCTTCGATCCATTGGTCGAATTCTTCAAACGTGGTCACTCGCAGCAGCCCGTCACGTTGTCGCACCAGCCGCTTGGGAGGCGGCATCAGATTGTTTACCGTTCGGTCCTGCAGGTCGGCCGAGAAGAAATTCCAGATGAGCCAACCGCGATCATCACGGCAGACGCGGCCCGCATAGTTGCCGGTTGCCATCAGCACATTGTCATGAAACGTGCGCCATGGTCTGCCGATTTCCCTGGTGTGCCAGTAGCGAATCTTGGCATCTTCGCGAATGCTGCCGATCAGGTAGCACTCGCCGTCGATGCGAACCAGGTTCGGCACTTCAATGTCGTCGTACAGCCCGGGATGATGCAGAGCAGGCAGAGATTCGAAATGATTCGGAGCGGTCTCCTTCAGAATACTCACGCAGCCGCGCCGGACCACAGGGCCGTCGTTGACTCGCCCTGCCACCAGCAGCCATCCGTGGCCGTCATCGGTGTAGAAGAAGGGATCGCGAAAGCTGACCCAGTGCCGACCGACATCGACACACGCTTCGTAGTGTTCGGCATTCGGCTCCAGCGGGAAACAGCTTGATTCGTCCACAGTCGCGTTCAGGTTGCTGGCCTGTCGATGGCGGCTGTGCAGGCGAGCTTCCTTTACCAGTTGCGGATCGTGGGGGCCACGGCGGTCGCGCCAGTTCACGGGATACTTTGTCCAGTGGAACAGATCCTCGCTGACGGCCAGTCCCAATCGCTGCATTTTTCCGTGATCGCGCCGAGACAGACCGGTGTAGAACATGCGCCAGCGGCCGGTCCTATGAGGATCGGGCGACACGTGCATCGTCCACAGCATCAGGTCGTCCCAGCTTCCGGGATCTCCAATAAACAGAGCGTTGTTGACGCGTCTCCAGTTGATGCCGTCAGTGCTGACGGCGTGAGCAATGAAATCGTGATTCGGCAGCACGAGATGAAACAGGTGATACAAGCCGTCATGCCACAGGACGTCGACATCTCCAATGGCTTTTCGACTTCCGTCGGTTTCAGCAAACATGAGTTCTCACGCGGCGAGTGGCAGAAGGTGGCGGCTGATTCTGAACACGCGTCTCCTGGATGATGAGCGCCACCTCGTGTTTTCGTAGCGGTCATTGAAGCGAGGACGACGCCTGCCCGCGTCCGCGACCCGCACAGACACGTTCTTCCGTCACAATCCTGTCCATGAAGACGTCGTGTTCCGCGACCGGGATTTCTTCGAACATCTGGCACTCGAACGCCAGAGCGATCAGTGGAGTGTCCGGGCGGGCGTGTTCCAGCAGTTTGTCGTAGTAACCCTTGCCGTGACCCATGCGGCCGCCGCGTTCGTCAAAGCCAACTCCGGGGACCATGATTAGATCGAGTTCCGATACCGAAACCTGTTTTTCCGGCAGGCGGCGCAGCTCCTGCTTCGGTTCCAGAATCCGATACATGCCCGGTTCCAGCTCGTCCATGCTGGCCAGATGGAACAGTTCCAGTTCACCGTTATCGTTGCACCACGGCACAACGATTTTCTTGCCGGACTGCAATGCCAGTTCCAGATCGTTCCGCGTCCGAACTTCGCTGCGGACGTCGATATAGAACATCACGGTTTCCGCCGTCGCGTATTCCGGCAGCGCCATGAACGCGCCGACGATGCGGCGACTGAGTTCGTCCTTGTTCTGTTGAGCATCCCGCTTGGAATGAGCCTGTCTGCGAAGTTCGTTCTTGCGTTCGTGGACGGCGAGCTGAGTCATGAAAGGAACTGGCTTTCGGATCGGTTGTACTGCTGATGAGGCTGGCTGTGAAAAGAAACGCACTCCCGTTGTCCGCTGGAAGTTTGTGGGCAGCCTGCTACGCTGACGGGTTGTGTGCCGGTCTCGTCGCGATGATCTTCGCAGAGACCACCGGTTTCGAGTGCGAGAGGCTGTTCGGTGACCATTTTCTCGAAGATCATCTGCCGCGAGATTCCGGCCGACATCGTCTACGAAGACGATCTGTGCCTGGCGTTTCGTGACGTCTCGCCACAGGCTCCCACTCACGTGCTGCTGATTCCGAAGAAGCCGCTTGAATCACTGGCTGCACTTACGGATGACGATCGCGATCTGGCCGCTCATCTGCTGCTGACCGTGCCGAAAGTCGCCGACCTGCTGGGCCTGACCGCAGGGTATCGCACCGTCATCAACACGGGCAGCGATGGCGGACAGAGCGTGTTTCACCTGCATATTCACATTCTCG
>CAZHET010000644.1:0-3377 GCA_964531585.1 uncultured Planctomycetaceae bacterium | reverse complement strand
AAACGGGAGCTGCTCATTCACGTCGATCTTCACGACGGCGACATCGGACCGGTCATCGGTGCGTATGTCTGTCGCAGTAAATTCACGGCCATCGCTGAGCCTCACGATAACCTCTTCCGCATTGGCGACGACGTGAGTATTCGTCATCACAATGCCCTCCGGTGACACGATAAAGCCGGAACCCTGACCTCCGGGCATCCGGAATTCGCGCTCCTGAGGCTGCATGTCCCGAAACTGGCGGAACCGAGGATCATCGCCAAAGAACCGCCGCAACATCTCGTCGTCAAACGGCAAGGACTGGTTGACGGCCTGCCTGACCACCTTGCCCGTTGTCTTGATGGAAACGACGGCCGGCAGTGCTGTCTTGGCGACGGAACGAAACGCCCCGGAAAGCTCGTCGGCGTGTTCCGATCCCGGTACCGGCTGTCTGCGTTGTGCAGTCGGAAGCTGCAACTGACCGTTCGCACTGGACAGGCCGTGTGACGTCCAGGAAATATCTGAGTGCTGGGCGACCCCGACAGCCAGCGCACCCAGAAGTACGCCCGCAAGCAGAGTTGTTAGTCGAAACGCTTTCATGACAGGATTCTCCTTGTTCTTAGAATGTGCGGGTTGTTTGATTCCACGTGTTCCGCGCTCATTTACGCCAGGACGCCCGCCCCTCGTTGACATTTTTTCGACCGTTTTTCCGGGACGGGGATTCAATCGCGGCGACTGATCTGGCCGCCGTTCGGCAAAAAATGCTACACATCGCGACTCGCAGGACAACAGAAAAACCGGCGTCGGCGAGCACAGCGTCTTCACTCAGCAAGGCAGGGAAGCCATACATGCGAGACAAATTCTTACCCTTCGCACCGCCGCTGGTCGGGCAGGAAGAAATCGACGAAGTCATCGACACGCTGAAGTCCGGCTGGCTGACAACCGGTCCGAAAACACGGACCTTTGCCGAACGATTCTGCGAGTACACTCGCGCCCCAGGAGCGTTGCCAGTCAGTTCCTGCACCGCAGCTCTGCACCTGGCTCTGCTGACAACGGACGTCGGACCTGGGGACGAAGTAATTACGACTCCGCTGACATTTGCCGCGTCGGTCAACACAATCGAACACGTCGGAGCGAAGCCGGTACTCGTTGACGTTGAACCGGATACGCTGAACATCGATCCGCAAAAAATCGAAGCGGCCATTACGGCGCGAACCAAAGCGATTGTCGCCGTTCATTATGCCGGCCACCCCGTGGAACTGGATGCGATCCGGTCAATCGCCGAACAGCACCGACTGACGCTGATTGAAGATGCAGCCCACGCGATTGGAGCCGCATGGCGAGGTCAGCCTGTTGGTTCCGGCACCAATCCCGCCTGTTTCAGCTTCTACGCGACAAAAAACCTGACCACCGGCGAAGGTGGCATGCTGACCGGCACGCCCGAACGGATCGAAGATGCCCGCGTCCTGAGTCTTCACGGCATGAGCCGCGAAGCATGGAGTCGCTATGCCGCCGGAGGAAAGTGGGCCTACGACATTGTTGCGCCCGGCTTCAAATACAACATGACAGACATTCAGGCAGCACTGGGTCTGCAGCAGTTGACACGCTTCGCAGGCATGCAGCAGCGACGTCGCGACATTGTCGCCCAGTATCAGAAAGCGCTGACAGGCGATCCTGCATTTCAGCTCCCGGTGCATCGTGGGCACGTAACGCACGCCTGGCACCTTTTCGTGCTTAGACTGCGAGAATCGGAGCTGTCGATTGATCGCAGTCAGTTTATCGAGGAACTGACCGCGCGGAATATCGGCACGTCCGTGCACTTCATTCCGATCCACCTGCATTCTTACTACCGCAACAAGTACGGATATCAGGACAGAGACCTGCCGGTAGCCTTTGATAACTACCAGCGTATGCTGAGTCTGCCACTGTCCGCCGCGATGCAGGAGCAGGATGTGGCAGATGTGATCGAAGCGGTCCAGGACGTGGCGTCGAGATTTCGCCGCCGGCGAATCGCAGCGTGACACGGAGCCGCCCGCAGGATTCTGTCAGTCTGCCTGTGCCATCGCCAGAACTCACTCAGAACGGCGAACGGCTGCAACTCACAGGTGCGCCTTGGCTCAGAAGCTGGCAGTTGTCGCACGCCACGAATGGCGCTGTTCAGCCTGTCCTGCGGGAGCCCGTCGTTCAACCACCTTGATGGCGGGAGATTCAGCGACTGCAGGCGCACGGTCAATGGCACTCACTTTGTGAGCGGCACGGCGCTAGTCGCCGGCGTCTGCATCGAAAAACGCTGGGAAAAAACGGCGGCTAGCGCCGTGCCGCTCACAGATCAGAGCTAAAGTGAGTGACATTGGGCGCACGGTTCGCAATGCATCGTCCGCAAATATGAAAGCTGCAGTTTTCACTTGCAGACTGCCGCTCCGATTTGCGTATACTTGCCAGAAGACAAAAAACTGCCGTCCTGCCGTCCTGCCGTCCGAACTTGTGCCGGAACTGCCGCTGATTGTGAAAACGCACTCTTCCAAAACTGGGCTCATTGTGAGGATCGCCACACTGCTGGCGCTCGTGGTGAGCGGTTTTGGACAGACGTTTCATCGGCATCAGGAATGCACGGGGCGTTGCGACATCCCGGTGAACGTGTCCGCGGCACAACCGGTTGCTCATCACTGCTGCGACCATTCACACTCCGCGGTGCCGGATTCGCAACAGCACCCCGGCCGCGGTGAAGGCAACCCGACACCGGCGCACGACGAACATCAGTGTGCCATCTGTTCGGTACTGGCTCAGACACCTCAGGCCCCGGTCGTTGTCGAACTGCCGCAGTATACGGGTCCAGTCTGGCTGACAATCGACAACCGGCCTGTTGCAGCAAAGAGCCGGGTGCCCTCCATTGTCAATCCGCGCGGACCGCCGACAGCCGGACTTTGTCCGGTTGCCTGAAGCGATGTTCCCGCGGCATACGTTTCACTGCGGTTTCCCGCAGTGCGTCCGCCACTCGTTTTGGTTCTCCTTCCGCAGCCGGATCAGTTGCCACCTTTGATCCCGTGTACTGTCACGCGCGACATGTTGTCCGCGGGGACACGGTTGATCGGACAGCCCATGATCCTTCCAGCCACGCCGCGACAGCGCGTGCGCATTTAAAAGGTTGCCGGAAATGACATGCAACAACCCGTCCCGCCGCGCGATTCGCGGTCGCGGATTCACACTGATCGAACTGCTGGTTGTCATTGCGATTATCGCCGTGCTGATTGCTTTGCTGCTGCCCGCCGTCCAGCAGGCTCGCGAAGCCGCTCGCAGAACCCAGTGCCGCAACAATCTGAAGCAGATCGGCCTGGCACTGCACAACTACCACGATGTTCATCAGGTTCTGCCGTCCGGCTGGATCGCCGTGCAGGACGGTC
>CAZHET010000643.1:618-3382 GCA_964531585.1 uncultured Planctomycetaceae bacterium | reverse complement strand
GTGAATGATTTACCGGCTGCGGCATCACCGTAGACGGCGGCCAGGATGGAATATTTAACTTAACCGCGCCCGCTGGGAGCGCTGAGCAGTGCGAGGTTGCGTGCCTTAAGGTGATTCCTCGTGACGGGCAACCGGCAGCAGTGAATTCTCAACGCGCAGATCGCGGAGTCGCAGAGAAATGCTGAGACGCGTGCGGAACCTGTCTCTGTGCGTTTCTCTGCGACTCCGCGTACTCTGCGTTAAGTGTCCGCGCAGGATTGTGACGCGGTCAGCGGAGCGCTCCCCAGAGGTCGCGGTTAAACATGGCGTCCGCAAAAATGACGAAAACCGGGAGTCTGAAATGAACAGGCCGAAACCCCAATCCTGCCGGCGTCAACAACCCCCGGTTTCAGGCATCCGAAGACAGCAAAAATCCCGCAGGGGTGACGCACCGTGCTGCAGCACGGGATGTGTCGGCCCGGCGGGCCTTTCCCATCGCAGCGCTACCCAACCGGGGCTTATCAGCCCCGGCAAACGTTGTGTCGACCCTTCGGGCCTGAACGTCAATGGGTGCCGGGCACGATCGCCTCACTGTTCGGCAAGCCGCTCGAACCGCAGCGGCTTCACGCTGATCGAGCTGCTGGTGACGATCAGCATCATTGCGCTGCTGATGGCTTTGATTCTGCCCGCGATTCAGAGCGCTCGCGAAGCGTCGCGGCGGGTAACGTGTGCCAATCATTTGCGGAACGTGGCTTTGGCAGTGCTGAACGAAACGGAATCTCAGAAGCGGTTTCCGGCGGCCGCGTATTGGGGAGGGCCAGACAAGAACAATCCGGGACCGCATCACAACTGGGTTGTCGATATTCTGCCGTGGATTGATCGGCGGGATCTTGCCGATCGCTGGAATATGGACGAACTGCTGACGTCGCCCGGAAATCGGCAGCTCGCGGACACTCATATCGCCGTGCTGACGTGCCCGTCGGATATTTCGGTGAACGGAGCCGGTGACCTGAGCTTTGCCGTCAACGGCGGTATCGGCGAATCAACACTTCTGAATAATGTGCAGGACTGCATTGTCGATCCGTTCAATCACGTGCTGGACCTGAACGGCAACGGCCTGGTGTGTGTCGCTCCCGGCGTCGACGAAGGCACTCCGTCGGATCGAACGGTGTTCAAGTACCTGGGACTGTTCTTCAATGAGAACTGGGGATTTGAAACGGGTCCCGGTTACCAGGGCACGGTGCGGCATCATCGGCCGGATTCGGTGACGGACGGCATGTCGAATACTCTGCTGCTGGCGGAAAACGTCCGCACGGGCTACGACCCATATGCCGGCGGCAGCAACTGGTCGTCGGCAGATTCTCGCCGGACCAAGGTGTATTTCAGCCATCGCATCTGCGCCAGCAATGTGTGTTCCGCGGGCAATGTGGATCTGAATCGCGCGAATTCCGGCGATCAGTCGATCAACTCCGGCAAAGCGGCTCCCGAAGGCGAAGCGCCGTGGCCGAGCAGCTTTCATCCGGGAGGAGTCAATGTGGCGTTCGCGGACGGGCGCGTGCAGTTTCTGAGCGAAGGGATCGACGGTCGAGTGTACTACAGTTTGTTTACGCCTCAGGGGTCGCGACTGCAGGGAACGGCACTGGACGGCGGAGTTTCTGGCGATGAGTATTGAAACGGGCAAGGTTCGAAGTCTCGGGTGTCAGGTTTGGTGTTTGTGCCGTCCGGGCAGCCGGCGTGTCGCAGACAGACGAGTCACTGGAACCCCGCCGATGCTGCCGTGCAGGGTGCTGTTGTTGGGAAAAAACCTCGGAAGCGAAGAAGCAGCAGCGACGTGTCTGAATGTTGATGCCCGGAGGGCAGGCACAACGTCAGCCGGAGCCGGCAGGCTCCGGTTGACGGCATTCCTGGGGGCAGCAGGCCCGAAGGGCCGCCACATGCACTTTGCACGACGCGGTGTCGCCCCTTCAGGCAACGCCGTTAAGAGTTTTTCCCCCGGAAAACACGCTCGTTTAACCCGTGGCCGAAAGGCCAGGCCGTCACGGCTTGCACCAACCTGGCCTCTCGGCCACGGGTTAAACGAAAATAAACTCTTAACGGCGTTGCCCTTCAGGGCTCCGGCCATGAATTCACCGCCTGACCGGCGGCTCACGCGCTCACGCCACCGGCTGATGCTATGCCGGCCCGCCGGGCCTGAGACTCATTTGGACAATCACCACCATTTCGCGGATGAGCCGGTGTTTGGATCATAAGATTTGGGTACTGAGAACTGGGTTTGTGCTTCGTTAGTTCCGTGCGCGACGGCCGGGGTTCCGGCATTCTCGGGAGTGACGGTCAGCCGGTTAAATGATATCGCTGCATGCGTGAGGAGGTATCGTGAGCAGTCAGTGGCGGGTGAAATCGGACCCGGATTCTCAGCCGGTGACTTTCGAGCAACTGGCGGACGCGGTTGCCTGCGGAAGGCTTTCGGAATCGGAACTGGTGCGTCCGGACTCCGAAGACGAGTGGCGGAAAATCGAAGATGTGCCGGGGCTGGACCGTGCCGTTCGACGACTGCTGCAGGTGACCAGCCGCACGGCTTCCGTTAATGCCCGGCTGCCTGAAACGGCGAATGAGACGACCGGTGACTCGTTGCGTCCGGAAGAATCAACAAATCGTCAGTCGGCTCACGGCGAGGCAACAGCGTCCGCCGATTCCTCGAAGCGGACTTCGCCGAAACGACGCGGGGCACTCGACAGACCGGTCTCCGCGAAGACGGTGTTGATCGGCGGAGCGGTGGCATTGCTCG
>CAZHET010000643.1:0-608 GCA_964531585.1 uncultured Planctomycetaceae bacterium | reverse complement strand
ACGGCTGGTCGACGTGGCGGCAGGCTCAGCGGTTTCCGAAACCCGCCCATGTCCGCGATGAACCGACGACATGGTGGTTTCCGGTTCTGGGCAACATCAGCGGACTGGAGTTTTCGATGCTGTGCTTTGATGTGGTGATGCTGGCGTGGCTGATGACATGGTTTGTCCGCCGGAAACGACATCGGAACGCGCGGTAAACCGCATCAGCAGCAGCGCGAACAGCAGGACGTTGCCCATCACGCAGCGCAGCCGGTGTTCTTCGGCGCTGGAAGCCAGCCACGAATCAATCGGTGCGACTCCGATCAGCAGCACAGACCACAGCACAGCACAGCCGAGCACCAGACGCTCCGTCAGCCGTCGCTGATCGACCGCGAATTTCAGGCCGACCAGCACCGCGGGCAGTGACAATACCAGGTAGTGATACCAGACCAGCTTTGACGACAGCAGAAAGATCTGGCAGCCCAGCGCCAGGGCCAGAGCATCGTCCTGGACGGTCATGCGTCGTTGCCGGGTCGATGCGAACCCAATTGATCCCGGCAAAGTCGGGCGGCATTCGGTGAACCATGCCGTGCCGATGGTGACCACTGTCAGCAGCGCCGCTGCCGATA
>CAZHET010000642.1:0-3385 GCA_964531585.1 uncultured Planctomycetaceae bacterium | reverse complement strand
GCGCAAAACACGTCCGTTCCGGCATCAAGTGGACGGCGCTGCTGGCCACGGTGGCTCTTGTTGTCACAGGGGCATACGCATGGCGGCAGTTGCAGACGAACGTGGAACTGAACGGCACGAACGAAGTGCTGACCGCAAGGAATAAGCAACTGGAAGTCGAGGAAGCGGACCTTCGCAGCACAAACGCACGACTGCAGGAGAGCAACTCGGATCTGCAGACCAACATTGCGATGCTGGAGAGCACACGCGACGCGTTGATTGCAGGCAAGAGCGATCTCGAACAACAAAACGCCAGCCTGCAGTCGAACAACAAAACGTTAGTCACCGAAAACGCGTCGCTCGCATCGCAGCGTCAGTCGCTGACAGGCAGCAACACGCGGCTCACGCAACAAAATGAGGAACTGGGGCGCCAGCGATTGCAGGCATTGCTGGATCTCAGGAACAGCGGCATCCATGCGTCAATTCGCAATGGCGACTACGCTCAGGCCGTTGAGGAAACCGATGCGTTGCTAAAAGACCTGCAGTCCGGCGAACTTCGGTCACTGCCGGAGACAACACGCATGAAGCGAACTGAGGAGCTGACGGTTCTGCGTGAGCGGCTGGTTTCCGGTTCGCTCAGAAACGCATCTCCGGTGCAGACGATGGCCGTCAGCCCGGACGCTTCACACGTCGCGTGGGCCGACGCCGAAGGGACCGTGCGGCTGTCTGCTGTCGATCCGCAATCGCGAACGCTGCCTGCTGTGCCCGACGCAACACTGCAGCTTCCCGGTCGCGCGACGACTCTGACATTCAGCGACGACGGTCGTTTCGTGCTGACCGCCGCGGGCCGGACTCTGCACATCTGGAATTTCGCCAGCAGCGAAACCACCGTCATCGAAAGCCCCGACGGCGAATTCACTGACGTCGCCGTCGACACCGGGTTGCTGCTGGCCTGCACCAATGCGAACACGATTGCTGCGTGGAGTTCAGACACACACGAGAAACTCTGGTCGCTGCGAAGCACGTCAGCAACCGATGAACTGACAGTTGTGCCCGGTTCCGATCTGCTGATTGTCTCCGGATCGCGTGGCGCGCTGTCGGCGGACGTGCTGGCCTGGCGGTTGCCACCAGCGAACGATGCGACCGCGCGTCCGAAGCTGCTGGGACAACTGAGATTTCCGCGAGGTCTTCCGTTTCCCGTGTATCGGGTGTGCGCGTCGCCGGATGGCCGATCGCTGGTGCTGAGCAATCGCCACGATGGCCGGCTGCTCGTGTTGCCGCGGCGTGAGCGGTCTTCATCTGAGGCCGTCGCGCGCGGATTTCCGTTTCTGCACCCAACAGAACTGGCGAATCAAACGGAACACGACGGGCACCACGAACGGCAGTCGCGGCCGGTCAACGACATTGCCTTTTCTGCTGATGGCCGCTTCGTTGCCACGGCGTCCGACGATCACACGATCGGACTCTGGGAGTTCACCGACGGTTCGTCGGGCGAAACGCGGCGCCTGCAGTTTTCGAAGCTGCTGGAAGGTCACGGTGCGAAAGTGACGTCTGTTGCATTCGCGGAGCGCACCGGTCAGATCCTGATGTCCGGCAGCGCCGACCGCTACTGCCGGTTATGGAATCTCGACGATTACGACAGCGAGCGCCGACAGCTTCTCCAGTCTTTCGAAGTATCCGCGCGACCGACACACGGGACGAACTTCATCCCCACCGCACACGCCCCGGTGGTTGACATGCCGGTACACGACTCGCAGCCACCCACTCCGCCAGTCGCTCCGCAATTGGTGCAGAAAAACCGATCCACCGGAATGAATGCGGTGAGGAGTGACGGGACGAATGACGGCAACAGCGACACGGTGTTCAATCGCGACAACCAGCTTCAGCAGGGAGCCATCACGTCGGCCTGCCTCAGTCGCGACGGACGCCACGTCGTCACCGGTGCCGCTGACGGAACCGTGGTCATCTGGAACACGTCGAACGGCGGCTTCGTCCGTGGTTCCGGTGCCGGTGAAATCGTTGGCCCGCAAACCGAAACCTTTGACGAAGGCCACGACTACTACATTCGCCGCATGATGTTTCTGCCGCCCGACGGACGCACGCTGGCGACCACCGGCTTTGACGGAACGCTGTGCCTGTGGAACGCGAAGATCAGTCCCACAGCGGGAACTCAGCGGCTGAAAATGACGGGGCTGGAACTTGTCAATGCGGTGGCGTCTTCGCCGGACGGGCGGCTGTTGTTCACGTCGTCGGTGCAACCCGACAACCCGGTGGAAGACGCGCCAGGCCACGATGCCACTGACAAAGGCGGAACATGCGACGTGTGGCTGGTCGACGACCTGCTGAATGAAACGATTCCGCAACCCGTCATGCGGCTGAGCGGACTGCACAAACGCGACATCACCGCGATCTCTGTCAGCCCTTCCGGAAGCTTCGCCGCCACAGGAGCCGCAGACGGCCAGGTTGCTGTCTGGGCTTTACAGGACGACGGACATCCGCAACGGTTACCAGGAAACGACGGGGCGGCGAGACCTGCCGAATCCATCACAACGGGATCAAAGACGACTCGCACGCATGAGCGGCAGCGTCTGATCGCGTCCGGTCAACTCCACGAAAAGGATACCTTCGTCACTCATCTGGAATGGCTCGACGACGGACGTTTGCTGACCGCGGGACTTGACGGCAAGCTGCAGATTTGTGAATTCACTCCCTGGGAACGCGCGGCTCCGGCTGAACGGCCCGGTGCGAACGACGCGGCGCGTGACGGCGGCTCGGCAGGAATCTCGTCTTTCCAAAATGACGTCCGCAGAATTGCATTGCCACTCGGCCTGAATGCCGTGCTCAGCTTTAAGCACGCCCCCATCCCAATCGAACGAGTCGCGTTCTCGTCCGATCGCTCGCGGTTCCTGACGCTCAGCGTGCGAGCTGATCGAAAACGAAAGCTCACACGCGGCGAGGTGCAGCTTTGGAACATCGCCGAACCCAATCCGCTGCAGACCATCCGCCCGGCGGTTGTCTCCGGCAACGCGGCGAAGAGCATCACCTCGGTTGACTGGTCGCCGGATGACTCCCGCGTGGCTCTTGTCGCCGACGGACGGCTGCAGATTCTCAATTCGTCGACCTGGCGGACCGAATCGGTATTTGACGCCCCTCGCGCTGGAATCGCGGACGCCGCGTTCGTTCCCGCGACCAGCGCCGATTCCGAACCGCTGATCGCGACATTCGATGGCGCGGCCGCTCACCTGTGGAATCTGAAAGACCGCTCGCACGTCGCCGACTTCCGTCCGATGTTCGCGGTTTCGGCGGTGACTCTGACAGGCGACAATGACCTGACAGGCGACAATGACCAGCCGCTGCTGCTGACGGGTGATCGATCCGTGCGAGCCTTCGCGCCGGATGGTGCTGA
>CAZHET010000641.1:0-3409 GCA_964531585.1 uncultured Planctomycetaceae bacterium | reverse complement strand
CCGGTGTCCTGGACATCACCACGACGGAACTGGCCGACGAACTTGTCGGAGGCGTCCTGACCGCCGGCCCGGATCGTCTGACGGCCGCGGCGCTTGCGGGAGTGCCGCAGGTGATTTCCATCGGAGCACTCGACATGGTGAACTTCGGAGCCCCGGAAACGGTTCCCGAGCGTTTCGCTGACCGCAAGTTCCACAGGCACAATGCAACCGTGACGCTGATGCGAACCACGGCTGATGAGTGCCGGCGGCTTGGCGAAATCATCGGTCGCAAAGCGGCTGCATCGAAGGGAGCGGTGTCGATCCTCTTTCCGTCGCGGGGCATTTCGGCGATCGACACGGAAGGCCAGCCGTTCGATGACCCCGCAGCACGTGACGCTCTGCTGCAGGGAATTCTGTCAACGTGCGGCACTGTGCCGGTTGATGTTCGCCACGAACACATCAATGAAGAATCGTTCGCCGGAGCGGCGGCGAAGAAGTTGCTGGAATTGATCGCAGCGAATTGAGTCAGAACAAACGTACTGGCGAGCAGCGCGACGTGAGTCCGCTTTCGTGCGGAGCGGTCAACACTATGACGCACTCACGCATTGCGGCGTTCGCGGCCGCGATGGCGGACTGACGTCGCGCCGCTCGCCAACGCCTGACGCGCGCGAACACGCGCGGGTTGGGGCTGGCGGTTCTTTTCCGGCGAACGCCGCGACGTTAGCTCATGATCTTCCAGATCGGTTGAGCGCCTTCCACGCCCACCAGCTTGTTGTCCAGACCGCCGAAGAAGTAGCTGAGATTGTTCGGGTCCAGGCCCAGCAGGTGCAGAGCTGTCGCGTGCATGTGCCTGACGTGGAAGGCTTCGTCGACAGCGCGGCTGCCGATTTCGTCGGTCGTCCCGATACTGGTGCCACCCTTGATGCCGCCCCCGGCCATCCACATCGTGAAGCCGTAGCTGTTGTGATCGCGGCCGCTGCCTTTTTCGTATTCCGCGGTGGGCTGACGGCCGAATTCGCCGCCCCAGATAATCAGCGTTTCGTCCAGCATGTCGCGCTGCTTCAGATCCTGGATCAGGCCGGCGATTGGCAGATCCGTTTCGCCCGCGTGCAGATTATGGTTCATTTCCATGTCCGTGTGAGCATCCCAGTTGTCGTCGTTGTGGGCTCCACCGGAATAGATCTGCACGAACCGCACGCCTCGTTCGACCAGCCGACGAGCCAGCAGGCACTGCTTGCCAAAGGGTTCTGTCTGCGGATTGTCCAGGCCGTACATCTTCTGTGTCCCCTGACTTTCCTGGCTGATGTCGACAGCTTCGGGAGCCTTCGCCTGCATGCGGTACGCCAGTTCGTAGGACGCGATGCGAGCGGCCAGGTTGCTGTTGTCGGCTCGCAAAGCGGCGTGAGCATCGTTGTAGTCGCGCAGCGTGTCGAGCAGTTTCCGCTGAGCCGCATCCGTCAGACCTTCGGGGGGCGACAGGTCCAGAATCGGATCTCCCTGAGACCTCATCACAGTTGCCTGGTACGTGGCCGGCATATAGCCACTGCTCCAGTTTTTCGACCCACTGATCGGGCCCCCTCGCGGGTCCAGCATCACGACAAAACCGGGCAGGTCTTCGTTTTCGCTGCCCAGACCGTAGTTGACCCACGACCCCATGCAGGGGTTTCCGCTAAGGATCCGACCGCTGTTCATCATCAGCATCGCCGACCCGTGGATCGGCGAATCGGCCGTCATCGAATGGATGAATGCGATGTCGTCGACGCATGTCGCGAGATTCGGAAACAGGTCGCTGACCCACTTGCCGCACTCACCGTATTGCCTGAACTTCCAGCGCGGCTCGACAATTCGACCGTTGTTCTTATGCCCGGCGCGGCCGAACGTTTTTACTTCGATTGTCTTGCCGTCCATGCCGTACATGTCGGGCTTGTAGTCGAAGGTGTCGACGTGGCTGGGGCCGCCGTACATGTACAGAAAAATGACGTTCTTCGCTTTCGGAACGAAGTGCGGTGGCTTTGGAGCCAGCGGGTTTTTCCAGTCGGCCACGCCGTCGGCCGCGACGGTCTGCCTTCGGAAGAAGCCGTCCTGATCGAGCATCGCGGTCAGGCCGAGTCCCGTGAATCCGGCTCCGGCCTGCCACAGAAACTCCCGACGCGTGCGGCCACAGAAGTTCCGTTGCATGGTGATCTCCCTTGATTCGGTCGTTATGTCGCCTTCGTTTCAACCGTCGTCGCAGACCAGGCCGTTGCCAGTTGCTTTTGCCGACACCGCCTGCTGCCGCCGACGAATTGACCAGTCGCCTGTGTCAGGCCGGTCAGCGTGTGTCCAACCGTTGAGCGAACTTCCGGCGGAGCAAAGCTGATCTACTGTGCTGCGTCGACCGGTGAACTGGCCAGCACCGTCAGTTCCTTCGATGCCGGGTCCAGTTCAAAAATCGTACGAATGTGAGGATCCGCGACCAGTAGTTTCTCACCGTGGCGGCAGAGTCCCACCGGCCTGTCCAGCGGTTTCCCCGCGACCCATTGTTCCTTTTCGCCGTCCGGTGTCACTTTCCAAACGCAGTGTTCGTAGTTGTCGGTGACGAAGAAGCTGCCGTCTTCCATGCGGACGATGTTGTGAGGCAGGTTAAACGGATGGCCCTTCACGAACGGCTCAACCGTACCGTCGGCAGTGACTTTCTGAATCTGTCCGTCTGCGCTGGACGTCGACAGCACCCACAGATTTCCGTCGGGGTCCAGCGTCAGTCCTCGCGGCGAATTGATGACCGCGAATTCTTCCGGTTCTGCTGCTCCTTCAGCCGGCATTTTCCAGATGCGGTGCAGTTCCAGATCGGCCGTGTAAATCGTTCCGTCGGGCGCGACGGCGATCGCCATCGGAATTCCAATCCAGCCATTTGTCAGCGGCTGAGGTGTTCCGTCATCGCCAAAGCGATAGACGTCTCTGGTGGAAGAATCACCGGCCAGCAGTTTGCCTTGATGGTCAATGGCCAGGCATCGCACCGCGTTCAGCGGCGTGCGGAATTTTTTGGAACCGTGAAAGTAAAGGCTCTTGTTTCCCCCTTCGACCTTCCAGATTCCGGGAAGGTTGCGATCGGCCACGTAGACAATTCCGTCCGGTGCAGCAATCACCGCCAGCGGATAGTTGAACTCCGCAGGAGCATCCTGAGCAACGACGGTGTTCAGGGTCAGCAGCACTGGCAGGGCCAGAATCGGCCGGAAAGCATTCATTGTCGGTTCACTTCTTCTTCGGTTGGATGTACTGGCAATCGTGCGTCAACCCGCAATTCAGCTACGAGCGGATTTCTCCGAGCCGATTTCATTGTGACCGGAGTTCGGAACTGAGTCCACTCGTCCGTTTCTGAATGTTGCAGCGACCTCGCTACTCCGCTGACGTCGCAGCCGGCACCAGGCGCACGTAATCCACCGCCACCATG
>CAZHET010000640.1:0-3409 GCA_964531585.1 uncultured Planctomycetaceae bacterium | reverse complement strand
TTACGGCGGCGCACCCTTCGATGCAGAGATCGATGGCGCAACCGCAGAATCGGACACGGCGAGTTCCGAGCCACGCGAGGTCAAACTTCTGATTCCGGAAAAGCGGTTGCGCGCCGAGGGTGATGCGGGAGCGCTGCGGGTGTCGTACGACGACATCGACCTGCTGCAGATTCTGAATATGGAACCGGTGCCCGTCGATGCCGTAGATCACTTTCCTGACTGGCTGAGCAAGCTGGACGGTCAGCAGATTCGCATTCGCGGCTTCATGTATCCGACATTCCAGGCGACCGGTCTGACGGCCTTCACTCTCGCCCGCGACAACGGCATCTGCTGCTTTGTGCGGCAGCCGAAGATTTACGATATCATTGGCGTCAGGCTGGCCGAAGGCCAGGAAACCGATTACATCGAAGGCAAACCGTTCGACGTTGAGGGGACGTTTCACATCGTGCCGGAAGCCGACGAAACGGAACTGTACCAACTCTATCGCATCGAAAACGCCAAAGTTCTGCACTAACCGCCGGCAGCACCATGCCGGCTCGCTGCATCCGCAGCGGGAGACAAATTATGAGAAACACCATTGCCGCCACTCTCTGTCTGCTCGCCATAACGTTCGCCGGCGCTCTGGCAGCTTCGTGCTGCCCGTTTTGTGACGCTCCGTCACTGACAATGGCCGAACAGATCGATCAGTCCGGGCACCTGGTAAAAGCAAAATGGCTCGGCGGCGAAAAGCCGACCAACGAATCAGCCGGAACTGCACGGTTCGAAATCCTCAACGTCGCCAAGTCCCGTGAAGACACTTTCAAGCCCGGCGACACGATCGAACTGCCGCAGTATCTGGCCGGTAACCAGGAGGCATTCTATTCGCTGATGGGGCCGGATACCGATTTCATCGACTGGCATTCCCCGAATGAAGTTACTGCAGCGTCCTGGGACTACCTGGCGAAAATGCCGCCTCCGGCCACCGATCCTGCAAAGCAGATCGAACGACTGGCCTACTTCCTGAACTACCTCGAACATCCCGAACTGCTCGTTTCCAACGACGCATACGGGGAATTTGCGTCCGCGCCCTATGACATCATCAAACCTCTCAGCGACCGCATGCCGCGCGAAAAGTTGCGGCAGTGGGTGACCAGCTCGGACACACCGGTAACACGTCTGGGATTGTACGGACTGCTGCTGGGACTATGTGGCACCGAAGAAGACGCTGCGGCGATGGAACAGAAGATTCTGGTGCCGGATTCCGACTTCCGCCTCGGGATCGAAGGTGTCATGTCCGGCTACCTGATCATCCGTGGTGAAGACGGGTTGCAGGTGCTGGAAGACTCCAAGATGAAAGCCAAAACGTTCACCAACAAAGACGGCGAAGAACTGAAGCTGCCGTTCAGCGAAACGTACGCCACCATGCAGACGCTGCGGTTCATGTGGACGTACGAGCCGGACCGGATTCCCAAACAGCGCCTGAAAGAATCCATGAGAATCCTGCTGGAACGTCCGGAACTGGCTGATCTGGTGATTGCCGACCTGGCCCGCTGGAAAGACTGGGGTGTGCAGGATCGACTGATGGAGATGTACGCCGATGAGGAATACGATATTCCGTCGATCAAGCGGGCCATCGTGCGTTATTTCTTCTATTGCAGCGAAGACATCGCCGAAGGCGCGGAAAAACCACCGGAATACGCCGCGACAGCCGCCACTCACCTCGCGGAACTCGAAGCACTCGACCCGAAGATTGTCCGCGACGCCAAGCGTTTTCTGATTCGGTAGCGCCTCCGCGGCGCGGCCGTAAACAGTGTTCGGAAGTGACGCACGCGGCGAGCGAAAGCGGCTGGCACTTCACGGCCGGACCAGTGCGACAATCTGCCCGGCACTCAGCGCACCCGACTGCCGACTGACTTCCAGGCCGTTCTGAAGACGCACGAGCGTGGGAATGGCACTGATGCCGAATGCAGTCGCCGTGCGCGGATTACCTTCGGTGTCCAGCTTCGCCAGGATCGCCTCCGATTCAAGCGTCGCGGCAGCCTGCTCAAACGCCGGAGCCATCAAGCGGCACGGACCGCACCATGGTGCCCGGAAATCAACCAGCACCGGCACTTCTGTGCGTGAAATAAACGACGGAAACGAGCTGTCGTTCAGTTCCACCGGATGACCTGGCAGCAACTGTTGTTTGCACCGTCCACAAACAGGACGGTCACTCCGACGCTGCTCCGGGACGCGGTTCACAGACAGGCAGTTGGCACACGCGATTTTCACGGCCGTCATCTCCAGGTTCACACCCGCGTTGGACAGGCCAATTTCGGCAAGTGTCTTCGCTCGCCGCGCTCGTTGAACTCCGCCGATTTTTCGCCCCGACCCAACGGCCCGCAGCTGCAGCCACGACGATAGTCCCTGCGGGACTAACGACGAGCGATCTGAACACGACCGCCACGGAGCGCATTGGAATTGGAACGCTCAGTCTGATACCAGAAACCTGTGATGGATGAGTTGTTTCGCGTCGGGTCGAAAGCGATGGCGAACGCTCTCGCGGTATGTCTGACCGTAGAATTCATTCAACGCGCGCAGGATGTCGCGTCTGCTGACGATTCCCAGCAGAGTGTCTCCTTCCGTCACAGGCAGATGCCGGTATCCGTGGTGTACAAAAATCGAAGCCAGTGCAAACAGTTCCGTATCCGCGGAGACGCAGATCGGGTGCTTGCGCATGATCGTCCCCGCGGTCTGCGGCGGAGACGGGCTGCCAAAGAAGCTTTCGTCCGACAGGACCGCCAGGCAATCGCGTTCGGAGATGAAGCCTACAAGCCGTTTTCTCCCGTCGACGACTTCAACGACCGGAGCGTTGGACACTTTATGATTCAACAGGAAGTGAACAACCTGGTCCAGCGACATGTCCGGCACGACAGTCTGGACGTGCGTCTTCATAAAGTCACGCGCGTGGGGCGACACTTTCGACTCAGTCATCATTGCTCTCCTGAAGGTTCACTCTCGTGTGTCACGATCTGAGTCGACACGATGCAACTCGCATGCCGTCCATCGGGTCGCGAAGCGGATGCCGAACGCGCCGCTGGTCGAATGCCAGCGCCCCGTGCCTTGCGGTGCGTTTCGGACAACTGCTCGTCTTCGTGTCCCGCCACGGGATGCGTTGATTCGCGTGACGTTGCACATAATGTGCGTCACAGCACATCCGCAGACGAATTGAGCGCGCACGGTTTGTCTCGATTGTGGAATGTGGCATGGGATCACAGGTCTTCGAAAGCAATCACGCACGGGCCGAATCGCTGGCACGTCTGTTGCTCCAGGAATCTGCAGGCGAGCGGTGGTCGTGCCTTGTCAAGGCTTGAAATTGGAGTTCTGCGTCATTCCCGCGCAGGCGGGAACAATGGAGTTGTCCGTCATTCCCGCGCAGGCGGGAATCCAG
>CAZHET010000639.1:0-3415 GCA_964531585.1 uncultured Planctomycetaceae bacterium | reverse complement strand
CACCCGCGGCTAGCGCCGGCGGCTCACGGCAATCACCTGTCGAGACCAGAACGTGTCAGCGTTCGCTGCGGCGCAGCCAGCGCGTGCCGTACCAGGCGACACACAGGAATACAGACGCGTGCAGACCCAGGACACTGGCACACAGCAGCGCACCCGGATCGAAGTCCGAAGGAAGACGGTCGGCAGAGTCGAGCGCACCTTCGGCAGCGTGCTGGCTCCAGTAGACCGTACTAACCAGCCGCGACAGCAGTTCCGGGCCGGTCGACAACGGAGCAACGACTCCGGCCAGGAAGATCTGCGGCAGTACGACGAGCGGAACGGCGGCTACGGCAACTTCTTCCGTCTTTGACATCGCGGAAATCGCCAGCCCCAGTGCGGTCCCGGTCAGCGTGACGCCACTGAGCTGCACCAGGTGCCAGGTGAGAGAACCCGGCATGTCGCACCAGCGGTAGACGGACCATCCCAGGAATAGCGCCTGCGAGACCGCGATCGAAGCCATCACCAGAAGCTTCGACGCAAGATACGACTCCGGAATCAGGTTGAATTCCCGTTCGCGTTCATAGATCCGGCGTTCCTTGACGATTTCCTTCACGCTGTTGTTGCAACCCAGCCAGAAGGCGGACACACCGACAAGAAACAGCAGCGTCCGAATTCGCAGCATGCGTTCCGCCGGATCGGCAATCTCTTCCGGATCGAGGCTTCCGAACACCATCGCCAGCAGGAAAGCGACAAGCACCGCCTGTCCCAGCATGACAGCCAGCGCTGGCAGGTCGTTTCGCCACAGCAGGATATTTCGCATCACCAGTATGGCAAACTGCCGGGCAAAGCTGCCCAGACGCTCGGTTGCGGGTGGTGCGGAAAACGGCGTCGCAGCGGTTTGTTCTGAAGCCGGCTGTCGCGACTGAACATTGGCGACAAACGCGGTCGTTTTCCGAAACGCCGCCGCCCAGTCGTCCGGCGGCTTCTCATCCAGTCGAAGGTAAATATCCGCCAGCTTTTCAACGGAAAAATACTTCAACGCATCTGCCGGACTCCCATAGAACGCCAGCCGGCCACCAGCAGTCAGAACGGCAACCAAATTGCAGTTGGCGGGGACGTGCGACAGGTTGTGCGTGATGCACGCCAGGGTTTTCCCCTGATCCGCCAGGCTCCGAAACAATTCCATCATCTCGCTGTCTGCGTGTTCGTCGAGTCCGGAGGTGACTTCATCCAGAAACAGCAGACTCGGTTCCGATGTCAGTTCACTGGCCAGTCCGGCACGTTTCTGCTGCCCGCCGCTGAGCTGCCGAATTCTGACGGTTCGCCGTTCCGTCAGCCCCACGGACTGCAGAACTTCGTCGACGCGAGCCCGGCATTCGCTGCGGGAGGAATCGGACGGCAGCCGAAGTGCCGCGGTGAACAGCAGGCTTTGTTCCACGGTCAGTGAATCGTGCAGCAACGTGTGCTGTGGCACGACCGCCACGTCTTCCCTCAGCGCTGCAAAGTTCGTGTGCAGATCACGGCCGTTCAGCAGGACACTCCCCGTCGATGCCGGACCACGTCCGCTGATGACGCCCAGCAGTGTCGACTTTCCGGAACCGCTGGGTCCCAGAATGGCCAGAAATTCACCCGGATTCAGGACGAAGGTGACGCCGTGCAGCAGAGTCAGTTGGCGGCGATGGGCGGTGTCCTGAACGACGCGCCCGATGTCCTTCACGAAGAGCTGAACATTGTTCGCCCGGGACTGGCTGGTCAGCAAAGCCCCGTCAAACCGCAACGAGAACGGTCCGATGTCGATGATGTCGCCCGGGACCAGCTCGCGGGCGGCAACGACCTGCTCCCCGTTGACGTAGGTTCCGTTGGCACTGCCGAGATCCGTCAGCAGCGTCTGACGGCCGCGAACGACAAGGCGTGCATGAGTGCGGGAGACATGCGTGTGATCCAGCACGAAGGATGCGGTCGCCGGATCGCGGCCGATGATTCCACCGGCTCCGATTTCAAATGTCTCCGCCGCCGAGGCAGGCGATCCGGTGCCGGTACGTTGGCGACGGCCTCGGCCAGAACGGGACGTCCGCCGTGATTCGCCATGCTTTGCAGCCAGTTGAGTCGCATTGGCGTCGGAAGCGCCAACTGACCTTATCGCAGGCGATTGGTGCGGCGGCGCGGCGTTTCGGGGCCGCGAATCCAGGACGATGATCGTGGGGCCTGTAAAACCGAGTCGAATCCGGTCACCCGCCGACAGGGCCGCCTCGCGTGAAATGGGTGCGTCATTCAACAGTGTGCGATTGGACCGACTGCGATGGATGAGATGCAGGTGGCCATCGACCTTGCGCAGTTCGGCGTGCAGTCCGGAGACTGTGGGAAACAGTGCAGGATCGAAGGCCACATCGCACGCCGGATCCCGACCCAGCGTCACAACATCAAGCTCCAGCACGACCTCACGGGGCGCGGAATCCGGTTCAAGGATCCGAAGTTTCATCTGGCAGGACAATTCAGGGGCGGAGCAGATAATCCTGATATGGCGTAGGCCATCAGTGCATTCGAGCCATTAACCGTATCAACCGCCGTCATGCCAGTCCACGCCCGCGCCTCACACGCAATCGATGATCACGAGTGAGCCGCCGGCGCTAGCCGCGGGTGTCGAACACGAACTGGCCTTTAACAACCCGACGATCGCTAAATAATGCGACGCGAGCGCGTTCGGCTGACGCCCTGACGCAAATCCGGAAGTACCCGACACTGACATGTTGCTACGATGTATCATCCAAAGTGCCGCGCCGGGCGGCAGAACGCGGAATGCATCCAATGAACGACATCCGGACCGTCCTGATCACCTGGACAACCTACGGAACATGGCTGCCGGGCGACGCACGCGGCTGGCGAAAACGGCGTGCGGGCCATCAGCCTGCACAGCCCCGTTTGGAGGAATGGTGTCGCAACAGGATGAATGCTCCACCTGTCCTGTTGGACGTCCGTGGCCGGGAAACCGTGGAACGTGCCTGTTCGGATCATTGCCTGCACCGCGGCTGGAAATTGCTGGCTGTGAATGCCCGGTCGAATCATGTGCATGTCGTCGTGGCGGCGGATCGTGATCCTCAAACCGTGCGCGACCAGTTGAAAGCCAACTGTACACGAGCACTGCGCCGGCAGACGAAACCGCTAATCGCTGAACGCACCTGGACTCGCGGCGGTGATTGCCAGATTCTTGATTCCGATGAAGCCATCGAAGCGGCAATCGAGTACACGCTGGAAGGACAAGACCGAAAACCGCACACCTCGTAAACCGTACGCGCTAGCGTAGGGCGTGCGTGCCAAACCGTGAGCCGTACGCGCTAGCGTCGGTTCATCAGCGTCGGTTCATCAGCGTGGGGGCAGGGCGGGATGAATTCGCTACGGAGCGCCGGCGTGGTCCGGATGTCGAAGCACCCGCGGCTAG
>CAZHET010000638.1:0-3436 GCA_964531585.1 uncultured Planctomycetaceae bacterium | reverse complement strand
GATGAATCGATGACGGCGCAGTTCCGGCCCTGGCGCTTCGCCTGATACAGCGCGGCATCAGCAAGTGCGAACAACTGATCGGCGAATCCGTCGTCGACAACCGGGGTTCCGCTGGCAACACCGACGCTGATCGTGACGGGGATGGATTTTCCTGCAAAGGACAGATCCAGCATTTCCACCACGGTTCTCATGCGTTCCGCGACGATGGCGGTCCCGGCGGGAGTCGTATTCTCCAGCAGCAGTGCGAATTCTTCGCCGCCATATCGAGCCAGAACTTCGTTCGCGCGGCTGGCACCGCACAGAGCCTGAGCAACTTCTTTCAGCACGTAGTCGCCGGCTGCGTGGCCGTGCGTGTCGTTGACCTGCTTGAAGTGATCGATGTCCATCACAGCAACTCCGAAATCCTGTTTCCGCAGGCGGCTGACGGCCTGGAGTTCCTGCAGTTTTTGTTCAAAGAAGGCACGGTTGTAGACCCGAGTCAGCGGATCAATGCTTGTTTCCCGAATCAGGTCTTCCACACGGAGTTTCAGTCGTCCGTTTTCTTCCAGCAGTTCGGCCGGCACGCGTCGTTCGTTGCCCGTGTCGTGAATCATCGTGGCAAAAGTCGAAAGCTGTTCCAGTGCATCCTGCAGCAGGTCGGCCGGGTCCGGCAGGCGGCTCGGATCGATGCTGAACAGGTCGGCACAAACGTCCAGCCGCTCACGAACCTGAACCAGCAGCGACTCCTTGTCGACCGGAAAGATCTCGTTGATCTCGGCGACGCACTCCTCAAGTGCAACGAACGCGAGACCGGTACTGGCATCGCACAGATAACGGGTGACCGCATGGGCGCACCGCGTGACAAGCATCAGCGTTTTTTCGTCGTCATTCGTGTTGCTGCGAACAGCCACGACAGGACTGGCGAGGAAACGAACCGCATTCAGACATCGTTCCGGCAGGCCGACCTTTTCCAGCATCCGCTGACTGAGATCCAGGTGAGAGATGCCGAAGACTTCCGTCTCGAGTTCCGTCAGCGATTTGCGCTCGGACCTCAGCCGCTGCCGACATTCACTGAACTGCTGCGGCGCGAGCTTCAGCATGGCCAACTGTCCGATCCCGGCCAGCAGGTTGATCGTGAAACATTCGGACGCAAATCGCGAACCGCGGGATTCACCCAGAATCTCGGCGGCAACTCCCTGGACGAACGACCTCAGCCAGAACTGTCGGAAGTGCTCAGCATGTTCCGGCGATTCCATGGATTCGGCGCACAGCGAGAAACTGAGCACCAGCGGCGTAACATTGTTCTTGCCCATCATCGTCACGGCACGGCGCACGTCGGACACTTCGCCGCGACGGCTGTACTTCGGCGAGTTCGCGGCCTGCAGGACCTTGCTGGAAATCGCAGGATCGGCCTGCACGATGTCACCAATGCGCTGGGCGTCCGCATCCGGGTCGTCGAACGCTTTCAGGATCTCAATGGCAACCGTGGGCAGCGACGGCAGGCGCGTGTTGGGTTGAATCGTGAACGACATGGCAGGCCTTGTGGATGGTGCGTGTCTGCGACGATGGCCCTGCAGGTTGTCCTGCAAACCGCGCAACTGCGATTACTCATACGATGTCCGTCCAGGTGATGGGCGCGGCGCGTGACGCCGCCACACAGCACCTGGAACCGGCGCAGAGACCAGGCCTGTCATCGGAGCAGGGATGCCCGCACTTGCCACCGGACCAGTGAGAATCGCAGGAGGCAGACCAGACATGTTCTGATTTCGCGGCTCATGACGCTGACACGAAACGTCCGCATGTGCCTGACGCGGCACAGACTGCATGCTTAACCGCGAAGCAGATACTCCTGGCAGAGACTGCAGGGGCCATGCAAATGCAGCCCGTGATGCATGAATTCCCTCAGCCGCCGCAGGGAAACCCTGGTGCCGACTGCTGGATTGCCCTCCTGTCAAACTTTGACGGTTGCAGCGATTGCAGAGCCGTGCCGGTGAATTCCGATGCTGATGATATGGCATCGTTCAATCAGCAAATCGACCTGTTGTCGCGACTGATCTCCGCAGCCGAACTGCGGCAGGAAGTCATCGGCCACAACGTCGCAAATGTGAACACGCCGAACTACCGCCGGCTGGACGTTAACTTCGAAGCGGCGCTCGCGCAGGAAATGGCGAGAGGAAAACAATCCGGAACGCTCGACTCGGCAACTGTCGCCACCGTCACACGGACACCGGGGCTGCAGGCTCGCGCGGACGGCAACAATGTCGACATCGATATGGAAGTCGGACAAATGAACAAGAACGCCCTGCTGCAGCAGGTCTACCTGCAGATGGTCGGGGCGGAAGTCAACATGATGCGGAAAGCCATCGACGGGCGGTAAAGGCTATCTGAAGCAGGGGGCTGACCCATTGGAGGGCAGCTGACCCTTTTTCAGATTCTTTTTCAGATGGCTTCCAGCGGAACGGCGCGACGAACGGGCGAATTCGTCGAGTCGCAGAACGGTCGGGAACAGACATCGCGAATCGCAGCTTCCAGGGAGGGTACGCATGAGTCTTCAACACATTCTTTCCGGTTCTTCAATCAGCGCCACGGGGCTTTCCGCCGAGCGCGTGCGAATGGAAGTCGCCGCGAACAACATCGCCAACGCGCGCTCAACTCGCTCACCGGAGGGTGGTCCCTATCGGCGGCAGCAGGTTATCTTCGCGGCTCAGATGGACCAGCTTCTGCAACCCGGTCATGGCAGCGAGCCGGAACTCGGCGGAGTGCGCGTCGCCGGAATTCAGCCGGATGAGTCTCCACTGCCTCAGATTTACGACCCTGGGCATCCCGACGCCAACGAAGAAGGGTACGTGCTGATGCCCAACGTCAATCTGCCGCACGAGATGGTGGATCTGGTCACGGCCAGTCGGGCGTATGAAGCCAACCTGAAATCCCTGGAAACGTTCCGGCAACTGGCGGAACAGGCTCTGTCACTGCTGCGAGGCATTAGTTGATGACCGCCCCGATCCCGTCATCGATCGGCAATCCTGCATTTCCGCCTTCGTCACCGGTGTCCGCATCACCGGCGGCGAAGGCGGATGTGCCGTTTGCTGACATGGTGAAAGATCTGCTGCAGGACGCCAGCCGGCAGCAGGACGCCATGCAGGACAGTGTCCGGCAACTCGTCGCCGGCGAAACCGAAAGCATTCACGATGTCGTGCTGACCGCATCGCGAGCCGACCTGGCTTTCCGACTGGTGATGGAAATTCGCAATCGACTGATCTCGTCGTACGAAGAAATCATGAGAATGCAGGTGTGACATGGAGTTATTCAAGACACTGACTGAGCAGCTCACGGGCCTGTGGTCCGGCTGGAGCAACTCGCAGCGAGCCGGCATCAGCGCGGCAACGATTGCGTGCATCGCCGCGGTGTTCGGTACGCTGTACTGGGCGACGCGGCCGGAATACGTCGTGCTGGCCAG
>CAZHET010000637.1:0-3474 GCA_964531585.1 uncultured Planctomycetaceae bacterium | reverse complement strand
TGCTGACCGCTCAGGATCTGGGTCGGCGCGATCTGATCCGTCCCGATAAAGTGCTCAACTGGCTGGCCGAGTCGCTGGAATTTCCGACGGGCGGCTTTCGCGGAGCGAGCTGGGACCAGCAGGCGGACGTTGAGTACACGTTCTACGGCCTGGGGATTCTGGGACTGCTGCATTCGAAAACGGAGTGACCGTATGAACCAGGATCCCGTGACTGTTCGGCACATTCAATGGGACAAAGTGTTTCCCGCCCGGCTGTTGCTGAAGGCGGCCGGCATCGCGTTTTCAGTTCAGGTACTGGTTCCGGTGCTGGGCGGCGTGCTGCTGTGCAACTATGGCCACGACGTGATCGAAGAATTGCTGGGCGATGAGCTTGCGAGCGAAGTGTCTCACGGTAACGTTGACCGTCCGCGGCCGGACGACACCGCCGCTGCCGCTGCTTTGTTCGGTCAGCGGCTGCCGGCGGCGCGTGACGGCGCAGACGAAACGCAGTGGTACCGCAAGTACTCAGTCGCGAACCGAAGCCCGACTTCCTTACCGCGGCCGGTGACAACACTGGTCCGGTCGGTCGCGGAACTGCTGACGTTCCGCAACCGCAAGCCGCTTCGTCCGTTTGTGCAGCTGCTGTGGCACTCGGTCGTTCTGGGGTTTGTGGGAATTGCCGTGGGAAGAGCCACCGCGGAATCCGCCTGCCGTCATTCCCGGATCGGCGTGTTCCGTTCGCTGAAATTCGCCGCAACAAGCACGAAGCAACTGGCGGTGTCGACGCTGCTTGCCGGCATCGTGGTCGGCATTCCCTGGCTGATGTGCTTCGTCGCCCGCTGGGTCTATGGCGTCCCCGGTGTTGGCCAGCCAGTCGTTTCCATCGCGTGGCCGCTGGTCATTCTGGCTTCCCTGCTGACCATTGCGGCAGCAGCGACGTGTCTCATCGGCTGGCTGTTATCTCTGGCAGCGATTGCAACCGACCGCTGCAAAGGCTCCGACGCGCTGAGTCGCGGAATCAGCTACTGCCTGTCTCACCGGCTGCAGACGATTGCCCACGGTGCTTTCGTGCTGTTCCTGATGTGGGTCGCCGGATTGCTGGCCCGGCCGGTGTTCGCAGCCGCCGATGAAGTGCTTACTGCCGCGCTGTTCGGCTTGAATGAGCCGGCCGGGTTTTCAGCCAGCGTCATCGACGGCTGGACGTTCGTCGTCGGGACATTGCCGGAAGCGTTTCAGTTGGGCATTTTCTTCTGCGGCACGACGATCGCCTACCTGCTGCTGCGGCACACGGAGGACGGGATCGCAGTCGATGAAATGGACGGTGCGTGAGTCGTGAATGCGAAGCAACTCACGCCGTTTACCCGGATGCGCCTGGGGTCGGCGCGTCAGGCTGGCCGCTCGGCTTCTGCTTCGGGCGAAATGCCGTCAGGCGGTCGGGGTTCGTTTCCAGACGCGGACCACCGAGCAGATCGATGCAGTAGGGAATCGCCGGAAACACCGCGTCCAGGCATTCGGCGATGGCTTTGGGCTGGCCGGGCAGGTTCACAATCAGGCTGCGTCCTCGAATGCCAGCGGTCTGGCGGGACAGGATCGCGGTCGGGACTTTCTCCAGCGAAACCTTTCTCATCAGTTCGCCGAACCCGGGCATCATCTTTTCGCAGACGGCTTCGGTGGCCTCCGGCGTCACATCGCGAACGGCCGGACCTGTCCCGCCGGTGGTCACAATCAGGCAACAGCCGGCGTTGTCGGCAAGATCCCGCAGAGTAATTTCGATCAGCGACTGTTCATCGGAAATGACGCGAGCCTCCGCGGTCCATTCCGACGCAAGAACTTCCGTCATGTATTCGCGGATGGCCGGCCCGCCGCGGTCTTCGTATTCGCCGCGGCTGGCTCGATCGGAGACGGTGACAATGCCAATTTTCGCTGGACCGTTCATTCTGTTGCTGACGTTCTGTTTGCTGACGTTGATGAATCCGTTGTGACACCAATGGACGCCGCGCCGTTGCCGCGAACGTTGGGGGACGGAGGCCCAATTGTCAATCAGTCGGCCGTGAGCCAATGATGCCGGTTTTGAGCCCCCCGGTGGCGCAAATACCGGCCAAAATCAAAGCCGCACAGGTTCCCGCCAGCAAATTCCGTGCGAATCCCGTGATTGACCTTGCCTGATCTTTGGCGTAGAGTAGCTCAACGTGAATTTCAGGTGATCGGGATTATGATCGCCTGGTCCCGCTGCTGGCAGGTCTGGACGTGAGTCTGTTTCCGTCCAAATCGAGACGTATGATGATTGCTCTCGACGCATCGCCAGCCGAATACTCCCCACCTTCCCCCTTTCATAATGCCCGGGGTCTCTTTTGCAAGTTCTCTCTGATACGACATTCGAAAAGCTGGGTCTGAAACCGGCGACTCTGAAAACACTCGAAGAAAACAACTACAAAGTTCCCAGCCCAATTCAGGCGGAACTGATCCCGATTGCCCTGCAGGGCATCGACTGCATCGGCCAGGCTCGAACCGGTTCGGGCAAGACAGCGGCCTTTATGCTGCCGGCGATGGAAGCCATCGATGCCGGGGCAAAAACCGTTCAGTTGCTGGTGATGGCTCCCACGCGGGAACTCAGCGAACAGGTCATGCTGGAATCGAAGAAGCTGGCGGGCGGACGGATTCGTATCGGAATTGCCGTCGGCGGACGTCCAATTCACCAGCAGATCGAAGCACTGAAGTCGGGAGTTCACGCGATCGTGGGCACACCCGGCCGTGTGATTGATCTGTTGCGCCGCGGGGCGCTCAAGCTGGACAACCTGAAGATTGCCGTGCTGGACGAAGCCGACCGGATGCTGGATATCGGTTTCCGGCCGGACATCGAACGAATTCTGAAACAGTGTCCGTCTGACCGTCAGACGCTGTTGTTGTCGGCCACAATGCCGCCACCGGTGGAACGCCTGGCTCAGCGGTATATGCGGAACCCGCAGATGGTGGACCTGTCCGAAGACCACGTGGTCGTGGACACCATCGAGCAGTTCTACGTCACGGTGGACGAGGATCGCAAACGCTCACTGCTGCTGCGAGTTCTGGCGCAGGAAAAACCGTCTCAGGCAATCGTGTTCACCCGCACCAAGCGCGGAGCCGACAAGCTGTACGAAGCGTTTTCTCGCCGACTGAAGTCCAACCGGATCGCCGTCATCCACGGCGACCTGCCGCAGCGCAAACGCGATCAGGTCATCAAGGCACTACGAGCGGGCCAGTTGCGACTGCTGATCGCCACGGACGTCGTGGGGCGAGGCATCGATATCAGCGGGATTTCGCACATTATTAACTACGATATCCCGGAATACTGCGACGATTACGTTCATCGCGTCGGTCGCACCGGTCGGTTGTCGTCCAGCCAGAACGGCCGGGCAATCACCTTCGTGACGCTGGCTCAGGGCGGAGAACTGACGAACATTGAAATGCGGATCAACACCGTTCTGCCGCAGTACGAAGTGGAAGACTTTGAAGCGT
>CAZHET010000636.1:0-3483 GCA_964531585.1 uncultured Planctomycetaceae bacterium | reverse complement strand
AGAACTAATACCTGAGCCGCACGGCGCTAGCCAGCGGGTCGCCGTAACGGTCAGGCAGGATGCACCGGCGGCTAGCGCCCTGCCGCTCACGGGGTTATCCGAAAGCGTTCACTTGTGCGACTACCCGACGGCCGATTCCGCACTTCTGGACGCGGCGCTGAACCAGCGCATGGCGGCGGCTCAGTTGGTGGTGAAGCTCGGCCACAAGCTGCGTGAAGAATCCAGTCTGCGAGTTCGCCAGCCTCTGGCCGAACTGCAGTTCGCTGCAGCCGACGCCTCAACCGCCGACGCGATTGCTCACCTGACCGACGTCATTGCCGAGGAACTCAACATCAAGCGCATCACTCGGCAGGACAATCTCGACGACAAAGTCAGCTACAGCTACAAGCCGAACCTCAAGACGCTCGGCCCGAAGTATGGCAAGCTGCTGGGACTCCTTCGCACGAAACTCCCGGACCTCGGCGACGAAGTGCTCGGCCCGCTGCGCCGTGGCGAAAGCGTTTCAGTCGAGATCGATGGCAATCCCGTGGACCTTTCGCCCGACGACGTCCTCGTCAGCACCGAACAGGCGGCCGACTGGGTGTCTTCCGACGATAGCGGCATCCAGATCGCCGTCAGCACCGTGCTCACCGACGATCTGATCCGCGAAGGCATGTCCCGAGACTTCGTACGCCACGTCCAGCAGTTGCGAAAGGACGCGAACCTGAACATCCAGGACCGCATCCGCGTCGAGTATCATTCCGAAGACAACGTCGTTCAGGCCATGGTTGCCGAGTGGGGCCAGTACATCAAAACAGAAACCCTGGCCGATGACGTCGCCTTCGTCGAAGCTCCGCCGGAAGAGGCGAAGTCCGTCACTGTCGGCGATGTCAAGGCTTCGATCTGGATTGTGGCGTCGATCTAACCTTCTGCTTGGTTGTAATGGAGTTGTCGTGTGTACAAGAAGCTAACGATTCGCGGCTATCGCGGACTCAATGAGTTCCACATGGATACGCTGGGTCAGATTAACCTGCTCGTCGGCGCAAATAACTGCGGAAAGACATCCACGCTCGAAGCGATTCAAGTCCTTGCGGGGAAGAAGTCGCTTCTGCCATTGATGGAGATTCTTAATCGCCGAGGCGAGTTCGTACATGAATCCAATGACGATGATCGGAATTCCCTTTCTGAAGATCCATCGCATCTGTTCTACGGACACGAACTGAATCTTGGGAGCCAGATTGCCATTACAGGAACAACTGAGGATGTTCAGGAAGTCGTGACTCTTGAAGTGATTGGAGGAGACGATGACTCTACCGGTTCTGAAGGGAGCGGTGACGACAGGATTGGATCACTCGGGCTGTCATCGCTGTTCCTTAGGATCGATTGGATTCCCGAAGACTATGAACCGGTGCTGTTGCCGATAAGTACCAGTGGCGGTGTTGCCACTCGCCGTTTGGGCGTCGCACGCTTCAGAGACGGCGGCAACGGAGTCGGAAAACTGATAACCACTGCCGGCCTTTCAATCGATGAAGTTGTGCAGATGCTGGAACGAGTGCTGCTTGAACCCGAGGAAGCATTGGTGATCAGGGCACTCAACTCGATTGAGCCGGGAATTGACCGAATCGCCACCGTTTCTGAGTTCCGAAGGCGTTCACGTACGTCTCGCGGAGGAGTTGTCGTCAGGCACCATTCATCACAGCACCGACTACCAATTGGCAGTATGGGCGACGGCATGTGGAGAATGCTGGGATTAGCACTTGGGCTCGTGGCTGCGAGAGGCAGTGTCCTCCTAGTCGACGAAATCGACACCGGCCTGCATCACACGGTCATGGACAAGATGTGGCGTCTGCTATGCGAGGCGTCCCGACAGCTCAACGTTCAGGTGTTTGCCACAACGCACAGCCGCGACTGCGTTGAAAGCCTGGCCAGCATTGCTCACCAGGGCGTATTCGAGAACAGTGAAGTGATGATCCACCGAATTGAAGCGGGGCGGGATCATTCCGTGCCGTACTCCGAAGCTGAGATCGTTGCCGTCGCTGAAGCCGGAATTGAGGTTCGGTGACGTGATTCGACCCGACAATCCTCGCAAGTTGTTCGTGGAAGGCGCAACCGAACTGCGAACGATCCCGGAGTTGATGGAGGCCAATGGCTTCCCGTGGGAACAGGCCGGAGACACTGGAGTTCGCGAGTTTCTCGTGGCGATCGAAGACATGGGCGGCGAAGACAATCTGCTCGACCGAAAGAAGCTGATGATTCGCCTAAAAGATCCGACCACGAAGCATTTCGGCATCATCTTGGACGCGGATCACGACGCCGGAAAAAAATGGGATAAACTCCGGCCCACGTGTGCAGGTTTCTTCAAGGACTTGCCGAACGACTTCCCCGCGACCGGTCTCATTGCCACAAACGACCGCGACCAACGGCTCGGCGTGTGGATCATGCCGGACAATCAGTCACACGGAATGCTGGAAACCTTTCTGACATTCCTGGTGCCTGATCACGAAACGAACCCGCTTCGAAAGTTCGCTTCAGAAGCGTGTGGCACGGCAACGGAACGTGGTGCGAACTTCAAGCCAGCCCATCGAGACAAAGCCGAAATCCACACGTGGCTCGCATGGCAGGATGAACCTGGACAGCAGTTGCACGCAGCAGTGCAGCAGAGAATTCTCGACCCGACTTCCGAGTACGCGGCACCGTTCGTGCGATGGTTTCGCGAACTGTATGAACTGTAGGCGCAGCTCATGGACCTCATCGAAGAAATGCAGGGACTTGCGCGAGCATTCAATGACGCAGAGGTTGAATACGCGCTGTGCGGCGGACTGGCGATGGCCATGCACGGCAGTCCCCGAGCCACTCAGGATATCGACTTTCTTGTCCCCGAATCCGCACGCGAGGAAGTGCTTCGAATCGCGGAGACAAAGGGCTTCTGGATTCCGAGCGGGCGCATGCCGTTCAAAGCGAAAACACCGCTTGAAATGGAAATCTGGCGAGTTTCCAAAGCTGCTGGCACAGAACTTGTCTCACTGGACTTGATCATTGTCGCCCCGGCGCTTCAAGATGTCTGGGAGGGGCGGATTCGTGTGCAACTGGATGGGATGAGCTGCAGCGTGGTCTCGCGAGACGGGCTGATTGCCATGAAACGCCTTGCGGGACGGTATCAGGATCTGGCCGACATCGAAAAGCTGACCGATGGAAACGCAGAACAACACGACTAGCAGCAGGCGACCAGTCGACATGTCGGCCAAGGCGATTGCAGACCGTCTGGAAATGGTGCGTCAACTCAATCGTCTCTGCCGTTACCTGAGCACTGCGCGGCCCGTCGCTGATCCCGAACCAACCGAAAACGACGGTCAGGATCGTATTGATCGCATCAACCAAGCCGCTGACAACTTCGACGAAGGAGAGACTCATCATTTCGGTCACGACTGAGATGCCGGACAAGTCAGAGGCCGTTATACCTCACGCGGCCATGAGTGAGACGTTTTCGCACTGCTGGAAATTGAG
>CAZHET010000635.1:0-3485 GCA_964531585.1 uncultured Planctomycetaceae bacterium | reverse complement strand
GGTACGCGCGTCGTATATGCTGACCTGCGCACCATTGTTTTCACGCTGTGACCGGGCGGTCAGGTCGAAGCGGAAGAGGGCCGTCTTCGGGACGGTGAACAGTGAAAGGTCTTCCGATCGAGTGCTGACATTGGCCGCGAAGACTCGCGTCAGCGGAGTCGTGTTCGTGGCGAAGTTGATTGATGCGACGTAGTTGCCCGAGCTGACGGCCGAACCTTCCCGAGTGCGGACGAACAGGACGTATTCTTCCGCAGATGCGGGATTGTCGACGATCAAAGTGATCCCGCCATCCGGCTTGCGAGTCCCCTGAGCGGCGATGCGGTCACCTGAGGAACTCAACAGGAAAACTTCCAGATCCGGTGTCTCAATGCCGACCGGATCGACATTGATTGTGAGCGTCGGGCTGGCATTTGTCGGAGCGGTGAAGCGATACAAGTCACGGTCCGTCGATGATGAGATCGCCGACTGGAGTTCGTAGCGCGTGTTGTCCAGGAATCCGACGGTGGTTTCCAGAGGTGTTGCCGTCGCAAGGGTGTCGTTTGTGCCGACTTCCGTGTCGACAAGACCGAAGTTTTCAAACAACGCGTCGACCGACAAGTACTCAACCGTCTGGTCATCATCGTCATCATCATCGTCATCATCATCGTCATCATCATCGTCATCATCATCGTTGTTATCATCGTTGTTATTCGCATCGGCGTCGTGAGACGGTGGAACGATGCTCGGCTGCAATTCCGGCGATCGATAGTCGAGATCAATGCGGTAGTCTCCAACAGTGAAGACTTCGTCATAGGCGTCGTCTGAATTACCGACGACTCGGACAAACAACACGCTGTGGTCCGCCAGTGATTCAATCTCCAGTTCCAGATTGTTCTGGAAAATGCTGTCCGCTTTGGCAAACGCGATGACGTTTCCGTCACGATCGAGAACTTCCAGCCTGGCTTTCAGGAGACTGATGCCGGACGCCCACAAACGGACAGTGACCTTTTCCTGGTTACGAATTGGACGGAAGCGATAGAAGTCCTGGTCGGCGGTATTGTTCAGACTTCCCATCACGGAAATGACATCGCGCTGCGGTCGGAAGCCGGTCGGGCGGGAAATCAGAGTGGCTCGCCCGCGACGGTCGTTGTTCGTGGTTTCGTAGATGTCTTCTCGCGGTCCGTACAGCGCCTGGATTGCGTCGATGTCGCTGGCTTTGAGCGTGCCATTGGGGCCGGAATAGATTCCATTCATGACCGCTCCGGCGACGTTATTGTCTTCCAGGCCAAGAGCGTTGCCGGCCTCGTGAAGCAGCACGGAATAGAGTTCCACGGCCGGTCCCTTCTCGTTGGGATCAGGCACATTGATCGGTGAGCCGGACTTCCAGTCGCCAAGGAAGTAGTTCGTCTGAGTGTTCAGCAGGACATCTCCGGACCATGTGCCGGCGATTTGCTGATAAGGCAGCGCGCTGGCCAGAACACCGGGCTGTGGAAACGCTCCGATGCGAAATTCTCCGAATCGCGGATCGTTAGTCGACAGGCCGACTGTTCCAAAGTGATCGCCTCGATCAGCCACAAGTCCGACATTGATGTTGGCATGAACGGCCCACGTCTGGAATGCCCGCAAGGCGGCTTCCTGCCATTCCTGGCGATCCGTGACCTGGTCGAAGACTTCCCGGACTGAATTGCGATAGGCACCGATGGCCGCGTCGTCCGAAGGGAAGCTGACCGACAACGAACGAGCGTCCGGCCAGGCGGTTCCAAATGTGGCCAGAACTAGCCGCTGTTCGAGCGATTCGGTGGCGGAGCTATAGCGAGTTCGCTTGCGTCGAGACATGAGAATGGCTTTTGGTAAGAGCGTGTTGAAACTGCCTTCCGACCGCCATATGCGCCGGAATCAAATACAATCACGAAACAACAGTGACTATGGATCCTTCAGGCCCGCCATCAGTCGCAGTGACTCGAATTCTTTAGTATCGCGAATATGGTCCAGGTCCGCATCGCTGTCCATCAGGTCTGTTCCGTAACCCAGGCCCAGCGCGCGGGCAAGGAACCGGAATGCTGCGGGCCGGCTTTCTTCATGGAATGGGGTCAGCAGAGCGTGGGCGCATCCCATTTGGTAAATTGTCGCCGGCTTCGGAGCCGCCATATGCGTCTTCAGGTAGTCCATATCTTCCAGCGCTTCTTTCTTCATCTGCTTTCTGGCATAAAGAACACACCGCCCGCCGCGAGCCATTTCATGGAACGGCTGGTGCTCGATAACGGCGGTAAGCGCTTCAATCGCGGCATCAGTGTTATCAAGATGCTCGGCCAGTACATGCGCCAGATTCTGCTGCACAAGGACTGAGGTCGGGGCCAGTCGTTCTGCCTGGCGAAGATCGTCGAGCGCCTGCTGAGGATTCTGCTGCAGGACCGCAAGTGCTCGTGAGACCCAGTCATCGACAGTCGTCGGATTCGTCTGCAGGGCCTCACGGTAGTCGTCGCGTGCCTCGTCGTCCCGGCCAAGTCGACGGAACAGCCGCGAACGCATCAGCAGCAGTCGGTTAGCATTCGGCTGGACCGCAAGAGCGGCAGTGAGGTCGTGCAGCGCTTCTTCGAAACTGCCCAGCCTTTCGCGCGCCATCGCGCGGTTGGCCAAATGCGCAGACGACGAAGATTCGCGGCGAATGGCTTCGGAACAGTCAGCTTCTGCCGCTTCCCAGTCACTCAGGCTCAGATGCAGCGCGGCTCGTCGCGAGTAGCCGACCGCCGAATCCGGTGCGGCGCGAATCGCCAGACTGTACGACAGTTCGGCCGCGTCGTACTGACCGAGTTGCTTTTCGCAGTCACCGGCGGTCAGCCAGAACAGCAGTTCCGGTTGCGGCACACGGTCAACTGCTCCCAGTTCCTCCATCGCCAGGTGCGGCCGACCGATCGACAGCAGAGCGCGGGCTTCCAGAACCGTCTCGATGGCTCGATTTCGGGAAACGTTCGGTTCGGGTGCGGGGGGGTCGGCGGCATGGAACACATCGGCCTTCAGTTCGCGGGTGGCCTTCAGTTTCAGCAGATTGAGATGCCAGCTTTCATCGGCCCGCTCGGGAAATTGTTCGCAGGTTTGCAGCAGCCCAATAACGGCAGCGGCAGATTCAGCAGTCAAGTACGCCCGTCGTTCCATGGCCAGAGCAGACGCCACCAGGCAATGATCGAAGATCGCGTCGCGGCCGCGCTGTCGATCCGTCGAACTCAGTCGTGCCAGCACCGGAGATGCCGGCACGGCATTGGCCGGGCTTTGGAACAACGACTGCAATCGATGCGGCATCGCCTGAATCGCAACATTGGCTTCTGTCGGCGGCGCATCAACAAGATCGGTCAGGACCACGCGCGAATAGTCTTCGAAGTCTTTGAGCGCGGACTTTGCCTGAATATCCAGTGACGTGTTCCGTGCTGAGATCCCGAAGGTCGCAGCCAGCGCGACGATCAGCAGGCTGGCGAAGGCAATTGGAACGGTCGAAAACACGCGCGGGTAGC
>CAZHET010000634.1:0-3492 GCA_964531585.1 uncultured Planctomycetaceae bacterium | reverse complement strand
AAGGAATCGCCCGGGTGGATTTTCGAGTTGACCGGAGCAACCGCGCATGGCTGCTGGAGATCAATACGATTCCCGGAATGACTTCCCACAGTCTGGTTCCAAAGTCTGCTGCGGCGCGAGGTTTGACGCTCGGCGAACTTTGCCTGGGAAGCATTCTCTACAGGTTGCGGCGGTCTGTCCAAAAATAGACCACGGCGGCGAATCAGCACGCACTGCGGTTGTTCCCGCGTTTTCCCGGCCGAACCAGTCCCGGCAGGACGTCGGCGTCCAGGCCGGCGATTCGGCCCTGCTCCAGGTGTTCCCATGCGATCGCCGCCATGGCTGCGTTGTCAGTACACAGTTCCGGAGCGGCAATCAGAAGCTCAATTCCGTCCTGCTGACACTGTTCTGTCAGTTGCTGCCGAAACAGGCGATTCGCTGCCACGCCGCCACCGACGCACAGGCGTCTGTAGCCAAGTTGCCGAACGGCCCGGCGGCACTTGTGAATCAGCACGTCGATGGCGGCCTGCTGAAACGACGCGGCCAGATCCGCAACTCGCTCGCCAGGAGTGTCCGATAGCTGACCGGGTCCGGGAACTCCGCGAGCCGCATACAACACGGCCGTCTTCAGGCCGCTGAAACTGAAGTCCAGCGTCTCCGAGTGAAGCATGGGGCGTGGCAGGCGGAATGCTGTCGCATCGCCGGCTTCCGCTGCCCGCTGAATCGACGGACCGCCGGGATAAGGCAGATTCAGAATGCGAGCGACCTTGTCGAATGCTTCCCCGACGGCATCGTCCGTTGTTCCGGCGACCAGCCGGCAATCGGTTGCCGAACGACAGTCGTACAGATTCGTATGTCCTCCGCTGACGACGAAGCCGACCGCCGGAAACACCTCGCCTGCATGCCCCATGCCGCAGGCGTAAATGTGAGCGGCAATGTGATCAACTGTGATCAGCGGCACGCCGAGGCTCATGGCGACCGTCTTTGCCGCCGTGAGACCCACCAGCAGCGATCCGACCAGCCCGGGCTCTGATGTCACGGCGACCGCGGCGATGTCTGCCTTCGAACACGCCGCTTTCTGAAGAGTGGTTTCGATCACAGGCAAAATTCGCCTCACGTGAGCGCGTGAGGCGATTTCCGGTACGACTCCGCCGAAATCCTGATGCAGCTCGTGCTGCGCCGCCACAATGCTTGACAGCACCGTTCGATCTTCAGCGACGACAGCCGCCGCGGTTTCGTCGCATGACGATTCGATCGCCAGCAGCAGTCGTCGGCTCATTGATCAGTTGTCCGCCCCCGGCGATGCTTCCCCAGGAACTTCGACGGGCTCGGCGTCGAACGCAGGTTCCTCCAGCGGATATTCGGCATCGGCTCCCGGAGACGGACCGAATCCACCTGGTCGGCCACCACCCATGCTCTGCATCATCATCCCCATTGCCTGGCCCTGCAGTGCGTCGACCGCGGCATTGAAGTCTTCCTGCGTTTCTGCGGCCTGCAGCGGAGCCAGCAAGCCCGGTACCGCGCCGGCTGCCATCATCACCGGCATCCGGATTCCGTTCACGGTTTCCGGCAGCTTTGCCAGATCGCCCCGGGCTTTGGTCATGTTCTGTTCCCACTCGGCAACCATCTGTGCCGGAAGCCACTTCCCGTCGACTCGCGTGAAGGTTTCGGTGTTGCTCTTGCCGTCTGGAGTGGTGAACTTCAGCGTGGCCGAATCACCTGACTCACTGACCGTTTCAACAGTCACGGGCTTCAGCAGCGTGCCGGGATCCATGGAACCGTTGCCCGACATCTGAGGCGGCATTGCTTCGGTGACGGCCACCAGATTCTGCATCACCGTTGCTCCCGGGCCGGTGAGGTACTCTCCGCCGTCGAAGGTTTTCAGCTTTTCCAGGTCTCCGGCGCTGTCGAGGATCGTCTGAAGCAACGATGTCACGGCGGGAATGGCAGTCTTTAACGACTCCGCGTTTTCGCTTTCGGCGACCTCCGGATGGTTCAGAAAGAACTGCTGCTTATCACTAAGCAGTGAAGTCACGGAACCAAGAATTCCAACGACCTGCTTCCAGATCTCCGGGTCCATGTTCCGGGCGAATGTCCGGACCAGGTCATTTGTGTCCTGCTGGTACTTTTCCGGAAGCGACTGCCAAAGCACAATCGGGCGCCCGGCCTGAAGTTCCGCGACAACGAACTCGGCGGTGGCTTTCGCGGAATCGTCGGCCGGAGCGGCAACCGCGCCACCGGCACCCGCGGTGTCAGTGACTTCTTCAGACCCGCAACCGGAAAGCAGCAACGCGGCCAACGCTGGCAGCAACAATATCTGTCGTATCTTCATGAGTTCCATCCTGTGTGAAAAGGTTGCTGCGTTTTTTGCGTCCAGCGCTGCTCGAATCCGCAGTGTTTCGGTATGACTCGCCGTGCCGAATCTTATCGACACCTTGTTGGAACGACAGGCGGGGACGACCGGATTCACCAAAATCGGGATTTCTGCGGCGCCCATTTCAGGCGTCAGAGGCGAATGCACCAGCATGAATACAAACGCTCAAACGGTTGTGATTACAGGAGCCGGAAGTGGCATCGGCAAGGTGACCGCACTGCAGTTTGCAAATTCCGGATACCGCGTTTTCGTCGGCGATTTGCGGTTTGATGACCAGACCAGGTCACTGTTCGCATCAGCCGGTATTGGGTTTCAGGACTGCGATGTCCGCCGCGTCGCCGATATTGGAAGGCTGGTGGACTTCGCCGTTGAGCAGACTTCGCGGCTGGACGTGCTGATCAACAACGCCGGAGTCGGCATGGTGAAACAGATCGATGAAGTGACCGAAGACGACTGGCACAACGTGGTCGACGTGAACGTGAAGGCTGCGTTCTTTGGCTGCCAGGCGGCCATCCGCCACATGCGTCTGCGGGACAATGGCGGAGCAATCGTGAATGTGGCCAGCAACGCCGGCCTGCTTCCGCGCGCTCATGATCCGGTGTATTCCATCAGTAAGCTGGCTGTCGTCGGGCTGACGCGCAGCCTGGCCCTGTGCCATTCCAAAGACCGAGTCCGCATCAACTGCGTGTGCCCCGGTCCGGTCGAGCGAACGGAAATGATTGAAGAGAACTTCGTCGGGCGCATTGATCGGCAGCAGGTCGTCCGAGAACTTATTCACGCCAGTCCGCTGGCTCGCGCCTGGGACCGGATGGTGCAACCCGAGGAAGTGGCCGACGCTATTCTGTACCTTGCCGGTGACGGGGCTCGAATGGTTACCGGCACGGCCATTGCCATCGACGGCGGCAAGTCCCTGGGAGTTCCACCGGTCGCGTGAATGGCAATCACGGATGCCGTGAAGATCCGCCTGGGCAGCTGAATTCTGTGCAGTGCCCCGCGCACCATTGCGTCAAAGCTGCGTTACCGCGCAGTTCAACCCGGCTTGAAACACCAGCGAGCCGACCGTCCCCCCGGATTCCGGCCTGCACCTAATCCAGAAATTCCACGTCGGCTTCGTCGACCAGTACAGACGCTCCCTGCTG
>CAZHET010000633.1:0-3515 GCA_964531585.1 uncultured Planctomycetaceae bacterium | reverse complement strand
AGTTCTACGGCCAGCAGTCAGCCTCGTGCGGCGCTTCGTTTAGCCCGATGCCGCAGGCGAGGCGGTTACTCATCGGGCTCTACCGCGCCTTGTCTGGATCACTCATCGCGCCGTACCGCGACTCGTCTGCGGCTACGGGTTAAACGCAATACCGTTCAACGAAGCAAAGTAGCAGGCACATTCCATGTGCCGTAACCCTCAAAAAGCTTTGCTTTTTGAGGTTCGGCGGACGGCACACGGAGTGTGCCTGCTACTTTTTGAACGGTATTGGGGTTAAACGACAAAAACAGGACATGACATGATCAATCACTCAACCATGAAGCATCTGATGGAAGACCTGCTGTGTGCAGGCATCCTGCTTTCGCTATGTGCTGTCATCATTTTGGGGCCTCAGCCGAAGTTCGGCGAACTGAACACTTCCGCGTCCGCACAACCAACCGGGGTCTCCGTCGTTCAGTCTGCTCAACGTAGCGTCTCATCCGACACTGTTCTTCAAACATCAACGAAATCACCAAATCAATGAATGCCAAACTGCCTGTCACTGTGCTGTCCGGATTTCTTGGAGCCGGCAAGACGACGTTACTGAATCACGTTCTGACCAATCGCGACAATCTGCGAGTGGCCGTGATTGTGAACGATATGTCCGAAGTGAATATCGACGCATCGCTGGTGCGAGGTGGTCAGGCGGCGCTGAGTCGTGCGGATGAGAAGCTGGTGGAAATGTCCAACGGCTGCATCTGCTGTACTCTGCGAGAAGACCTGCTGGTGGAAGTCGGCCGTCTTGCGAAGGAAGGTCGCTTCGACTATCTGCTGATCGAATCGACGGGGATTTCCGAACCACTGCCGGTGGCCGAAACGTTTACTTTCGTGGATGAACACGGCCAGGCACTCAGCGATTTCGCGACTTTGGACACCATGGTCACGGTCGTCGACGCGGCGAATTTCATCAACGATCTGCAGTCGGTGGAAGAACTTCGTGACCGACGCATCGGACTCGATGAAACCGATGACCGTGACATTTCGCTGCTGCTGGTGGATCAGATTGAATTTGCCAACGTCATCCTTCTGAACAAGACCGACCTTGTCAGCGACGAAGACCGCGAAACGTTGCGAGCTGTGCTGAAGAAGCTGAATCCGGAAGCGGTCGTGCTGGAGTCCGTGCGCGGAAAAGTGCCGCTGACATCGATTCTGAACACGGGGCTGTTTCAGAAGGAGTGGGCCGAACAGTCAGAACAGTGGCTGCAGGTGCCACGCGGTGCAGAGTCCAAAGAAACAGAAGAATACGGCATCAGCAGTTTTGTCTATCGAGCTCGTCGGCCCTTTCATCCGGCCAGGTTCCATCACTTCTGGTTTGAAGGCGGTGACACGTCCACCATCCTGCGATCGAAAGGTTACTTCTGGCTGGCCAGTCGACACACGCTGGCCGGTTACTGGTCTCAGGCTGGACAGGTCATCAGTGCCGATCCGGCCGGACAATGGTGGGCCGAAACGCCTCAGGACGACTGGCCTCTGGAAGACCCGCAGATGATCGCGGAGATTCGAGCAAACTGGGACGAACAGGTGGGCGACCGTCGCCAGGAACTGGTCATCATCGGCCAGGATCTGAACGAAGAATCGATTCGCCGTGAGCTGGATGATTGCCTGCTGACGAATGACGAACTGCTCGCCGGTGAAGCGGCATGGGAACAATTCGAAGACCCGTTTGAACCGTGGCCGTTGACGGATGACCAGGAAGTCGCGGCTGACTTCGGGGGAGAGCTGTCATGAATTTTCTGATGAATCTCCGCATGGGACTTCCTTGTAGGACGGCCTTTCCAGGCCGTCGACGTGACTGTCAATGTGAATCCTGGGACGTCCTGGAAAGGCCGTCCTACGTTCGATTTTTGTTTTGCCGGATGGTTGGCCTGCTGCTGGTTTCCGTGATGCAGACGGGCTGTGCGGATGAGGGGCCAGCGAATGTGCAGTCGTTGCCCGTGATGATCTCCGAGCTAACGCACTCGCAGCCGGAAACTTCCATTCGTGAAGTAAATCGTGACGAACTGAAGCAGTTGATCAACAGCAGCGAACGACCGGTGCTGGTGGAATTCAGTGTTCTTTCCGGATGTTACCGCTGCGACGACATGCGGTCCCCGATTCGGCAGAAGGCGACCGAACTTCTGCAGCAGGCCGATGTTGTTCGGATTGACTTCAACCTGAACCAATCACTGGCTCGCGAAGTCGGAGCCACCGTGTGTCCCAGTTACGTGGTGTATTCGCAAGGTCAGGTGGCCAGTGTTCGAACGTGGCCCACATCGGCTGATTTTGTCGCGGATGATGTCAGGCAGGCCATAGTTGAAGCCCGTTGACTTCGAGCGTCGCGTGTCCCCGAGCTGCGGAGCATTCTGCGGCTGATCGTTCAGATTAATTCCATGTGTGAGTTTACTCGATGAGCATAACGAAAATGAAATGTGATTTTAGCTGGCCGGAATCAAGGGATCCGTCCGTACGAAAAAAGGTGACAGGTTCTCGGACTGTTCCGATTCGCAGGCTGGTCTCAGTACTTGGTCTGGCAGTCTTGTCCGGCTTGACGGGAGGATGCAGTCGCCCGGATGGCCCGGAACGTTTTCCGATGGAAGGCGTCGTGACGGTCAATGGAAACCCTGCTGAACGAGTTGTCGTGCTGCTCCATCATTCCGACGAATCCACACCCGGCAATTACCGTTATCCCACCGCAGTCACGGCTGCAGACGGCACGTTCAGAATCTCTTCAACCGGCGAAGCAGATGGCGCGGTCAGGGGCACTTACAAGGTGACTTTCACGTGGCTGTCGTCGGCTGGTCTGGATTCGATTGACATGTTCGGTGGCATTCTTGGAGACCCGAAATCGTCGTCTTATGAGATCACGGTTCCTGTGCCGGAAGGTCAGGCAACAAAGTTTGATCTGGTTGTTCCCGAAGCTCAGCTTCGAAAGCCGGGGCAGCGATAGTTGTCGCCTGCCGAATGCAATCATTCTGTTTTAACTTTTGACTGGAAAGATAAAAAAATGCAACCTGAACGTCGTCGCTCACGTGGATTCACTTTGATCGAGCTTCTTGTGGTGATTGCCATCATAGCGATTCTTGTGTCGCTGTTGCTGCCTGCCGTGCAGCAGGCTCGCGAAGCGGCTCGCCGGACGCAGTGTAAAAATCATCTGAAGCAGCTTGGTCTGGCGTTCCATAACTACCACGATGTGTACAACCGCTTTCCTCACAACAACCCATTGATCGTGCGGGGAGATGGTCTGAGATTTGTCCAGGGGCCGTGGACGATCGCCGTCCTTCCCTACATCGAACAGGCCACGCTGTTTCAGCAGTGGAATATCAATCAGGGTTTTGCAGAAGGCAATAACCTGAATCTCGTCAGGTCACCTGTTCCGGTTTATCGATGTCCGTCCACACCTGGCCCGGCGATCGGATCGTTTCCTCCTCCGACGCCGACTGCATTCACAGCGGATGCAACGGCTCTGGGAGCCGGTGTTCGTTATGAAGCCACGGCTG
>CAZHET010000632.1:0-3515 GCA_964531585.1 uncultured Planctomycetaceae bacterium | reverse complement strand
AGTCCGTACAAAAAGCGGTCATCACCGTTCCCGCTTACTTCAACGACAATCAGCGCACGGCGACTCGCGAAGCCGGGGAGCTTGCGGGACTGGAAGTGGTCCGCATTATCAACGAACCCACTGCCGCAACACTGACTTATCAGCCGCATTCGGAAAGAAACGAGAAGCTGCTGATCTATGACCTGGGCGGCGGAACGTTTGATGTGTCGATCGTCCAGATTGAACAGGGAGTGATCGAGGTGCTCGCCAGCCACGGCGACACTCACCTGGGCGGCGACGACTTCGACCAGTTGCTGCTGGACCATCTGTGCGACGAATTTCAGCAGGAACACGACATTGATCTGCGGACAATTCCCGTGGCGAAATCCCGTCTCCTGCAGGCCGCGGAACTCGCGAAGCAGAAGCTGTCAGAAGATGTCGTTGTGACCGTGACAGAAGAATTCATCGCAGAAAAAGACGGCCAGCCGCTGCACCTTCAGGCCGAACTCGATCGCCGTACCTATGAAGACATGATCGAACCTCTGCTGAAGAAGACAATTGACTGCGTCGACGCCGCTCTGGATGACGCAAAGCTGGCAGCGTCGGAAATCGACCGCGTGATTCTGGTGGGTGGCAGCAGTCGCACGCCGATGGTGCATCGCCTGCTGAAGGAACAACTGGACCATGATCCGCACCTCGAAATCGATCCGGATCTCTGCGTGGCGATGGGAGCTTCAGTTCAGGGGGCACTGGTAGCCGGCGTCGACGTCGGAACGGTGTTGGTTGATATCACGCCGCACACTCTGGGAATCAGTTGCCTGGGAGAATTGCGCGGACGTCTCAGCAGCAACATGTTCTCAGCCGTGATCCCACGCAACACCGCGCTTCCGGCCAGTCGATCGGAGATCTACTATACGTGTCGTGATGGACAGAGCGCTGCGGAGATCAACGTGCTGCAGGGTGAGCACGAAGACGCCACGTTCAATGTGCCGGTGGGGGAATTTCGGCTGGATGGTCTGGACGAGACCGCTGGCGACGGAAGTCAGATTCTGGTTCGTTTCGACCTGAACCTGGACGGCATTCTGACCGTCACGGCCATCGAACGAGCGACTGGGCTGGAGAAGAACCTGATCGTCGATAACGCGATGAGCCGTTTTCGGGACGCTGGCCGCGAAGATGCCCGGACGAATCTTGCCGAGATCTTCGGCGACGACGTCTCGCCTCAACGGCCCGCCGCCACCGCCGACGACGAAACCGAAACTACGTCCGCAGATTCTCTTCATCACGAAGCCGAAACGCTTATCGCGAATGCACGACGAGCGCTGGGGCAGGCCTCAGAGGAAGATGCCGAGGAAATTCGCGAACTGATCGCCGCTGTGCAGCAGGCTGCTGCCGGCGGTGACCGCGATTCGATGACGGATTTTTCAGCACGCCTGGAAGACCTGCTGTTCTACGTGGAAGACGTATGAGTATCGTGACGACCGATCCTCAGACGCTGAGGTGTCCCACGTGCGGAGCCGACCAAACGGCTTCCGCCGAATGCCGGCGCTGTAAGTGCGACCTGACACTTGTTCTGGCTGTTCGCCAACAGGCTCAGGTGCTGCACGAACAGGTTCTCAGACACCTTCGCGACGGGCGAGCAGGCGACGCTGTTGACGCTGCCGAACGGCGTCACACGCTGTCGCCCGATCGCACGTCGCGCCGGCTGCTGGCCGTCAGTTATGTCACCGCGGGCAATTATGAGGCGGCGATTCGCTGCCGTGAAATCCCATGACACAGCCACTGACTTCCGATGACATCGCGAACGCGGCAGCATTGATTGCCGAGTGGCTGGCCGAATCCGAGTCGGCCGTCGCGTTTACCGGTGCCGGCATCAGCACGGAAAGTGGAATTCCCGATTTCCGTTCACCAGGCGGAGTCTGGACCAGATACCGCACCGTCTACTTCGACGAATTCTGCCGCAGCCCGGAAGCTCGCTATGAGTACTGGACACAGAAGGCGGAAGCTCACCGGGACTTCGCCGTTGCACAGCCGAATATCACGCATCAGTCGCTGGCGGCATGGGAAACCGCTCAGCGACTTCGTGGCGTGATTACTCAGAACATCGATGGCCTGCATCAACAGGCTGGCAGCCGCCACGTTCTGGAACTGCACGGCACCGCGCGAGACATCGCGTGTCTGGACTGTGCATGGCGTGAACCGGCGGATGTCTGGGTTCAGAAGTTTCTGGCGGAAGACCGCGTTCCTGACTGTCCTGACTGCGGCGGTCGGTTGAAACACGCCACGGTTTCCTTCGGCCAGGCACTTCCCGCCGACGTTCTGCAAACAGCCGCGCTGTGGGCTGAGACGGCGGACCTGTTCTTTTCGCTGGGCTCGTCGCTCGTGGTGGAACCGGCCGCCATCCTGCCGCGAATTGCCAAACGTTCCGGTGCCCGCCTGGTAATTCTGAACCGAGACCCGACACCGCTGGATGAACTCGCCGACCTTGTGGTGAACGCTCCGCTGGGGGCGGTCTTCCAAAGGCTGTCGCAAGCATTGCCTGCCGAATAGCAGCAACACGCGGAATTGTGCTGTTTCTATGCCGTTTACTCCCACTCACATCATCGCGGTCGTGCCCTTTGGCGGTTTCCTGCGAACCGTTCCGTTTTCCGCACTGGCGATCGGTGCGGTGGTGCCGGACATGCCGATGTTCGTCGGGTTGTTCAGCTACGCCGAAGCGCACTCGATTCCCGGACTCGTCACCGCGTGCCTGCCGCTGGGGCTGATGATGTTCTTCGCGTTCGAACTGATCTTCCGCAGGCCCCTGCAGGCGCTGCTTCCAAACGGCGTGCAGGCTCGCATGAGGCCGCCGCTGACCGAATCGCCGGATGCTTCGGTGACCTGGTTGCTGCTTGTGTGCGCCTGCCTGCTGTTCGCAGCGGCCACCCACGTGTTCTGGGATTCGTTCACACACGCCGGACGCTGGGGGACTCAGGTGCTTCCCGTGCTGAATACATCCGTCGGAATCCGAGGGCTCGACGTGCCGCTGTACAAAGTGTTTCAGCACGGCAGTTCGGTGATCGGACTTCCGCTGCTGCTGGCTGTCTGGATTCGGTCTTTGAGTCGCACAACGCCGGATGAAAATCGTGTTGTGAGCATCAGCCTGGTGCTGCGGTATGCGATGTGGTGCCTGTTCATCGGCGTGCCACTGGCGCTGGCGGTCACCGCACTGCGTTCCATCGGACCTGTTGAGCACCGGGCGTTCGTTGCTGCGACCCGAACGATCTCAATCCTGCTGGGTGCGTTCGTGATCTACGCAGTGGTCTTTCAGACGGCTGCGATGATCGGCTTCACAAAGCAGCAGCCACTGGAAGACGTGCCAGGAGATTGAGAACCCCGTAACGCGGTTTGTTCCCGGTTGCGCAGTAAACCTCACGGGAGAATCAGGCTGACAGGGTCGAACGGGCGCATCCGGGGACTGCGTCGTCAGTCGGTGCAGGCATTGGCGATCGCCATGACCGACAGCCCCCCGAATCGACCGAACAAGGGGTCCGTGA
>CAZHET010000631.1:0-3536 GCA_964531585.1 uncultured Planctomycetaceae bacterium | reverse complement strand
TGATCTTCAGTGCCTCGGATGCAGCTCGCGACCGGGCGGGCAATCTGCTGGACGGCAACAGCGACGGCAACCCAGGCGGCGACTATCTGTTGTCGTTCAGTGCGGACTTCAGCACGGACACCCCGTTTCCTGCGCCGCTGGAAGCGAAGCTGCCGCTTGGGTCTCTGATCTACGATCCTCCTGTCACCGGTTTCTTCGATGCCGTCGCAGATGCCGACAGTTTCACCATCGACGTCGATCCGGGGCAGACGATTACCGTTCTGCTAACGCCGGATGACCTGAGCATTCAGGCGTCTGTCGAACTGATCGCGCCGGGCGGCGGTGGTGCGGTTGCTTCGTCGTCCGCCGCAGCGGCCGGTGACGGCGTGTTGATTCAGACGTTTACGCCAACCGTTGCGGGAACGTACACCGTTCGAGCAACAAGCCTTGCAGGGACAGGGCTCTACGAAGTTGACGTATTTCTGAATGCTCATGTCGAGCTGGAAGCAGCCTCAGCCGGACTCGTTCCGAATGACACGATTGGTCAGGCAGAAGACATCAATGCCAGCTCTGTGGCGATCAGTGGCACGGCAGATCGACTGGCCGCGGTGGGCATTTCGGATTCTGTCGCGGCACCGGACGTCTATTCGTTTACGGCTTCCGCAGGTCAGCCCTTGTCAATCGTGATGGCCGCGGAATCCTTCGACGGTAATGTGACACTGACCGACGGTGCAGGCAATGTGCTGACGTCGGGGGTGTTCGGTGCCGACAATGTAACCTCTTCGATTTCCGATTTTGTCCCGGCGACCGGTGGCACGCTGCTTGTGCACGTCAGCGGAGTCTCGCCGGATGCGCGCTACTCGCTGGTCGTGACGCGCGGCGCGACGTTTGGGCTTGAGCAGACCTTCGGCGATCCTCAGCAGATCGGGGTCAGCGGCCAGGTGCTGGGGCACGCCGGCATCGGCGAAATCGCTGTTCCTGCGGGCACCAGCGTCACGCTGCCCCTGAACCCCGCGCTGACGGACGGCGGAGGGGCCGTGTGGGACATTCAGAACGCCGGTTCGATCAGCAACGGGTCGAACAATGCCTTCGACGGTGGCTTCAATTCGTCGGCGGCCGGCTTCGGGCTGCCGGCGTCCACTGAAGACGGTGGCCGCGAAGTTGTCATCGGACCATTCCTGAACGGACAGGTCGAATCGCACCGGAAGATCTACGTTTCACCGACTGAAGGTTTCACGCGGTTTCTTGAAATCTTTAGCAATACGGGCTCAACACCAGTCAACCAGTTCGTGCAGATCTTCACGAACCTGGGCTCTGACAACGACACGGTGGTTGTCGGAACGTCCAGCGGCGACGTGTTTTTCGGCGTCAATGACCACTGGATCGTGACCGATGACAACCTTGTCGGAAGCGGCGATGCGGCAGTCGGACATGTGATTTCCGCGCCGGGAGGTGTCGCCCCCAGCAATGCATTTCGGTCCGGAGTCGACTTTATCGTTTACGAATGGTTCCTGACTCTGCAGCCCGGCGAAACGCAGATCGTCATGCACTTTGGTGCCCAGGATGCCGATCCCGCCGTTGTTTCTCAAACGGTCCTGGACCTGGCTGCACTGCAGGGGGACGCACTGAACGGCATGACGACCGACGAGATCGCGGCGGCTGTCAACTTCAACGGCAACGTGACCGCACCGATTGATCGCTATTCGGTCGAAGTCACCGCTGCGACAACGCTGACATTGTCCACGACAACACCGGGTGACGGCCCTGGTGAATTCCTGAATGAAATGAATCCGGCGATCGAACTGTTTGATCCCAACGGCGTGTCGATCGGGTTTGATGACAACGGTGGGCTCGATGGGCGCAACGCGCTGCTGACAGTTCCGGTGACAGCACCGGGGCGGTACGACGTCGTGGTCCGCGCCAGCGGCAGCGGTGCCGGTGAGTATGCGCTGGCCGTTGAAAGCAGCGTTGCCGGAGCCGTGTCCGGTCTGCCGTTTGAAGTGGCAGCCATCGATCCGTTCGACGGCGACGCGTTTCCTGCTCTGCCAACATCGCTGACGCTCGATTTCAGCCAGGCACCGCTGCTGACGTCGCTGCAATTGACGGACATCGTGATCACTCAGCCCGGAGGTTCTGCGGTCAACCCCGTCGGCTTCACGCTGATTGACGGCGATACACTGGAATTCGATCTGACCGGCCTTGACGTTGGCGAAGGCGCGTACGTGGTCGATATCGCCGCGGCGGCGGTCGACAGCATCTCCGGAGCACCTCTTTCGGCGTTCTCCAGCACAATCGTCGTTGATACGACTCCGCCGACGGTTGTTGACGTTCGAGCCAACTCAAACGTGATCGCGGACAGCGATGTCATTGACGCGGGACTGCTGACTCTGGATTTCGAGTTCAGCGAACCGATCGGCGATCTGTTTCCATCCATCTTTGACGTGCAGGTTGTCGATGCCATTACGGGACAGACGCATGTGCCGGATGGCCTGTTCTTCGACGGAAGCGAAACAATCCTGACGCTGGACTTCACGGCTGTCGGACTGCCGGAAGGTGATTTCGAAGTCACTCTGAACAACCTGGCATTCAGCGACATCGTCGGCAACCCACTCGACGGCGGCACGGATTTCACGTTTCGCTTCTTTACGGACATCGTCAGCGAACCGCTTCCACTGCCGCTGAACGTCGCGCGACCACGGGCGACGCTGGCGGCATCTCAGCAGGTGAATGGCGCACTACATCCGAACAGCGACAATGACGAATGGACCATCGATCTGGATTCGAACCAGCGAGTCAGCGTCGCCCTTGTGACCGGCGATGCGTCGCTGCAGGCAGAAGTTGAGCTCATCATCCGCTGGGTGCCACCGTCGCAACAGTCGCCGCAGCGACTGCCGGTGAGTCTGTGTTCCTGCAGAATGCAGCCGTTGCTCTGGGCGGAACATACACAGTCCGCGTTAGCGGTCTGGCGGGATCCGGTGGCTACTGGTTGCGCACGATGCTGAACTCGCAGATCGAAGAGGAGCCGTTCGTCCTGCCGAATACCAACGATGAACTTGCGAACGCTGTGGCGATCGACGGTTCCGACGTTGGACTGCCTGGCGTTCCCGGTGCCGACCGACTGGCTGTCACCGGTCGCTTCGGGCCGGAACCTATCGATCTGGGTCCGCCACCGAACAATCCCGGTGAACCCAATGACACACTGGGCGATGCAACACTCACAGGCATTGGCTCATCCAGCAGCTTTTTCCTGTCCGCCAGCATCGGCGACAACCTGAATATCGCCGCCGGGCTGGACGTGGATATCTACGAAGTCGAACTCTTCCCCGGCGACACGCTGATCGTCGATATTGACGCTCAGGCAATCGGCAGCGGTATCGACACTTACGTCCGCCTGTTCGACGCCTTCGGAAATGAGATCGACAGCAATGACGACGATGGCGAGAGCCTGGACTCATTTCTCCAGTTCTTTTTCTCCGGCGAAGTTTCCGAGACGTTCTATGTCGGCGTCAGCGACCTCGGCAACGGAAGCTACAATCCGAACGTGGAAGGCAGCGGTT
>CAZHET010000630.1:0-3536 GCA_964531585.1 uncultured Planctomycetaceae bacterium | reverse complement strand
ACACCGGCGGCTAGCGCCGTGCCGCTCACAAAGTGAGTGCCATTGGGCGCTAGCCGCCGGTTTTCCCCCAGCGTTTTTCAATGCAGACACCGGCGGCTAGCGCCGTGCCGCTTACAAAGCGAGTGCCATCGAGTGAACAGCGCCGGGTTTGTGATCGAGCAGTCGTCGAAGGCGTGTTGCATCGTTCGCTTTGTCCGAGCCCGTCAGAGCAGATGCTTTCGAACTGCATGGTCCGTGCGGCCGCAGGTGGAACGCAGTGATAATTCTCGAAGGCGAATACAATGATCTGCTGGCACATGGCGACTCACGAATTCAGCGAACAATGAAGCGAACACGGGGCGTTTGTCTGTGTTTTGCCCACACCGTGGCACTGTCCGGTCAGGCTTTGCGTTGCTTGTACTGCATTCGGGTCCGTGGAATACTCCCGCCCCAACTTCAGCCGAACAGAAAGGAACGAGTGACGAATGCTCTGGGAAGTGGAAATTCTGCCGTCAAAGAACGCCCGGGACCACGAGGGACTGCGAGTCCTTGCGGGTGCGCGCAGTCTGGGAATCGACTCTCTGACCAGCGTCCGCTCTGCACGCTCATTTCTGATTCAGGGCGAACTGAATGAGCAGCAGGCAGCCGCGGCTGCGGAGTTCCTGCTGTGCGATCCGGTCGTTGAACATGCCCGGGTAACGGCGCTACCGGCTGATCACACGACGAACCCGGACTGTCTGAACGTGTTGCTGCACCCCGGTGTGACCGACAGCGTCGCGGAAAACGCCGCAAAGGCTCTGGCGGCTCAGAACTTCAGCGTCTCGGCCGTCGCCACGTGCCGCAAGTACTGGCTGACCGGCCCGCTCAGCGATCTGGACCGCGCCCGAGTCGAATCTCGCGTGCTGGCGAATGAGGCCATTGAGTACGTTGTCGCGGGCAACCTGCAGATCAGCGACATCTCTGTGGGTTCCGACTACAGCTTTGAGTTGACCACGATTGCGATTCGCGAGATGGATGACGCTGCGCTGATAAGGTTGTCTGCGGAAGGACAGTTGTATCTTAGTCTGCGTGAAATGCAGACGATCCGAGACTACTTTCGGTCGCTCACGCGCGATCCAACAGACATCGAGCTGGAGACGATCGCTCAGACGTGGAGCGAGCACTGCTCACACAAGACGCTGGCGGGACGAATTCACTATGTCGAAACGGCAGGCGGAGAAGTCGTTCGCGAACTGCAGTTCAACAACATGCTGAAGGAAACGATTTTTCAGGCGACCACGCAGATTCGCCAGAACCTGGGCGCGGACGACTGGTGCCTGAGCGTGTTCAAGGACAATGCCGGGATCGTGAAGTTCGATGACAGGCAGGCGGTGTGCATAAAGGTCGAAACCCACAACCATCCGTCCGCGATCGAGCCGTACGGCGGTGCCAATACCGGCCTTGGCGGTGTCATCCGCGACCCAATGGGAACGGGCCTTGGCGCTCGACCAGTCTTTAACACGGACGTATTTTGCTTCGCTCGTCCGGACTTTCCGGCGGACGAGCTTCCGCCGGGAGTTCTGCATCCGCGGGCCGTGATGCAGGGCGTTGTTTCCGGTGTGCGTGACTACGGCAACCGCATGGGGATTCCGACGGTTAACGGAGCTGTGTATTTCGACGATCGCTACCTTGGTAACCCACTGGTGTACTGCGGCAATGTGGCGATGATTCCGAACGACAGGATCGAAGGCAACATGCAGCCCGGCGATCTGATCGTGGCGGTCGGCGGCCGAACCGGGCGGGACGGAATTCACGGAGCCACTTTTTCTTCCGCCGAGCTGACGGAAGAAAGCGAATCGATCAGTGGCGGAGCCGTTCAAATTGGCAATCCCGTCACGGAAAAAATGGTGCTGGACGTGTTGCTGGAAGCGCGCGATCGCAGCCTGTACTCGGCGATTACGGACTGCGGAGCCGGTGGCTTCAGCAGCGCGGTCGGCGAAATGGGTGAGCACACGGGAGCCGAAGTCTGGCTGGAAAAAGCACCTCTGAAGTATCCCGGCCTGAGCTACACCGAAGTGTGGATCAGTGAGGCTCAGGAACGCATGGTTCTGGCCGTTCCGCCGTCAAACTGGGACGCCTTTGAAGCTCTGTGCCGGTCTGAAGGTGTCGAAGCGACGGCCATTGGAAAATTCACCGATACCAAAGACCTTCGCCTGCTGTACGAGGGCCGCGAAGTTGGCCGGCTGGCGATGTCATTTTTGCATGACGGCCGCCCGCCCGTCGTGCGTGAAGCCGTCTATGAGGTCGATTCGGCAGGGCTGACGGGACCGACGGACCTGCCTGCACGTGACTACACCAGCGACTTGAAACTGATCCTCAGCTCGCTGAATGTTGCGAGCAAGGAATCCATTATCCGTCAGTACGACCATGAAGTTCAGGCGGGCAGCGTCGTCAAGCCGCTGGTTGGCGTGCAGAGCGACGGACCGTCCGACGCGGCGGTCGTGCGGCCCGATCTGACGTCCCGTCGAGGACTGGTCATCGCCTGCGGAATGAATCCGCACTTCGGCGATCTCGATCCGTTCTGGATGGCGGCGTCCGCGATTGACGAAGCCGTACGAAACTGTGTCGCGGTGGGGGCAGACCCGGCACGTATCGCCATTCTGGACAATTTCTGCTGGGGCAATACCGAACGTCCGGAGACTTTGGGGACACTCGTTCGGGCGGCTCTGGCGTGCCAGGACATTGCCGTCGCGTACGGCACACCATTCGTCAGCGGCAAGGACAGCCTGAACAACGAATTCACGTACGAAAGCACGGACGGCAGCCGTCGGACAGTCGCCATTCCGTCGACGCTGCTGATCACGGCGCTCGGGCAGATGGACGATGTCGAGCAGGCCGTCACAATGGATCTGAAAGGCGCGGGAAACCTGCTGTACGTGATCGGAGAGACCCACGACGAATTCGGCGGCAGCCATTTTCATCTGGTGCATGGCATGTCCGGTGGCAGCGTTCCGAGAGTCAACGGGCAGACGGCGCGTGCGATGTTTGTGGCCGTTCATCGGGCAGTCACAGCCGGTTTGTTGCTGAGTTGTCATGACCTGAGCGAAGGCGGTCTGGCGGTCGCCGCGGCGGAAATGGCTTTCGCCGGTGGCGTTGGTATCGAACTGCAGGACGTCTCGGCCGCGGAATTGTTTTCCGAAAGTAACAGTCGGTTTCTGGTGGAGGTACGTCCGTCACAGGCTCAGGAGTTCGAGGCATGTTTGAGCGGAACGCATCTTAACCGTGTCGGCGTCACCACGGGCACAAACCGAATGCAGGTCCGTGATGGCAACGGACGGTCGATCGACGCAGGTCTGGACGAATTGAAGGCTGCGTGGCAGTCGCCGCTGGAACTATGAACAGCAGGGCAACTGTGAACAACAGGGCGATTGGTGAGGTGGTTTTGACAGGCAACAACAGAGCATGAAATTCAGGAGCATATTTTTCGGTGCCGGTCTCCGCGCATTTGTGTTCGCTGCGATTGCAGTGACCTGCAGTTCAGCAGCTCAGCCGGCGGTCGACCCGAGACCCGCTATGCG